>JALQYE010000155.1 GCA_023254245.1 Emticicia sp.
ATTTGATGAATCCAAATTTAATATTACCGAACGTAAGGAATTTTCGGCAGGGCAAAATACTCCTTACGACATTTCGATTTTGACTTATGAAAGAAAATAAAACTTATTTTCCCTTATAATAAAGCATTTTTTTGCCCGTATTTACATCCGTCAGCAGCAATGCACCTTTTTCTATGTAATACTTTGAGTTGGGGACATCGGTGATTTTACCGTTGATATTTACTCGCCAGTAAAGAATATTCCCTTTCGTAAACCACCTTGCTCCCATTGCTTTTACTTGGGCGATATCCGAATTTCCACCACCCGAAGAATTACCAGAACTATTTGGACCACTCACATACGAACTTGAACCACCATCATCAATCGTGCCATCAGCATTCAAAATAATAGACGTGCTACTGCCACCATAAAATCCGCCATTCGATGAGTAATTTTCTTGGTGCGTCCATTTTCCAACTAAATTTGAGTCTCGTGGCAAGCCGTCGGCTTTAACAGCGGTGTTTGGCGTAGGCGACGAAACAGGCATTCTTGCTTTTGCAAAACTACCCTCCAGAATTACTTGATTATTATAGCTGATTTTCTGTTGAATGGTATTATTCTGTAATAGCATCGAGAATGTGAATACAGTTCCATCATTATAAGTAAGTGTTCCTGTGGCAGCATTACCAGTGGCAACTCCTTTAACTTGATAAGCATTGGTTTCTCCGCCCGAAAACGCCAGCATTTGCCCTGTTATTTGATTAGTATTGGCTGTTTTTAAAAATAATTCAGCTTTCAGACTTCCATTACTTCCTTTTATCTGCCCTTGCCAGTTCCCAACGAATGATTGAGCACAGATTGGGGTTTCCATTAAAATTAAAAGGGTGTATAACAAAAAAGGGTTCTTCATGGCAAAATGAGTAGTCGGTATATTACAATTCAAATAACGTATTTTTTAGCAAAAGATGACTTATAAACGCGAAATTTATTGTTTTTTCGGCACAAAAATCGCTATGAATATAATTCTACCGATAATTGTATGATATACACCGTATCAAAAAAGGAATCGAATTATTTTCAATACTACCGATATTAAATCCCTACGGGATAAAATAAAATCTCGCTTTATGGTCTGTAAAGATTTCATTACTTATGGTTTTTCTATATTTTTAGGCCAAATTGATTCAAACCTACATGAAACCCCATAAACTACTCTTTTTTAGCAGTTTTCTGTTGCTATTTTCCTGCAATCAGAATAAATACGACCTCATTATCAAGAATGGACTTCTCTTCGATGGTAACGGGACAACCCCTATTTTGGCCGATATTGCTATAAAAAATGATACTATTGCTTTTATCGGAAATTTAGGATTTCAGTTTGATACTCAAAGTGTAACCGTAATAGATGCCAAAGGAATGGCAGTTGCTCCTGGTTTTGTAAATATGCTAAGTTGGGGTACCGAAAGTCTGATAGAAGATGGCCGTTCGATGGGCGAAATCATGCAGGGCGTTACGCTTGAAGTGATGGGCGAAGGCGATTCGATGGGGCCTATCACCGAAGCGATGAAGGTCGATGCAAAAAAATCGCAAGGCAATATTAAGTATGATATCCCGTGGAATACACTGGGTGGGTATCTCACTTACTTAGAAAAACGTGGAGTTTCGACCAACGTGGCTTCGTTTGTGGGAGCATCAACAGTACGAGCGATGGAATTGGGTTACGCCAATCGCCCACCCAAACCTGATGAACTCGAACGCATGAAAAAGCACGTAAAACTGGCAATGGAAGAAGGTGCCATGGGCGTAGCATCGGCATTAATTTATACTCCAGGCACATACTCTGATACGCATGAACTTATCGAATTATCGAAAGTAGCTTCTGAGTACGGAGGTACGTATATTTCTCACTTACGAAGTGAAGGTAATAAACTCGAAGAAGCAACTGATGAGTTAATAAGAATTGCAAAGGAGGCCAATATTCATGCCGAAATTTATCATCTAAAAGCCGCAGGAAAAAACAACTGGTATAAAATAGATAAGGTAATCGCTAAGATTGATAGTGCCAGAAAAGCAGGAATCAATGTAACGGCCGATATGTACAATTACATTGCAGGAGCAACTGGACTTGATGCCGCCATGCCACCGTGGGTGCAAGAAGGTGGTTTTGAACAATGGAGCAGACGATTACAATCTGGTACAATAAGAGAGCAAGTCGGGCGTGAAATGAGTTCGCCACAAAATGATTGGGAAAATTTATGTTTGGCAGCGGGAGCCGACAAAACGCTTCTGATTGGTTTTAAACAGGATTCGCTCAGAAAATATATTGGTAAAACATTGGCAGAAGTAGCAGCTATCAAGAAAAAAACTTGGTACGAAACCGCAATGGATTTAGTAGTTTCCGATGGCTCACGAGTAGATGTAGTGTATTTTTTGATGAGCGAAGAAAACGTAAAAAAACAAATTCAATTACCTTATATGAGTTTCTGTTCAGATGCCGCCTCGATGAATCCTGCGGGGGTGTTTCTGAAGTCGAGTAGTCACCCAAGAGCTTATGGCAATTTTGCTCGACTTTTGGGTAAATATGTACGTGAAGAAAAAGTAATTACGCTGCAAGAAGCCATCAGAAAACTAACCTCGTTGCCCTGCGACAACCTCAAGATTCAGAAAAGAGGGCGTTTGGCTGTTGGTAATTATGCTGATATTGTGATTTTCGACCCCAATAAAATTCAAGATAAGGCCACTTTTGAGAAACCTCATCAATTATCAGAAGGAATGATTCATGTGTTTGTGAATGGAAAGCAAGTAGTGAATAATGGCCAGCACACAGGCGTAAAATCGGGCAGATTTGTGAAAGGACCTGGCTGGAAAAGTGAGTAAGAAAGTCTACGATGGATAGTCCGCAACCCACAGTTTAGGTCAGTAAAAAATGATTAACGTTACTCTGGCATAATTTTTTAGTCTAAACATAAATCATTTTAAAATTCCATTAAACCCAAACAACATGAGATTTATCATAGAAACTCTACTCAATGCGGGCGTTCTGCTCGGAATCGCCTATTTATGGCCAAAAGTTCATATTAAAAACTATGTATTTGCTATTGTTGTAGCCTTAATTTTGGGTCTTCTAAATAGCACAATTGGTTTTCTGATTCGAGTACCACTCAATTTCTTGACTCTGGGAATGCTCACATTTATTGTACGCATGCTCGTATCGGCTTTTCTTTTAAAGGTAATCGATTCTTTTACCGACGACCTAACGATTGATGGCTATTTGCCGGCCATAGTCATTGCCGTAGCGATGGCGGCAGCGAGCAGTATTCTATAAATAGCCAACTGCTAATAGTCAGCAATCAACAGAGAAGTAGGTGGATAATAATCAACTACTTACAGCGAAATAAACAATATAACTGAATATAAAAAACGGTGAGCTTGCTTGCAGGCTCACCGTTTTTGTATCTATTGTTCTAATTATTTACCAAATAATTTGCTCCAAAAACCTTTGGCTTTTTGAGTCACTTCGGCAACTGTTTCGCTGGCTTCGGCTGCAATTTCTTGTGCTTTTGCTTTGGCTGCTGCGGCTGCTTCCGCTGCTTCTTCTTTCAAATCTTCGATTTTTTCAGCAGCTTGTGCTTTTACTTCGTTGATTTTTTCATCGCTTACCAACTCCGAAGCTCTTGCTTTCAAATCGTCGATTGTAGCCGATGCTTCTGCTGCTAATTCTTGTGCTTTTGCTTTGGCTGCTTCTACTGCTTCGGTAGCATCCTCTTTTAAATCAGCCAATTTTTCGGTTGCACCTGCTGCCACTTCCTGAGCTTTTGCTTTAGCTGCTTCTACTGCTTCGTTTGCATCTTCTTTCAAATCTGCAATTTTTTCAGCTGCTTGTGCTTTTACTTCATTGATTTTTTCGTCGCTAACCAATTCAGAAGCCTTCGCTTTTAAAGTATCAATTGCTTCAGTTGCTTCTTCTTTCAAATCTGTTAATTTTTCTGTTGCTGCATTTACTGCTTGTCCAGCCATTTCGGTTGCTTTATCGGTAACGCTTTTTTCGTTCTCTGCCATAATAATTTTAATGATTAAAGGTAAGACTTTTTAATGATGATGTAAAAATACAATTTTTGTTGTCACAAATAAAAACTAAACAACTGATATTTAAGACATTACAATGTTTTTTTATTGTTAATCTTCGCAAAATACTATAATTTTTAATTTTTACCCTTTGCACAACTTTTAGAGGGCATTTTTCGTAGTAATAAAAAGAACAATCTCCTACCCATGATAAAAAAAATACAGTTGGTTTTAGTATTCTTAGTTGTTTTGAGCCATATATCTTTTTCCCAACGAACTTTTACAATTAGTGGTTACATACGTGAAAAGGGCAGTCAAGAACAACTTATCGGAGTAAATGTTTACGTGCCCAATAGTTCCATCGGCACGAGTAGTAATAATTACGGTTTTTATTCCATAACGCTTCCAGCCAACAGTGCTACGACTTTAGTTTTTTCGTTTGTAGGCTATGAACGCGTCGAAAAAACAGTTGTTCTAAATAAAAACGTCGAACTAAATATCGAACTGGCATCGGCTAATCAGCTCAATGAAGTGGTGGTTTCATCGAAACGTCAAGAAGAACGAGTGAGCGAGTCAGTTGAAATGAGTAAAATTGATATCCCAATCAATCAAATCAAGAAAATTCCTGCTTTCATGGGCGAAAAAGATGTTTTGAAGGTACTTCAACTCATGCCAGGCGTGCAAAAAGGCTCGGAAGGTCAATCGGGAATCTACGTTCGTGGCGGTGGGCCTGACCAAAACCTGATAATTTTAGACGATGCCGTAGTCTATAACGCCAGCCACCTTTTTGGTTTCTTCTCGGTTTTCAATGGCGATGCACTCAAAAGTGTAGAACTCACCAAAGGTGGTTTTCCTGCTCGTTTCGGTGGCCGACTTTCATCAGTTATCGAAATGAATATGAAAGAAGGAAATAAAGAAAAACTACACGGAGAAGGTGGAATTGGACTGATTTCTTCACGATTAACACTTGAAGGACCGATTAAAACAAGAAAGCAAAAAACCACTAAATCTTCATTTATTATTTCGGCTCGCCGCACGTATCTTGATGTGGTGGCGGCTCCGCTCATCAAGGCATCGCAGAAAGATGCCATTGAGCAAACTACTGGCGGCTATTATTTTTATGATTTAAACGCCAAAATTAATTACGAATTTGGACAGAAAGACAAACTATATTTGAGTGGCTATTTCGGAAAAGATAAGTTTAGTACGAATACCGTAAGCCCAGAAAACAACTCTTCAAATGGACTAAATTGGGGCAATGAAACTGCCACTTTGCGTTGGAATCACCTTTTTTCGCAGAAACTTTTTGGTAATTTATCGCTCATTTACAGCCGTTATCGTTTCAACATCAGTTCGGTGGTTAACTCTCTTGACCTCAATACTAATACCAATTCTACCTATAATTTAGATTATCAATCGGGTATCAGAGATTATGCCATTAAATACGATTTTGATTTTTTCCCTGTACCCAAACACGCTTTAAAATTTGGTCTTCAATCTACTTTTCATCGGTTTACGCCCAGTGCTGTTGTACTGCAAGACTCTGACATTAGTCGGTTTGAAACAAGAATCGATAATATTGATGTTGTTGAGTCAGGTATTTATGCCGAAGATGTTTGGCAAGCCACCGACCGAATAAAAATGAATGCTGGTCTTCGCCTTAGTAATTATCAGGTTTCAGGGGCAAGCTATGTTCGTCCAGAACCACGATTTTCGGCAGCTTATAAACTCCGCACCGATTTAGCTTTCAAAGCTTCATACGCCATGATGAACCAATATGTGCATTTGCTTACAAATACAGGTATTGGCTTACCTACTGACCTTTGGGTACCTACTACCGACAGGATTGCACCTCAGCAGTCGCAACAAGTAGCGGCAGGCTTTGCCAAAGATTTTGATAAAAATGGCCTTACGCTGACCATCGAAGGTTATTATAAAAAGATGAACAACCTCATTAACTATAAAGAAGGTGCGAGTTTTTTGTTGGTAAACGACCCCACGAGTAACACACGTGTACGCTGGGAAGATAATGTGACGATTGGACAGGGATACTCTTACGGAACCGAGTTTTTATTACAGAAAAAAGTAGGGAAATTTTCGGGTTGGGCGGGATACACGCTTTCATGGACAAAATGGCAATTTGACGAATTAAATTTTGGTAAAGCGTTTTTCCCTCGCTATGACCGCCGACATGATATTTCGCTCGTCGGAATCTATGATATTAAACCAAACATTACTGTTTCGGCAGTTTGGGTGTATGGCACAGGTAACGCCCTAACGATGCCGCTTTCGAGGTATAATGGTTATAGCAATTTTAATACTCGTTTTGGTGCAAATAATGCTATCAATAATTCTAATACGCCAATAAGTCCGCTTTTTGCGGGCAGAGCCGTGCAGGAATATGGCGAGAAAAATACTTTCCGTGCCGAGCCGTATCATCGACTCGATTTGGGCGTTCAGTTTAGCAAAAAGAAACGCCGTCACGAACGTATCTGGGAAATTAGCGTCTATAATGCCTATAATCGAAAAAATCCGTTTTTCTACCAACTCAATACAAAAATAGATGCTAACAACCAGGCTATCAATATCTTACAACGCTATTCGATATTCCCGATTATTCCATCTTTTAGTTATAATTTTAAGTTTTAGCCTCGGCTCCGCTCGGCTACCAACAGGCCCCAAAGGGGAGTTAAAGAAAAATTTATGATGATGAAAAAAATATTTTTATACAGTTTGCTTACAATTAGTCAGTTTTTTCTTCTTTCGTGTGAAAGTTTAATTAAGGAAATTGACCCTTCGTTTCTGCCCGACACTGATTCTAAACTGGTAGTTGCTTGCTTTATTTCACCACAAGATACGGTTTTGGCGGCCAAAGTTACCGAGACAAAATTACTCATTGGTACTACTGGTGATATTAGAGATGACATTACGAATGCAACTGTTAGTTTATCAGACGGGAGCAAAACAATTCAACTAATTTATAATGCTAAACTGGGTTATTACCGTGCTTTACCCACCAATTTACCCATATTAGTAGGGAAAACTTATACCATTACTGTAAGCACTCCTGATGGTCGAAAAGTGAGTGCCTCGACTACCGTTCCTGTACACGCCGATATTAAGGAAGTAAGAATAGATTCTACTACGATTAATGAGTCTCAACGAGGAAATAACGTAATAAATAAAAGTTATGATGTGAAAGTTATTTGGCAGGATAAAACAGGAGAATCTAACTATTATAGAGCAATTAGTGAATTTGGAATGATTTTTTATCTACCAGACCCTAAAAACAACAAAAATATAATTCCGACTCAAGTGATAACACTAATAGATTTACGAACTTTAGATGATAAAGGCACCGATGGTCAGTTACTTTCATTAAGCCGTGATTATCAACCAACCTTTGCTTCGGGTACGGGAATTAAAGGCCGTTTAGATAAAATAAGAGTTGGTCTTTTCCAAACCGATATTCATTACTACAATTATCATACATCACTCCGCCGACAACGAGAAAACAACAATCCTTTTGCCGAACCAGTATTACTCTACACCAATATCAACGGTGGTTTTGGCTGTTTTGGTGCTTATAATGCTACTTGGCAGGAATTTAAAGCAAAATAGGGAGATTTCCTCTAAAATCTCCCTATTAACTATCAAAATCGTACGAAAACTTCAATTATCAATTACTTACAAATTACCTTTCTTAAATTCCTTCACGGCATAATCGGCAGCACGTGCCGTAATAGCCATGAAAGTTAGTGATGGATTTTGTGTTGAGTTTGATGTCATACAAGCTCCATCAGTCACGAAAACATTTTTACAATTGTGGAACTGATTCCATTTATTGAGCATTGATGTTTTTGGGTCTTTTCCCATTCGTACACCACCCATTTCATGAATATCCAAGCCTGGGGCTTTATCAGGTTTATCGTGGGTTTTGATATTTGTGAAGCCAGCTTTTGTGTACATTTCGGTAAGTTGCTCATGAAAATCCTTTATCATTTTCTCATCGTTATCGTCATAAGCCACCGAAACTTTTAGCTGCGGAATTCCCCACGGGTCAAGCAGATTTTTATCGAGTGCCACATAATTGCTTTCTTTCGGAATCGTCTCGCCCATCATGTGCGAACCAACTCGCCAATTACCATAACGTGTCTGATTTAGGCTTTCTTTCAAATCTTCACCAATCCCAGAAGTATCATAATGAGTCATTCGGCTGGCACTGAAACCTGCGGCATACCCACGTAAAAAGTCAGTTTCTTGTTTGAAAACATTGCGAAAACGAGGAATGTAACTACCATTTGGGCGAATACCTTCGGTAGTAGTATCAAGAAATCCTTCGTATTCTCCCGAAATCGTCGTACGGAAATTATGGAACGCAATATATTTTCCCAAGAGTCCATTATCATTACCCAAACCATTCTGAAAACGATTCGATGTAGAATTCAATAAAATCAAGTTCGTATTGAGCGTTGCAGCATTCAAGAAAATCACACGGGCGTAATATTCAGTCATTTGCTTGGTGTGGGCATCAATTACTCTTACGCCTGTAGCTTTACCTTTTTGTTCGTCATAAATAATTGAATGAACCACTGAATCGGTTTTCATCGTCAATTTTCCAGTTCGCATCGCCCACGGAATGGTCGATGAATTACTGCTAAAATACCCACCATACGGACACCCACGCTGACAAAGGTTTCGGTTCTGGCATTGTCCTCTACCTTGTTGATAATGAATCGGTTGAGGCTTGGTTAGGTGAGCACAACGCCCGATAATAATCGGACGGGTACCGTTATAATGCTTCGCCATTTCTTTAGTGAAATGCTTTTCCACGCACGACTGCTCGTGAGGGGGTAAAAACTCACCATCAGGCAACTGCGGAAGTCCATCTTTATTTCCAGAAATACCCGCAAATTTCTCTACGTAACTGTACCACGGGGCAATATCTGCGTAATTGATGGGCCATTCTACTGCAAAACCGTCACGTGCGGGACCATCAAAATCATACTGCGACCAACGCTGGGTTCCTCTGGCCCACATCAATGATTTTCCGCCAACTTGATAGCCACGAATCCAATCAAAGGGTTTCTCTTGTACGTACGGATGCTCAGCATCTTTCACAAAAAAATGAGCGGCATCTTCGTTGAATGCGTAGCAGCGGCTCGCAATTGGATTGGCATCTTTTAGTTCTTTCGTGATTTGTCCGAGGTGATCAAACTCCCACGGATTCATCATCGTAGTTGGGTAGTCGGTTACGTGCTTTACATCACGTCCACGCTCCAGCAACAATGTACGTAAACCTTTACCTGTCAACTCTTTAGCTGACCAACCGCCACTAATTCCTGAGCCAACTACAATGGCATCGAATGTGCGGTCTTTTACTGAATCTATATTAAAACTTGGCATTTTTTTCGTTGATTAGCCCCACCCAACCCTCCCCAATAGGGAGGACAAAACGGAGATTTTTTTTTAAAAGCTACTTTAAAGACTCTCTTTTGATTAGAGGGTCTATTGTTTTACAGGAACACAGCCATGATAAAAACCTGGAGCCATGACGTATTTCTGCACATTTACCATGTAATATTCAGAGTTTGTATAACCACGAATCGTTAGGTTTTTAATCATTTCCGCAAATTTTTTGCTTGCGTCGTCGGCTTTGCTTAGTTGCAAAATAGTATCCTTGCGTTGTTGAGCATCACATTCAACAAAAGACTTGTTGTACGTTTTCTTAGCCAACTCTTCAGTTTTGACAAGGCCCTGTTGAAGGTTTTTCTGAGCTGCTTCTCCGTAGCAATCATTAATCATGCGGAAAGCAAATTGATGCACTTTCAAAGATTTTGCCCCTGGAGTTTTTGTTTCTGGAATAATAGTCTCGACGATTTCGGCTAAAATAGCTTCGTCGCTGGCAGATAAAGATTTGTCGTTGCCGATTGAGTCTGGAGTCCAACAAGAAGCCCAAGCGGGCATGGACACCAAACCACCGAGAGCCACCGAAAGGCTTTTCAGTGCGGTGCGTCGTT
>JALQYE010000156.1 GCA_023254245.1 Emticicia sp.
CCACTTGAGCGTTTTTATCGACATCAATTTTCAAAATCGTGGCCTTCTCTCCTACTTTTCCTTTCAATTCTTCCAAAATCGGCTTCATCATTTTACAAGGGCCGCACCATTCGGCAAAGAAATCAATGAGTGTGGGTTTATCGCTATTAATTATTTCTGAAAATGTCATGGTTGTATCAATGTTGAATGGTTGGAATCATCGAAACCTTCGATTTGATTGAATTTGAAATCAAACAAGCAGCTTCTGATTTTTGTAATATTCGCTCAGCACGGTCTTTATCCGCTTCTTTTTTGATAACGAGTGTTGGTTCGAGAATCACTTCTGTCATCAAAAACTTACCTTCGACTTGTTCTAACTTTCCTTTGGCTTTGCAATCAAAGAGTGCAAATTCAAGTTTTGAGTTTTCGGCTACGGCCAAAAAAGTGGTCATAAAACAGCTATTTACAGCAGCCGTAAGTAAATGCTCAGGCGACCAAATACCTTCGATTCCTTTTGGAAATGGTGGCGGAGTAGCAACTTCAATTTCTTTTTCTAATTCGGGCGAAGAAATCTCGCCTTTTCGGTCTGAAATCCAACTCAGATTTACATTAAAATAGTGTGGTTCCATGTTGTTTAATTTTTAATTTCTTCAAATTCGACTTCTTCTATTTTTCTCGAATTTCTTTTAGAGGACGTTGGAACAGAACAACCGTTAGCTCCGCAGCACCCAGTATTTGTAACGGCTTGGAATAAAAACAAGGCAGCAATAAACCCCGAAAGTGGGTCGTGTAGCTGCAAAGCAACCACGGCCGCATAAAGCCCCATGCCCAGCCTTAGC
Organism: Emticicia sp.; assembly: GCA_023254245.1. Classification (GTDB taxonomy): domain Bacteria; phylum Bacteroidota; class Bacteroidia; order Cytophagales; family Spirosomataceae; genus Emticicia. The sequence continues at coordinate 819 of JALQYE010000156.1, forward strand.
CAACGCATAACGTGCCAATTGGTTAGTAATGTTTCTTTAGTAATCATAATTTTTGTTGTAAACTGCCCCAGCTTCCACCGTTATAAACGTGTGTATAGCCGTTTGATGAAAGAATATTTTTTGCGGCTGCACTACGCATACCCGATGCACAACAGGTAATAATTGGCTTATTTTTATCTTTAAGTTTACTCAGATTTCGACCCAAAGAATCGACCGAAATATTGACTGCTCCTTTGATGTGTCCACCTGCAAACTCGCCCGAACTTCTCACATCTAAAATAATTGCACCTTGTTTCACTAATTCGGCATAATCGACCTTTGGGCCAAAACCTAATAAATTTTTAATTGTATTTAACATTTTCTGAAGTACGTTTTTATGAATATTCTGACATTAAACCGCTAACGATTGATAATAATTTACATCCAACCACGAGCCTCCGTTGTAGCAATCAAGGCCATTTTGCTGCAAATACCGATGTGCTTGTCCGCTTCGATTGCCCGATGCACAACACAAAACCACTGGTGCAGCCAAAGCCTTAAAATCTTCGACACGGTAGGGCACTTCATTGAGCGGAATATTGATTGCTCCAGCCACGTGACCACTACGAAACTCTTCAGGTGTGCGTACATCTACGATTGTACCTTTCTTTTCTTGGATTATTTCTCCGATATTCATTTGAGTATAGTTTATAAATTATTGATTCGACCTACCATACAGCTTCCATAACTTTTGATTTGCAGCAACAAACCGTTTTTCTCGGTAGCTTCTGGATACCCCAGCGAATGGAGCTTATTAGTAATGCTTTCCCTATCAATGTTTTCGTAAGTGACCTTTACGGCATCTCTTTCTACATCGACCGCTACTTCTTTTACGCCTGTTAGCGACGAAACTTCTTTTTTGATTGTACTGGCACAGCCATTACATTTTAGGTTGGCGATGATTATTTCTTCGGTTTTCATGATTCTTTCTGAAAAATATTTAGTAATAAACCACCCATTACGGCACCATAAAGCGTACTATTTAGTGGCTTTGATGTTATCGGGCAAGTGCCACTCGCACAACCTACGTAATGATAGTACAGGTAGCCACCAATTGCACCGACCACGGCTCCGATAATGGTTAGTTTATGGTTTTTAATTAAATTCATAGTATTTGTTTATGGAGCGAATCAAGCGGCGTACGCATTCTGTTCGCCTTTTATATACGAACAGTAATGTTCGCTCCACTATTTTAATTTGTTTCTTTTTTTCGAGTAGAAATACCAAGCGGTAAGTACAGAGGGCAAAAGCTCATGAAGCTGGTAAGGATAAATGCCCCAGCAATAACGAGTAAAATAATGGCAGCCGTACCAGTGATTTGATTGGCGAAGTATAAACCTATAATTACGATTGCGACAAGTATTCTGATTACTTTGTCAACAGTTCCCATGTTTGCTTTCATTTGTTTGTTGTTTTTAATTTTAGAGGTAGAATTATTTTAACAACACAAATATCAAACACAGAAAATTGGCGTTCAGCAACATTTGTTACACAAGCGAAATTTTATTTCGTCCGAGTTTCAAAAGCCCTTTTTCTTCCATTTGTTTTAAGAGGCGAGAAACCACCACTCGGGCAGTACCGAGTTCGTTGGCGAGATGTTCATGCGTAATATGAAGCGTATTAGTTTTGCTCAATTCGCATCTTTTCTTGATAAAATTGAGTAATCTTTCGTCCATTTTCTTGAAAGCCACATCATTGACCACTTCCAGCAGTTCTTCAAAACGTTTATGGTAAAGACGGAAAATATAATCGAGCCATTCGGGGTTTTCTTTGATAAGAAGGTTTACTTTATCAATCGGCACGAAAAGGATTTCGGTTTCTTCTTCGGCAATGGCTTTTACTTTGCTGGTATCGTTGTGAAGACCACCCAAAAACGACATAATGCAACTTTCGCCAGCATTGATATAATATAGTAGAATTTCTCGCCCTTCGTCGTCAGTTCGCATTACACCGATACAGCCTTTTAGTACAATCGGAATGGCTCGGATATAAGCATTTTCGTTTAGAATAACCGAACCTTCTTCAAATTTCTTGACGATTCCGTAAGACGAAAGTTTTTGCTTGACTTCGTGCGATGATTTGAATGCTACTAAATTAGCAAGTTCCATGTGTTTTGAGAGGATAATTCACAAAGATAGAAAATCAAAGACTATTTACGAACTTTGATTTTAGTAGCTTTTCCCAACCAAAGTAATGAACTGATAATCAACTGATTCTGAGTTTCGTTGGCGAACTGAAACGATAATTCTTTGTTAGTTTTATTTTCGTAGTCGATGTCGTTATGCCCCATGTTTACGTAAAGCATTCGGTAGTTTTTATTTGTCCATACCACAGGATAATCGCCGCTGTGCCAAATTTCGTGGGCTTTCGGGCCAGTGCCGAGTGGAAAACTACTTGGGTCAATCGAAAGAAGTACTTTAATATCCTTATTTTGGCGTAAATCTTTTTCCCATCTGTACCATTCATTGGGCGAAGATTTGAAGGTTTCGGGAAGTTTTCTGGTGGCAGGGTGTTTCGAGTCTTCTACACGTAAAACAGCCGAAGTGGGTCGCCAAGTATTGCTTTTGTATTGCCCCGAACCCAAAAACTGGTTGTGATACCAATCCCAATCTTGATTATAGGTAGAATTATTGAGAGCGAAAGCTGCAAAATGAAACCCAATCCAAGCTCCACCCTTTTCGACGTATTGCTGAAAGGCCTCCCGTTGGGTTTTATCTTCGGGCCGTGTATCTAAGAAAAGTATAATCTGATATTTTGAAAGAAAATCCGAATTAAGATTTGCCCAATTATTAGTCGAATCATAACTAAAATTATATTTCTGGGCCACCTCAGGAAACCAACGATTAGCCTCATGCACAAAACTGATATGAGCTTTATCGTTTTTGGCCGTATAAAAAGCAATTACTTTAAATTGGGGTGTTTTTTGGGCAAAAACATCAAGAATGAACACAGAAAGAATAAGACTAAATGTGATTTTTCTTAGGATTATCATAGTTTGTAGTTTTTGCCCAAATATACACCTAAAATGCTTAGTCCAATGGTGGTTTTTATGACTATCTTTGAGCCAAAAGAGTAACTTCATGCCTGTAATCTTAGAAAAAAAATACGAAAACGATATTTCATTGGCAGTTTGGCAAGTAACCGAATCGCACGATGAATTGCAGGCAATGCTGCCTTCAGAGATATTGACCGATGCCGAATTAGCAGCTATCAGACATCTACAAAAACAAACTGAATTCTTTTGTAGTAGACTCGTAATCAAATACTTAGCCAATTCGCTTGGTATAAAATATTTAGGTATCAAGAAAGACGAATTTGGCAAGCCTTATTTAGTGGGTAGCAACTGGCAAATGTCGATAACGCATACGTCAAACTACGTGGCGGCCGTTATGCACCCCAATGAAGCACTCGGTATGGATATGGAGAAACCTTCGGAAAAACTGAAAAGAATTGAACACAAATTTTTATCTGACCTGGAAAGAATAGAAGCAGAAGGAGATATTGAAAAGCTCTGCATTTATTGGTCAGCCAAAGAAGCTCTTTACAAACTTTATGGAAAACGAAAGGTTATTTTTAATGAAAACTTGTTTGTTTTTCCATTCGAGAAAGGACAAAACAAAATCTCAGGAAGACTGAAAATCAATGAAATAGATGAAAAATATAATATCTATGTCGAGCATATTGATGGATACATTTTAGTAGTTTGTGGGTCTGTACCGCAGGTCTGACCCACAAACTACGCCCTGTTAAGGTCAGAACCTTTTGCTTAACTAATCGCTTTTAAGATACGTTCAACTTCTTTGGCACGTTCGAGGTCGGAGATTTTTTCAAACGAAACAATCAGATTTCGTAACACTCTCGATACAATATCCAGATTCGAGCAAGGCTGAAAAAACGAATCTTGCGGTTTTAACTGCATTTGCTTGATGTAATTACTAATATCTACCTTTGAGAAAATCAACCCACGATTAAAGATATTAATATAAAACTGTATCTGCGGGGTTTTATAAGTAAGCACAAACAAACTCGGCAAATTTACACCGCTGACTGGCAAGCCAAGGCGTTTTGCTAAAAGCATATAAATTACGCACAACGAAATTGGATTCCCTTTTTTCAAATCAAACACCTGATTGAGCATCGAATTTGCCACCGAATGAAAGTTTTTGGTATTAGGCAAATACTTGTACTTATCAAAGAAAACCTGATTTAGCACTCTGATTTGGTCGTGTGGGTGCATGTCTTCTCGCAGTTCGAGCCAAGCATCAAAATACATATCATTGATATATTGGCGTAGTTTATCAATATTCAAATCGGGGTACTGATACGTTGCCACAATCCACATTCCTTCGAGCAAGTCTTCGTGGCCAGCATTTTTCCACGCCACCAAACGGTCAATGACCGTATTATACTGCAAATCATGGATTAAATCTTCAATTTTTTTCTGTAATTCAGGGTTGAGGCCATTCCCTTGCCAATGGTCTTCTAAGAGCGGAATTATCGACCCGCCAAGCGTCCGTAATCGGGTTTCAACGTGCTGCACCACTTCATGGTCATCATCATCAAGTAATGTAACTAAAGCTTTTATCTCGGATTCGTTCATATTATTTGTTGATGTCTTTTTAGGTTTTCAATTTTTGGCTCTGTAACCTCTAATACTAAAAGTGTTCAAACGCTTGCTTAATCAGATAAAACACTAACTACAAGCAAATTACACCTACACTTACCCCTACACTACACATAATTACAAGAAGCATTTTCAATTCAAGTGCTAAATTCATACTTTTGTAAAAAAAACAAACATTTTTTTATGAAAATTTTAGTTACGGGCGGAGCTGGTTTTATTGGTTCACACACAGTTGTTGAATTAATCAATGCTGGACACGAACCAATCATTATCGACAACTTCAATAATTCTGACAAATCTGCACTAAAAGGTATCAAAAAAATTGTCAAAAAATCGGTCAAATGTTACGAAAAAGACTGTAATGACATTAAAGTTTTAGAACAAATTTGTAAAAAAGAAAATATCGAAGGAATTATCCACTTTGCGGCCTATAAAGCTGTTGGAGAATCTGTCGAAAATCCAATCAAATATTACGAAAATAACCTTGGTTCAACGCTCAATGTTTTAAAAGTAATGCTAAAATTGGGTATAAAAAATTTAGTTTTTTCATCTTCGTGTACGGTTTATGGTCAACCTGACCAAATTCCTGTTACCGAAGCAACGCCTCGCCAACCAGCTACCTCTCCTTATGGAAATACAAAAACCATGTGTGAAGACATCCTGCGTGACACAATCACCGCAGGAAATCCGCTTAAAATTATCGCACTTCGCTATTTCAATCCAATTGGAGCTCATCCATCGGCACATATTGGCGAACTCCCCAATGGCGTACCGAGTAATTTAGTGCCGTTTATCACACAAACTGCCGCAGGAATCCGACCAAAACTAACCGTTTTTGGTAGTGATTATAATACACCTGATGGCACGAACATCAGAGATTTTATCCATGTAGTAGATTTGGCTAAAGCCCACGTTTCAGCACTCGAATTACTCGCAAAACAGGCTGACACTTACTACGATGTATTTAATGTAGGTACAGGGACAGGAAATACGGTTCTCGAAATCATTAAAACTTTTGAGAAAGTAAATAAGCTTAAACTCAACTACGAAATCGGACCACGCCGTGCGGGGGATGTAGAAAAAATTTACGGAAGTGTAGAAAAAGCCGAGAAAATAATGGGCTGGAAAGTAGAGAAAACACTCGCCGAAAGCCTAAAAGATGCGTGGCGTTGGGAAAAGAAATTGATGAAGAAAGCTTAATTAACAATCAGAGCAAAATATAATTGTTGAAAAATAAATACTCATGGACTCAAATCAAACAATACTTATAACAGGCGGAGCAGGTTTTATTGGCTCTCATGTAGTCAGACTTTTTGTTACCAAATACCCAAACTATCAGATAGTTAATCTTGATAAACTCACGTATGCAGGAAATCTCGAAAACCTGACTGACATCGAAAAATCGCCCAACTACACTTTCGAGCATGGCGATATTACCGATGCTGCATACATTAATGGTTTGTTTGAAAAATATAATTTCAGTGGTGTAATTCACTTAGCAGCCGAATCGCACGTGGATAGGTCAATTACCAATCCAATGGAGTTTGTGATGACCAACGTTATCGGAACGGTGAATTTATTAAATGCTGCCAAAAACGCTTGGAAAAGCGATTTTTCGGGCAAACGTTTCTACCATGTATCAACTGATGAAGTTTATGGCGAACTTCACAACCCAGAAGAGTTTTTCTTAGAAACAACGAGCTACGACCCACGTTCGCCGTACTCAGCATCAAAGGCTTCTTCTGACCATTTCGTGAGAGCGTATCATAATACCTATAAATTACCAGTTGTTATCTCAAACTGTTCGAATAATTACGGGCCGAACCATTTCCCAGAGAAATTGATTCCGTTGATGATTAACAACATTATTCATAATCGTCCGCTTCCAGTTTATGGTAAAGGCGAAAACGTACGTGATTGGCTTTTTGTGAAAGACCACGCTCGTGCTATTGATGTAATCTATCATAACGGTGGCAACGGCGAAACTTATAATATCGGTGGTTTCAACGAATGGAAAAACATTGATTTAGTACACTTATTGTGCAAAATCATGGATGAAAAATTAGGTCGTCCAGAAGGGACTTCAGTGAAACTAATCACTTACGTAACCGACCGTGCTGGACATGACCTACGCTATGCTATTGATGCCAACAAACTCATGAAAGAACTCGGCTGGGAACCTTCATTGCAGTTTGAAGAAGGTCTTACTCAGACAGTTGACTGGTATTTGGCTAATAAACAATGGTTGGCAAACGTAACAAGTGGTGATTATACAAAGTATTACGAAAAAATGTATAAGTAAGCACTCATATATTCTGTGACACACCTATTCACAAATCGTAAAAGGCGTGTCACAGATAAATATTCATTGATAATTGATAACTGTTTACTGAAATGTCTCCGACCGAAGTCTATCCCAATCTCGCGACTGTTGTTAATCAATACCTTAATAGCCTTAACGAGTACACTGACGAGCAATTTTTCTTCAAAAAAGATGAGGAGACTTGGTCGCTTGGGCAAATGTATGAGCATCTGACAGTTTCATCACAATTCTTTTTCTTGGCAAACTGCGTGCGTTGTCTCGAAAAACGAAAAGGACAAGAAGGCGGAGAAAAAACTCATTTTGGTGAACAACAATTCAAATACGGTGGGTTTCCACCAGTTAAGCTCAAAATTCCCGATGCCATTCGTGGACCTGAGCCAATTGCTAAAACAAGAGAAGCGTATAAAATCATTTTGAAAAAAATATTGTCCGATTCTCAAAATTTAATCGAAGCCGTTAGTAACGACGATGGTTCTTACAAAGCTCTGCAAGTGGCCATGGGCTGGCTCGATGCCAAAGAGTGGTATTACTTGCATGAAATGCACTATCGCCACCATTTACGCCAAAAAACAGAATTAGAAAGCCTTTCGGCATAATACAAAACTATTTATAGATTTCTTACCAAAGAATGCAAACGAAACAAGAACAATTTTGGAGTGGTGAATTTGGCAAAGATTACACCGATAGAAATTCGAGAAATCCCGAAGAATGGGATAAGTTTTATCTCGATAATTGGGGAATTACTAAAATTGCAATGAATGAGAAATTCTACGCAGATTTAGAGAAAGATGCCAAAATTTTAGAAGTAGGTTGTAACACTGGAATGCAATTGGTGGGTTTTCAACGTTCGGGTTTTAAGAACATTTACGGTGTGGAATTACAACATTACGCTGCCCAAAAAGCCAAAGAATTTACCGAAAATATCAATATTATTCAAGGCTCTGGCTTTGATATACCGTTTAAAGATAGCTATTTCGATTTAGTTTGTACGAATGGTGTTTTGATTCATATTTCGCCCGATAATTTACCAAAAATTATGGACGAAATGGTGCGTTGTTCAAAACGTTATATCTCATGTTGGGAATATTACGCTCCCGAAACAACCAGCATCAATTACCGAGGCAATAGCGACTACCTTTGGAAAGCCGACTACGCTCAGCTCTTTCTCGACCGCTTCTCGAATCTTCGTTTAGTGAAAAAGGAAATTTACCCATACGTCAACCAAGCTGAATCGGGTAATGCGGATTGTATGTGTTTACTGGAGAAAGTAGCCCCCTAACCCCCGATGGGGGAATTAATTTCTTTAAAAATGAAAATTCCGCAAGTCAATATTAAAGCTAACAGTGATTCAACTCCCCCATCGGGGGCAGGGGGGCTTTGTATCATACCCGCCCGAGGCGGAAGCAAACGGATTCCGAGAAAAAACATCAAAGATTTTCTCGGAAAACCTATCATTGCCTATTCGATTGAAGCAGCTTTAGAAAGCAAACTTTTCGATGAAGTAATGGTATCGACGGATGATGAAGAAATTACCGAAATTGCAAAAAATTGTGGGGCGAACGTCCCGTTCGCTCGAAGCACCGAAAACGCCAATGACTATGCAACCACCGTTGATGTTTTGGTAGAAGTTTTAGATGCTTACAAAAATCTCAATAAAACCTTTGAAATAGGCTGCTGTATTTACCCAACTGCCCCATTCGTTTCAGCCGAAACGCTGAAAAAAGCCTTTGACTTGCTTCAGTCTCAAAAGCTCGATTCGGTGTATCCAGTTCAGAAATTCTCGTTTCCTCCACAACGAGGAGTACTTTTTCAAGATAATAAACTTCGTTGGCAAAACCCCGAAAACGCCCAAGTGCGTTCGCAAGACCTTACGCCACTTTATCACGATGCAGGGCAGTTTTATTTCTTTAAAACTGAAAAATTATTAAAAAATCGAAGTATTTTGACCGAAAACACCAGCGGAATTGTTATTTCAGAAATGGATGCTCACGATATTGATAACGAAGAAGATTGGGCGGTGGCAGAGTTTAAATATCGAATAAAATCGAAGATATGAGACACTACAAATGTTTGAAAAATCAACGCTTTGAACACAATGAATTTGCATTGATTCC
>JALQYE010000157.1 GCA_023254245.1 Emticicia sp.
AGAGGTAATACTGAGCCTTCCATTACTGCCAACATGGGTTCGTAATCCTCTTTTTGCATGGGTTGTTCGATAAACTCTACACCCAATTCGGCAAATGCTTTTGAGTTTTCAATCGTTTCTTCTACTCCCCAAGCACAGTTGGCATCAACTCTAAAAAGTGCATCAGTGTGTTTGCGAAGTTCACGGACAATCTCAACGTCGTGGTCGGTGCCGAGTTTGATTTTATATATCGGAAAATCAAACTCTTGCATCTTTTCAACCATTTTCTCAATGGTATCAATGCCAATTGTATAGTTCGAATAAGGGGCTTTCGTAATGTCCAGTTCCCAGATTTCGTAAAGCGGTTTGCCTTGTTTTTTGCCCCACAAATCCCACGCTGCCATGTCTAAAGCACAATGAGCAAACGAATCATCTTTCAAGTACGGATACATAAATGCCCAAAAATCTTCAGGACTCTGCAAATCGTAATTCTCGATAATGCTCTGATATTCAGTGAGTTTGTCTCTCATGCCTTCGGCAGTAACACCATAATAAGGAATCGGAGTCGCTTCGCCGTAGCCACTGATGTCGCCATCTTGAAGTTCTACGATGAAGGCATCAATATCGTCTCGCGAGCCATGTGCAATCGTAAATGTGTGCCGCATTTGCAGCGTTAGGATATGGAATTTTAGTTTCATTTTGATGAAGAGAAGATATGATTACAATTAAAATTAAGCCCTCCCTATTGGGGAGGGTTGGGCTTTTACATATTCACCAGCTCATTGCCACGTAGTACAGGTACAACATCATATAAATCACGTTGCAGACAATAACCAATATCTTTGTTGATACCCAAGCGTTGCAAACGACGAATGTGCGATGAGTTAGCCAAATAACCCAACATATCATCTTTTGCTTGTTGATATAGTCTCATAGACATAATTGCACTATCTTCGGCCACAAAGTATTCGTTTTGTACGGCATCTACCAATGCACCTGCAAAGAGCGTATCTTCTAAATTCGTACGACCTTTCCAGCCAGCACAAAGCACCAACACATCGTAAGGCTGTGTTTTTAGGTATTCTACAATCGCATTTAGATTTAAGAATGCACCCACCAAAACCTTTACAGCCGAACTTTTCGCTTTTGAGATAGAGTACGTACCGTTAGTGGTAGTCATTGCAATTTTTTCGCCGATGAGTTTTTCATCCATATAGCTAAACGGCGAGTTATCAAGTTCAAATCCATCAACTTTTTGAGCATTACGTTCGGCCGCTGCAATAAAACCTTTGGCTTGTAGAGCTTGGCATTCTTCTACGGTTTCGACAGGAATGATGGCTTTTACACCATAAGCAAAGCCCGTAACCATACAAGATGTAGCTCTGAAAATATCGGTGACAATCACAATCGTGTTGTCAATATTATGAAGGTGAAGTAAATCAGGAGTTAGGCAAACATCAATGTTTTTCATCGTTAAAAATAGCAAAAACCGCTTTGGTTTCGAATAAGTTAATTTTCGGCAAAGATGCCAAAAAAAGCTCTTAAAATTGACAACTTTTGCAAAGTTGTCAATTTTTTATCCAAAAGCTTGCTCTTAGGCCGCTAAATTCTAAAAATAATCCTACATTTTTAATCTTTTTTTAAGCAAAATATCGGAATTGTGAAAATCGTATCGTAATTTTGCACCCGAAAAAGCAAGAGTACAGCACACGTTTTTTCAAAATTACATTCAAAACTCATCAAAAAAATTATATGGCATCAGTTAGACCAGACGAAGTTTCGGCAATCCTGCGTGAGCAATTAGCAGGTGCAAGAACCGAAGCTCGAACTCGAAGAAGTTGGTACAGTGCTACAAATCGGCGACGGTGTAGCACGTATATACGGTTTATCAAAAGTTCAAGCCGGTGAATTGCTGGCATTTGAAAACGGCTTAAAAGCCTTAGCACTTAACCTCGAAGAAGACAACGTAGGTGCGGTATTATTAGGCGACTCGACAGGTATCAAAGAAGGAGCAACAGTAAAACGTACGGGAGAAATCGCATCTGTAAAAGTAGGTGAAGGTATCGTAGGTCGTGTTGTAAATACTTTGGCAGAACCTATCGACGGTAATGGCCCAATTGAAGGTGAAACTTTTGAAATGCCTTTGGAGCGTAAAGCACCAGGTGTTATCTATCGTCAGCCTGTAACTGAGCCTTTACAAACAGGTATCAAATCAATCGATGCCATGATTCCAATCGGTCGTGGACAACGTGAGTTGGTTATCGGTGACCGTCAAACTGGTAAAACTGCGGTTTGTATTGATGCCATCATCAACCAAAAAGAATTCTACGACAAAGGCGAGCCAGTATATTGTATTTATGTAGCTTGTGGACAAAAAGCATCTACTGTAAAAGCGGTTGAGCAAACACTTCGCAAGTATGGTGCAATGGACTACACAGTTATCGTAAATGCGGGTGCTTCTGACCCATCTCCGATGCAATTCTTTGCTCCGTTTACGGGTGCTGCTATCGGTGAATATTTCCGTGATACTGGTCGTCCAGCATTAGTTATCTACGATGACTTGTCGAAACAAGCGGTTGCTTACCGTGAGGTATCATTATTGCTTCGTCGTCCGCCAGGTCGTGAGGCTTACCCAGGTGACGTATTCTACTTACATAGCCGTTTATTGGAGCGTGCTGCGAAAATCAGTTCTGATGATTCGATTGCAAGCAACATGAACGATTTACCACCTTCATTGAAAGGTAAGGTAAAAGGTGGTGGTTCATTAACAGCCCTTCCGATTATCGAAACTCAAGCAGGTGACGTTTCTGCCTATATCCCGACTAACGTAATCTCGATTACTGATGGTCAAATCTTCTTGGAGTCTAACTTGTTCAACGCAGGTATTCGTCCAGCGATTAACGTAGGTATCTCGGTATCACGTGTGGGTGGTAATGCACAAATCAAGTCAATGAAGAAAGTAGCAGGTACATTGAAACTTGACCAAGCACAATTCCGTGAATTGGAAGCGTTTGCGAAGTTTGGTTCTGACCTTGATGCTTCTACAAAATTGACTATCGACCGTGGTCGTAAAAACCAAGAGATTTTGAAGCAAGCTCAATTCTCTCCAACTCCAGTGGGTGAGCAAGTGGCAATCATCTATGCTTCAATCAATGGTGTAATGGATAAAGTTGATGTAAACAAAGTAAAAGCGTTTGAAAACGAGTTTATCATGTTATTGAAAGCTCAAAATCCAGAAGTTATCACGAAGCTTGCAGCAGGTAAATTAGATGATGATGTTACGGCTATCATCAAGAAAGTTGGTAAAGAATTAGCAGAGAAATACGCTTAAAATAGTGCTGAGTTATGAGTTCTGAATTCTGAGTTTAAAGCTTGGTAATTATAAACTCATAACTCGCATAGTTTTTGCTAAAGATTGAAATCTCAATCAAAAAATTTTAGCTCAAATAAAACTAAGCATGAGCTTTGAAGTAATGAGTTTTAAACTCAGAATTCAGAACTCTAAACTCAGAACTCAAAAAAAATGGCTTCATTAAAAGAAGTAAGAAATAGAATTGTTTCGGTAAACTCTACAACGCAGATTACCAAAGCAATGAAAATGGTATCGGCGGCGAAACTTCGTCGTGCTCAAGATGCCATTACTCAGATGCGTCCGTATGCTACTAAGTTGAATGAATTGATTTCGACGGTTTCGGCAAATACGGAAGTAGGAGCAACAAGCCCGTACACGAAAGTACGCCCGATTGAGAACGTATTGATTATTGTAGTAACTTCGGATAGAGGTCTTTGTGGTGCTTTCAACTCAAATGTTGTGAAAGCTACATTGGCTCTTGTGCAAGAGAAATACGCTGCTCAGGCTGCTAAAGGAAAAGTAGAAATCATGCCTTTGGGTAAAAAAGGTGGAGAAACACTACAAAAACGTGGCTTTAAAGTAAATGCGGAATATATGGATATTTTCCAACGCTTGAATTTTGCAACTGCTCGTCAGGCTGCCGAACAAGTAATGGAGGCATTTACTGAAGGAAAATACGATGTTGTTGAGATTATCTTCAACGAATTTAAAAACGCTGCTACACAGATTATCCGTGCAGAACAAATGTTGCCTTTGGTTGAAAAGAAAAATGATAACTCAAATGCTGGTAAAATAGATTATATCTTTGAACCATCGGAAGAAGAAATTGTATTGGAATTAATGCCAAAAGCCATTAAAATGCAGTTGTTTAAGGCTGTTCTTGACTCAAATGCGTCGGAACACGGAGCCAGAATGACAGCAATGGACAAAGCTACTGATAATGCTAACGAGTTATTACGTACATTAAAAATTGAGTATAACCGTAGTCGTCAGGCTGCCATTACTAACGAAATCTTGGAGATTGTTGGTGGAGCAGAGGCTTTGAAAGCTCAGCAATAATTAGTAGTTCTTATATACAAAGGCGGCGATATATCGAAAGATGTATCGCCGTTTTTTGTGGGACAATTCTCTGAATTACAATTATATTGTTTATATCGTTGGCACAATTTAGAAAATTGTGTTACAATTCTTGCACACTCATTACGCCTAAGTTTTCAAATAGTTTAGACCAATAAAGCGTAATCGTTGGGTTATTTTCTTTGATAGAACTCGTTGGCTCGAATGGTAAAATCATTGAAACATCGGGGCCATTTAAGGCTAAATCTTTATATTTTTCAGCATCTGCTTTTGCCCATGCTTCGGCTTCCGAATCGTCTTTTGGTGGTTTTATCTGAAAATCTCGCCCGTTTTTTACGCTTTCAACCATATCGCTCAAATAATACACCTTCACAACCGCTCCCGATTCTGAGGCTTTGGCAATTACTGGAATACTTGCCAAGATATTTGTTTCTCGATTAGAAGCGTTATCGTTTTGAGCATTGAGGCGTGCTAAGGCTTGTTTGATTACGAAGGTGCGTTCTTTTCTTATTGATAAATCGTACGAAGTCTTGATAGCCTCTAAGTCGGTTGCATTCATGCCTTCGGTATCTTCCATTTCGGTGCGGCAGGTGAGCGAAAGACAACGCCCTTTGGCGGTATTTTCGTGAATATAATAAATCTCAAATTTATCGCCCGATTTCCTTACGTTCTCTTCGATAATACTATTGAGTGCTTGTTGGTATTTTTGAGACACAAAAGGCTTTGATACATCAACACTGGCGGTTTTATCAATGAAAATAAGCGTATGAATGGCTGGGCTATCAGCTTTATTTTCTGTTTTTTGAGCTTTTTTTTCTCCGCATGAAGCAAGAATTGCTATTAATGATAAAGAGATAAGAAAGTAAAAGACATTGGGCTTTTTCATCAAATTATTGTTAATCGGCTTTGAGCCTAAATAAAAAATGCTTTTATCTGCGTTTTTGGGTCAGACCCTTAGTACAGACCTCATACAAAATTACATATTCAATATTTTAACTTCAAAAGTTTTCTATAAGTGGTATCAGCGGGCGTGTTTTTCTCCCAATAAGCATTTTGAATGGTTGCTTTTAATACTGCTCTTGAGGTTAGCTTCTTTTTTCTTATTTCATAGGTGTCTTCCCAACCGATAATTTGATGTGGGAATCCTTTCTCAAAAATGATTCTTAAATCTCGTTGACTTTCAGGGAAATTAATCTGATAATCCATCAAATCTTTGCCTTTAAATGTTGAGTCGCCCTTATAAGGTTCAAGCTTAATTTTGGTCATTTCGGCTTGCACTTTTTTATGACGCAAACGCAAAGACGTCATACTTGGCACCAACAAAACATTGCCTTTTGGCAGTTGTTCGATGGGTAATAGTCTGATTTTTGTCCAAAGTTCATCTTCGAGCATAGCATAATCAATATGACATTCTTCTGAGACCTCCTCTTCAAAATACGATTTGCCCAGCACTTGATAGCCGTTCTGATGATAATTGAGTTGTAAAAAACTCTGCCCACACCACTCTTGGTTGGTATTTGTTACCTTGAGCGTTGCAGGAAATGTATTGGTCTGTACGGGCGTAAAAACTGATGTGTACATCGAATAATCATAAATACCCGTAATAAACTTTTTAATAAAATTTAGTTTCAGTACAGGTGTTGCATTCTCTTTCGCATCTGACTCTAATTTTACTTGTTTGTCCAGACGAAAATCTTCACTCACAAATACCATTACAGCCTCACCTTGATTTAATTTGCCGTATTGGGCTTGCTGTAAATCATAACTACTGATTTCGGCTTTGCTCGAAAACCAGTATTTTCTAAATTCTTGTGTATCAGATAATTGTAGTTGTTTTTTTTCGTTTTTGTCAGTACAAGCAGTTATCGTAAATAATAGGCTAAAAACAGTAATATGGTATTTCATTTTTTTGGGTGTTGCAATTGATATTTCAAAATTAATCAAATTGTGTGGTAATTGTATAATGATTAAATGTTAATGATTAGTTATTAAACAAGTCAATGGTTGATAGTTGGCGGTTCATAGTATTTTCCCCCGTTTCTTAAATTTCTTGCTGAATTTGCAAATTCTATTTTTTTCCTTTCCAACTAATCAGAAATACGCCAATTAAGACGAATATCGTTCCGATGATTTGTTCGGGCCAGATGTTTTCATCCAAAAATGCCGTGGCTAAAAATATTGTAAAAATTGGCCCAATACTCGCAATTATTGAAGCATTGCCCGAACCCACGTGTTTTATCCCTTCTGATAACATGAATGTTGGCAAAACTGTTGAGAAAACGGCCATCGACATCGAAATAATATAAACAGGTGTCGGAAAATTAAAAATAGCCAGTCTATTGTCGATATAGCAATGAAGGAGCGTTGGGAAAAGTGCTGAAATAATGACCCAGGAAGTAAAACGGGTTGTGCCAAGTTTGGCAATGAGGTCATCGCTACTGATGAGGTAAAAAGCATACGTAAATCCACTCAGAATTACCCAAAAAGCCCCTAAACCGATGTTTTTCTGTTGATGTGCGTCAAAGTTTTTCAAGAATGCCAGTACAATTCCGAGATACGTAATACCAAGTGCCAACCATTGTAGGCGAGTGATTCGTTTTTTTAGTAAAATTGCTCGTAGAATTAGTACAAAAGTTGGGTACACAAAGAGTAAAATCCGTTCTAAACTGGCCGTGATATAGTTTAATCCCAAGAGGTTAAAATACGCCGAAACATAGTAGCCTACAAACCCAACCGCAAAGAGTTTTATCCAAGTAAACATCGGTACTTGTGGATGGCTTTCTTCTTTGATTCTTTTCCGAGATAATACGAAAACATAAAACGGCACCGAAAACAAAAATCGAAGCGAAAGCAACGAAATAGTGTCAATGCCATATCTGTAAGCTGATTTGATAAAGATTCCTTTTAAAGCAAAACCAAACGCTGCCCCAAAGACTAATCCTGCTCCTAACCAATAATTTGAGCGTTTGGGCATAAAAAATAACCTAATAGTAATAGAATGAATCGACGAATATGATAGATTTGCCAACAGAAATTTATACAAAAAATAGTAGAAACTCTAAAAATCAACTTTTTGAATTAGTATTGTTTGAAAAGTTAAATTTTTTATTGCTATTGTTAAATTTTTTAAGCTAATTCAACCCTATGTTTTACCATTTTTTTAAGCAACATGGCAACCAAAGCAAAATTAAAGAAAGAATCAGAAGAAACCATTAGTATTAAGCCACGCGAACAAAAGAAGCCAATGTTGATGGAAATAGCTTGGGAGGTATGCAACCAAGTAGGGGGGATTTACACCGTTATTCGCTCAAAAGTACCTTCGATGGTAGAAGAATGGGGCGAAAATTATTGCCTCGTTGGGCCTTATTTCCCGAATACAGCAATGATTGAGTTTGAGCCCATCGCTGACCTCGACGAATCTCCGTTTGGCAAGACAGTCAAGAAGATGCAAGAAATGGGCTTTGATGCTCATTATGGACGTTGGCTCGTAACGGGTAAGCCAAAAATTGTATTACTTGATTTTAAAGCCCTTCTAAAAAATACTAACGATTATAAATTTAAACTCTGGGAAAGACACCAAATTTCTACACTCAATGCTGAGCCACTCGTTGACCAAGTAATTGCTCTTGGCGAAATGATTCGTGTATTTTTAACTGAATTTGGGGAAACTTACGGCTATAAAAATGATATTGTGGCTCACTTCCACGAGTGGATGGCCGCAACGGCATTGATTGATATTCGTACGGATAATGTGCCGATTTCAACCGTTTTCACCACTCATGCAACCATGCTTGGGCGTTATATTGCAGGAAACGAGGCCGATTTCTACGAAAAACTATCAGGATATGATTGGGATGTGGAGGCCAAAAACTATGGAATTGAAGCCCAAGCAAAAATCGAGCGTTTAGCGGCTCAAAAATCGCACGTGCTTACGACAGTGAGTGACGTTACCGCCAAAGAATGTGAGGTGTTTTTTGGAAGAACTTGTGATTTGATTTTGCCAAATGGCCTAAACGTAACTCGTTTTGCTGCTACGCACGAATTTCAGAATCTACACATGAAATATAAAGAAAAAATACATCAGTTTGTGATGGGACATTTCTTCCAGAGTTACTCGTGGGATTTGGATAATACGCTTTATTTCTTTACATCGGGGCGTTATGAGTTCCGCAATAAAGGCTATGACCTTACGCTTGAAGCCCTCAAACGTTTGAATTTCAAACTCGTACAAGCTGGAATTGATACAACGGTGGTGATGTTTATTATTACTAAAAATCCAGTACATTCGATTGACCCAGAAGTATTGCAGTCGAGAGCGGTAATGGAAGAGATTCGTCAGACGTGCGAATCAATCGAGAAGCAAATCGGCGAACACCTTTTCCATGCTTCAGCATCGAACGACGACCCAAATCTGCCTGATTTGAATGAATTTGTGGACGAATATTGGAGACTTCGCTTACGCCGCACGATTCAGACTTGGAAGACCAAGAAACTTCCGCATACCGTAACGCACTTGCTCAAACAACCTGATGATATTACTGATTATTTGAAAGAAACGAACTTGCTCAACCACGAGCAAGACCGAGTAAAATTTGTGTATCACCCAGACTTTATTTCGCCAACTAATCCGTTATTTGGTATGGAGTATAGCCAGTTTGTGCGTGGTTGTCATTTGGGTGTATTTCCGAGCTACTATGAGCCTTGGGGTTACACGCCGCTTGAGTGCGTAGTTCGAGGTATTCCAACCGTAACGAGTGATTTGTCGGGTTTCGGAGATTTCATTATGCAATTAATGAAAGATTACGATAATGTAGGGGTTTATGTAGTGAATCGTAAGACTAAAAACTTCGATAAAGCTGCCGACCAACTGGCCGAGATTCTGTACAAATTCGTAACCATGAATCGACGTGACCGTATTATGCAACGTAATCGTGTTGAGAATATCTCTGAAATTTTCGACTGGACAAATCTACGTTCATACTACGATACTGCTCATGATTTAGCCCTCAAACGTAAAGGTGTAACTCGTATGTAAATTGTTATAAAATAACAGCTATTTGTTTGGATAATTGCTGCTATTTTGGTATAGAAATGTTTGAAAATATACAATTTTAAAATAAAACAAAAACACATAAGTTGCTGCATATTAGCTCCTTATGTGTTTTTTGTTGTGAGGCTAACACGAAATATCACAATTTTGTGTAATTTTGCCTTCCTATCAATATCAACAAATGACCTTAATGATTTTTAGCACTATTTTCGCCTATTTAGCAGGCTCAATTCCCACAGCAGTTTGGTACGGTAAAATTTTTCATGGAATCGATGTTCGTCAGCACGGAAGCGGAAATGCAGGGGCAACTAACTCTCTTCGTACGCTTGGCAAAAAGGCGGGTATCATTGTTCTAATCGTCGATTTTCTCAAAGGTTTTCTTGCCGTAAAAGCCGCAAGTCTTTTCTCAACCGAAATAGAT
>JALQYE010000158.1 GCA_023254245.1 Emticicia sp.
CAATCGTATAAATATCTCCTTTCTGAGGAATAAATGAAACTATTTCATTTTGGTCAATACTAACAATACGTTTTTCGGTTGGTGTCGCTCTTTCTAAAGAAATCGTTTTTGAATATGCAAATTCTTTGAAGCCACCCGCAAAAGCCAAAACATCCTTCAATGTTTCACCTCTCTTCACTTCAAAAATCTTAGGATTTCTTACTTCCCCTACAAGTGTTACACGCGTATCCACATAAGGAATACGAATAATATCTTGGTCTTGCAGAATGATATTATCTTTTTGGTCGCCGTTCAATAGAAAATCATAAACATCCAAAGTTCTAATAACTTTACCATTACGAAAAACTTCTATATTTCTTAATGACCCTATTTCTGATGGTCCACCACAGGCATAAAGTACATTAAATACATTTGCAAGAGATGGTACGGTAAATGTTCCTGGCTGAAGAGCTTCTCCGATAACAGTCACTGAAATACTTCTTATATTTCCTAATGTTATATCTGCATAAAGACCACCACCAGAACTGTTTAGGCCTGCAAATCTACTTTTTAATCTGTTAATGATTCTTTCACGGGCTTGCTCAATGGTTAAACCACTCACATAAATAGGGCTAAGAATATCTAATTGAACTGTACCCTCTGGTGAAACCTTCGCTTTGTATGTTTGTACGGCAAAACCAGTAATTGAAATATTCAATTCATCTCCTGTTCCCAAGATATAATTTTTAGGCGTTGGAATACGTAAATTGGGCTCAAAAACAATTTTTTTATTATTAAACAAATTAAGTCCATAGTATTTTTCTCTTCTTATAGCTGTGCTATCTTCCTTAATCTGCTGCCTTACACTTTTGGTAGATGTTGTGTCATTTAATCTTCTTTCAGTGTCAGTAGTATTTGTATTAACTGGGCCTTTTTTATCCGCTTGAAGCCTTGTCATTCTTTCCTTGAACTTAGAAATATCAGCTGAACCAAAACCTTTGGCTGCAGCAGCAGCCATTAGTTGTTCTTCTGTCATACCGCTTTCTTGAGCTTGTTTCATGAATTGCTGAATTTGATCGTCAGACAGTTCATCAACATCCTGTGCATAAACATTTGAGAAACTTAAAAGGCTAATACCAACAAAGAGAAAGAATTTACCTATCGAAAGAAAGAGTTGTTTTTTTAGATTCATTTTGTAGCTACCTATGAATAAAATGGCGTTAATTAAAACACAAAACTAAGTATTAAGTCGCAAAATTAATGAAATAAATTTTGTTTATTTATTTTTTGGCAAATATTAACACTCAAAAAGTAGAATAGAACAAAAAACAATAGGGATAGATTTTGCTGCCAAAACCTACCCCGATTATAAATTTCTACATACAGAATTATG
The DNA here is from genome assembly GCA_023254245.1 of Emticicia sp. GTDB lineage: Bacteria > Bacteroidota > Bacteroidia > Cytophagales > Spirosomataceae > Emticicia. The sequence goes on from JALQYE010000158.1 coordinate 1,373, forward strand.
CGTTTGGAATTACTCTTTTCGCATTTGAATAACGCTTTTGTACTTCGTCCCAGTCAACTACATTCCAGAAAGAATCAATATAATCTGGGCGTTTGTTTTGGAATTTCAAATAATATGCGTGTTCCCAAACATCTAAACCTAATACTGGAATACCTTTTTTATCAGCTACATCCATCAAAGGATTATCCTGGTTTGGAGTTGAGGTGATGAATAATTTTTCTTGGTCGTCAACACAAAGCCATGCCCAACCTGAACCAAATCGACCAATAGCGGCTTTTTTGAATTCTTCTTTAAAGTTTGCTAACGAACCCCAAGTTTCGTCGATAGCAGCACCCAATGTGCTTGATGGCTCACCTCCACCGTTTGGCGAAAGAATATTCCAAAATAAATCGTGGTTGAAATGTCCACCACCATTATTACGAACTGGGGCTGGGTATTTACTGATATTTGCTAATAACTCTTTCAATGAAAGGCTTTCCATTTCTGTACCCGCAATTGCATTGTTGAGGTTTGTTACATAAGCTTGGTGGTGGCGGTCATGGTGAATTTCCATGGTTGCTTTGTCGAAGTGTGGCTCTAAAGCATCACTTGCATACGGTAGGGGTTCGAGTGTATATGCCATTTTTGAAACAAAATTTAAAATATTAGATGATAATTTTATGCTACGCTGTTTGTATCAACACTAAACCGTAAACGCTAACTTTCAATTTTATGTTCGCAAACCTTTGAAAAAATTCTTTAAAATCATTTCGCAATCGGTTTCTAAAATACCTTTTACAACACTCGTTTTTGGGTGGAGTATAGGCGGACTAACACGAGCAAAACCTCTTTTAGTATCCGAAGCCCCAAAAACAATGCGGTCAATTTGCGACCAATGTAATGCTCCTGCACACATCACGCAAGGTTCGAGCGTTACGTAGAGCGTGCAATCTTTCAAGTATTTTGCTCCCAGAAACTGCGTTGCGGCCGTAATGGCTATGATTTCGGCATGAGCCGTTACATCATTTAGCTGTTCGGTTTGATTACTCCCTTTTCCGATAATTCTACTTCCACCTGCTACTACGATTGCACCTACGGGTATTTCGCCCGCTTCGCCTGCTTGAACAGCCAAATCGAGGGCCTTCGACATAAAGTATTCGTGCGAATATAAAGGATAGTTTCTTGCCACAAATTTATTGGTTTTCCACAAAGATAGTGTTCATGTGAGAAATGAATCATGAATTATCATAAAAACTACACTTTACTTTTATTTTCTTGCTGAAAATCAAGGTTTTACTACAAAATATTCGATTTAAAAAAGTTGTTTTTACAGATTTTTTAGTAATTTTGCACTCCTTTTTACGAAGGAAGATTTTATTTTCAACCATTTTCAACTCGGGCAGCTCGACGAGTTGATGTATAAAGAGCTAAAAATCAACATATTATGGCAGCACAAATTGCAGATTTCGACTGGGATAAGGTCACCAAAAGAGGTATTGGCGGAGGCTACTCAGCCGACGAAAAAGCAAAATTAGAAGCACTCTACTCAGAGACGCTTGCTAATGTAACAGAAAAAGATGTAGTAATGGCAACGGTTGTGGGTATCACTGACCGTGAAGTATTGCTTAACATCGGTTTTAAATCAGATGGTTTAGTTTCGACTTCTGAATTCCGTGACCTTCCAAACCTCGCAGTAGGTGATACAGTGGAAGTTTTCATCGAAAAACAAGAAGATGCAATGGGCCAATTGGTTATCTCTCGCAAAAAAGCAAGAGTATTGACTGCTTGGAGTAACATCGAAAAATCATTTACTGAAGATGCAATTATTGACGCATTGGTAAAACGCCGTACAAAAGGTGGTTTGATTGTAGATATTTATGGAATTGAGGCATTCTTGCCAGGTTCACAAATTGACGTGAAACCAATTCGTGACTTTGATATTTTCGTTGGTAAGAAAATGGAAGTTAAGGTTGTGAAAATCAACCATACTAACGATAACGTAGTAGTTTCACACAAAATCCTTATCGAGAAAGACCTTGAAACACAACGTCAGGTTATCCTTACTAACCTTGAAAAAGGACAAGTATTGGAAGGTGTGGTTAAAAACATCACTAACTTCGGGGTATTCATTGACCTTGGTGGCGTAGATGGTTTATTGCACATCACTGATATTTCTTGGGGCCGTATCAACCACCCGAACGAATTATTGAAACTTGACCAACGTATCAAAGTTGTAGTATTAGACTTTGACGAAGACAAGAAACGTATTTCGCTCGGTATGAAGCAATTAGAATCACATCCTTGGGATTCTTTAGCTGCTGAATTATCAATTGGTTCAAGAGTGAAAGGCAAAATCGTAAACATCGCTGATTACGGTGCTTTCTTAGAATTGAAACCAGGTGTTGAAGGTTTAATTCACGTTTCTGAAATGTCATGGTCACAGCACTTACGTAACCCATCTGATTTCTTGAAAATCGGTGACGAAATCGAAGCAGTTGTATTGACTCTTGACCGTGAAGAGCGTAAAATGTCGTTGGGTATCAAACAATTAACTGAAGACCCTTGGACTAAACAAGACCTTATCAACAAGTATGCAGTGAACACAAAACACACTGGTACTGTACGTAACATGACTAACTTCGGTATTTTCTTAGAATTAGAAGAAGGTATTGATGGTTTAGTTCACGTATCTGACTTGTCTTGGACTAAGAAAATCAAACACCCATCTGACTTTGTAAAAGTTGGTGATGCTCTTGAAGTAATGGTATTAGAATTAGATGGCGAAAACCGTCGTTTAGCTCTTAGCCACAAACACTTAGAAGAAAACCCTTGGGATACATTTGAGCATATCTTCACAGTAGGTTCAGACCAAGAGTGTACAATTATCTCTAAAAACGACAAACAAGCAACACTTGAGCTTCCATACGGAATCGAAGGATATGCTTTATTGAAGCACTTAGCGAAAGCTGATGGTTCGGTAGCTGAAGTTGGCGAGAAATTGACCTTCCAAGTATTGGAATTCCACAAAGAAGAGAAGAAAATCATGCTTTCTCACTCTAAAACTTGGGAAGCTCCAAAAGAAGAGGCTCCAAAAGAAGCTAAGAAAAAAGGTGGAAAAGAAGTAGCAACATCTGCTCCTGAAGAGAAATCAACTCTTGGCGACCTTTCAGCTCTTTCTGCATTGAAAGATGCAATGGTAGAAGGCGAGAAAAAGAAACTTTCTAAGAAAAAAGATGCAGCAGCTGATGCTGAGGCAGAAGCTTAATTAGTTTCAAAGCTCATATAACAAAAAAGGCTTCTCGCAAGGGAAGCCTTTTTTGTTTACTCACTTTTCACCATCACCGAAATACTACTGCTTCTACCTTTATCATCAGTGCAGGAAATTTTCAGTTTACCGAGATTCGGCGTGAAAAATACTGGCTTATTGGCTAATGTTTTTTGTAATAGACGGTCGTTGATATACCAATATACTTCTCTTACATCATTGGCAGTTTGGCAGGCCAACTGCATTTGTTGGGTATCATTTTCGCTCAAATAATATTCGCTTCCATTATTCGGGTTGGTAATAATCGGGGCATTATTAGCTGTTTTGAAAAACCTTGTACAATTTGGGTTATGGGTCGGAATCCTTTCGTAAAGAATGTGTTTTAATTCGTAAAAACTAATCAATTCGGGGGCAAGATTGCTGTAAAGCTTTTCTTTATACCCATCTACGGGTAAGCACTGCGTACAATAACTCGTTGATTCTGAAAGATTTACGTAGAATTTCTTGAGGTGCGTACACTTACGTGTGTGTGAAATATTTTTGATAGAATAATCTAAGATTTTATTGCTGCAATATTCGCTCGGTAGGTCGCCTGATTCGGCACAAACTTGTCGAGACACAACATCTTTTGGCTGACGAAACCATACACTTGAAGTATTATAATCAATCGTATTAAAAATCTGAAAAAGCAAAGGTGTGGCTATTTCGGCTCCGCTCAACTCGGGAACACCTTCACCCGAAAAATTTCCAACCCAAACTCCAACCGTGTATTTTTTATTATAACCAATACTCCAAGCATCACGGCGGCCAAAGGAGGTTCCCGTTTTCCAAGCAATTTTTGGTAAACGATAGGTATAATCAAAATTATTAGGCAAGTCTGGGCGTTTAATTTGGGCTAAAATTTCGGTGATTAAGTAAGTGGCTGAGGCGGAAATAATAGAGGTAGTATTTACCTTTTTCTCGGCAAATTCATTTTCTAATAGCTGTACTTTTTGCCAACTCCCGTCATTCGCAAAGGCGGCATAAAGCTGGGTCATTTCTTCGAGGGTTACGCCACAACCGCCCAAAACAATCGAAAGGCCTAATTCTTTTTCTTGTTTTTTAACTGTCTGAAAATCAGCCTTTTTAAGTTGCTCAATGAGTACTGTCTTTGTTAAATCTTTTACCACTTTCACGGCTGGAATATTCAACGAATTAGCCAAAGCAAACTCAACAGAAACCTTTCCATTAAACTTTCGGTCGAAATTTTCGGGTTCAAAACCATTGAAATTGGTTGGCACATCATTGATGATATTTTTGGGTGTGATAATTCCTTTATCAAAAGCGGTAGCGTACAAAAGTGGTTTCAAGGCACTTCCTGGCGAGCGAATTGCCTGCACACCATCTACTTGCCCGCCATCAAGTTTATCGTTAAATCCTGCCGAACCAACATAGGCTTCCACTTGCATTGTTTCGTTGTTAATTACTAATACGGCGGCATTATTAATATTCATTGCCCGTGTGCGATTCACATAATTTGCCACCATCTGCTCAACCTTGGCTTGGATGGCTTTACTGACGCTGGCATGAATAATGGCTTCATCAGCAAACTGTTTTTTTAGCCTTAACGATAAATGTGGAGCATCTTTTGGTGCTTCGTGGCGTGCTACAGTCAAAGGTTCTCTCAAAGCATCATTAATTAGTTGATTATCAAATAGTTTTGCTTGCTGAAATCGTTTCAACCATTTATTGCGTTCTTCAACAATTAACGGATTTTTAGTCCCCAGTCGTAAACTTGTTGGGCGATTGGGTATAATTGCCAACGTAGTTACTTCGGCCAAACTCAATCTATCGGGCGATTTCTGAAAATACAAATACGAAGCCGACTTGATACCTTCGATATTTGAACCATAAGGCACCAAATTGAGATACATTTGCAGAATTTCGTCTTTAGAATAAAAGATTTCGAGTTGAATTGCTCGGAGGATTTCGGAGATTTTATTCCAGTACGTTCGCTCATCAGGGTTTAACATTCTGACGACCTGCATCGTGATAGTACTCGCCCCCGACGTTCTACGGTTTTTGGTAATATTATTGAAAGCTGCCCGAAAAATAGCGACAGGATTTACACCAAAATGGTAATTGAAATACTTATCTTCCTTCGCTAAAATGGCTTTTCGTAGTGTCGGAGTTATCTCTTTCAGTTCAACATACATTCGCCATTTTTCGTCTGTACTCAAAAAAGCATGCAAAATTTCACCTTTTTTATCAGTAATAAGTGTAGAATATGAAATAGTGACTTTCGGAGGAAAAAGAATATTTAACATCACCAACAAAATGATAAAAGCAAAAAACACTTTTACCCAACGGCGTTTGAAAATTTCTTTGAGTTTAGGATTTATTCGTTCAAACATAAAAATAATGCTACACAGATGCACGAATTAAACGAATTTATGCGAATTTTATGCAGATTATTTTTGAATGACTTAAACCTAATTTCATGGATATTAAACTTAAATCTCAGCTCCGAAAAATTACAACTTTTATTTTTGATGTTGATGGCGTTCTGACCGACGCAACCGTTATTGCCTTACGTGGTGGTGAATTGGCCCGTGTATTTAATGTAAAAGATGGCTATGCCCTCGGGAAAGCCATTCGTTCAGGCTTTAGAATTGCGATTATTTCGGGAGGGAAAGAAGAAAGTATTAGAGAAAGGCTCTCGCCTTTGGGCATTAAAGATATTTTTCTGGGTGTAAATACTGACCAAAAATTAAGCGTGTTCGATAAATATATTGCCGATAATAACCTTTCGGCTGATGAGATTGTATTTATGGGCGATGATTTACCCGATTGGGAAATTATGAAACACCGAGATGTTTTATCTGCTTGCCCAGCCGACGCCGTTGAGGAAATTATCGAAGTAGCTGCTTTCAATTCAACTCGTAAAGGTGGCGATTGTGCCGTGCGTGAAGTAATTGAGTTGGTAATGAAAGAACAAGGAAAATGGATGAAGATTTTTTGACAAAAAAGACCGAGCTATCTAAAGATTGATAGCTCGGTACCTGTCGTTCATGGAAAACAAGAAAGCACGTAAATCTTTTCAATAGTTGAAAAAATTCTACTCTGGTTAAGTTAGACTAAAAAACGTACCAAACTTGGCACGCTCCCCCTTTCACTATTTCAAAAATTAGCAAGTGGATACACTTGTGGATAAGTTGATTATTTTGCTAAAAAACTCTTATCATCAGCTTATTATTTCACCTTTTTATTGTTTTTCTACGCTTCATCACTAAAACAACCCTTATAACAAATCAGAAATAACCATTCATGTAAATCTTGGATAATATCTGCCGACTTGCTGTACGTTTGCCACGCTTTTACTCAGAAATTATTTCATTTGCAAAGCATAAACTATATCTAAACCGTCAGAAAACCATGTTTTTAGTCGTTATCGGAGTCATTATTTTGATAGTGGCATTTGCTATCAATACTCCATCGTTACAATTTTCTCGTTTTTCTCGTCCGCTCAAATTTACGGGCATTATTCTCATCATTTTAGGTTTTGCTTCTTCAACCATTAAGCAAATTGATGCTGGTCGAGTAGGAGTTCAATCACTTTTTGGAAATGTTCAAGAAGGAACGCTTACCAGTGGTTTAAATATCATTAATCCACTGGTTGATGTAACTGAGTTCGACACTCGAACGCAAAACTACACGATGTCAGGTGTGCATGATGAAGGTAAACAAGCAGGCGATGATGCTATTAGGGTACTATCATCGGATGGACTTGAGGTAGTAATTGACCTCACCGTTTTATACCGAGTACAACCTGAGCAAGCTCCTACAATCTTAAAGAAAATTGGAGCGAATTATGAAGACGTAATTGTTCGACCGATTACCCGTACACGTATTCGTGATATTTCGGCCTATTATGAAGCAGTAGCTTTATATTCGACCAAAAGAGACGAATTTCAAGGGCGAATTTTCAAGGCTATCGAAGCTGATTTCAAGTCACGAGGCTTAGTTTTGGAGCAACTACTGGTCAGAAATATTAATTTGCCCGAGTCTGTTAAGAAAACGATTGAATCGAAAATCAATGCCGAGCAAGAAGCTCAAAAAATGCAGTTTGTATTGCAGAAAGAGAAGCAAGAGGCAGAGCGTAAGCGTGTAGAAGCACAAGGTATTTCGGATTATCAAAAAATTATTACAACAACCCTGACTGATAAGCAATTACAATACGAAATGATTAAAGCTCAAAAAGAGATTGCGACTTCGCCTAACTCAAAAGTAATTATTATGGGAGGGAAAGGAAGTACGCCTATCATGATAAATGATAAGTAGAAAACCAAAAACGAGAAAAACAAAAAGAGCCTTGCAGATGACTGCGAGGCTCATTTGTATTTGCAACATGATATAAAAACGCTGAACGGATAGCTAAAGTTTCTTAATTGAAAAATTATTGAACTATTTTTCAGAAAAAGATTTATTTTTACGAGTTCTTACAGAAAGTAAGGTTTTAAGTGTGGCACCCCTTTACTCGGTGATAACAAGGTGTGCCACACTCTTAAAATTATTCACTCATTCATCCACTTTATCATTCATTAAATTCCATGCGTCAGTCAATCATTTACGAAGTAACTATTAATTATATTGGTTCACTAAGCGAAGTTCGGAAGCGTGAGCCATTTGTAGTTTACTTCTCGAATCTCAAACGAGCCATTGAATGCGTACAAACAAATTTGGCAGTAAATGGATGGGAACAGAAAAAAGTGAATTATACGGCCGTTTATCGAACGCTCAAAGTGAAGAATAAATTTGTCTGTGATTTTGATGCCATGAAAGTAAAGTTTTTCCAAGTGATTATCACAACAAAGACACTCAACCCATTGTTAACTACGCTCGGGATTGATGAATTTCCTACTACGAAAAAGTGAAATACTATTAAACGATTTCAGGAACGGTTCGACATTGTGATATAGGATTTCTTTTGCTTCAACTACAAAGATTATTTTCAGAAAAATTAAATTTTTTCTTTACTTTGTGCAATTAATACTTTAACCTAAAACACAATCAGATGCAGTTTTCAAAACCTAAACTGAGTTTTTCACAAATCATTAATATGAATGTCGGATTCTTTGGCATTCAGTATAGTTTTGGTCTTAAACAAAGTGCCGTAAACCCAATTTATGACTTTCTGGGGGCAAGTCCCGACGAAATCCCGTTGCTCAATTTAGCTGGCCCAATGACAGGACTTTTGATTCAGCCAATCATCGGAGCGATGTC
>JALQYE010000159.1 GCA_023254245.1 Emticicia sp.
TACTTCGTCGTTTTAGCTGGATTTTAGTTTTATCAGTTTGTCTCACTATCTGTGCCTCGTTGGTTTTATTGACTTTGCCACTTACGCAAGGCATCGTGGCATCGCCCGACACTAACTGGACAAACGCTCCGATTGTGGCATACATTTTTCCGATTATGGGTATTTTTTTAGCCCCTATCTATCCGACCATCAATTCGGTTATTCTTAGCTCTTTGCCCAAGCATCTACACAGCCCGATGTCGGGTTTGATTGTTGTTTTTTCGGCTTTGGGTGGCACAACGGGGTCTATTATCACAGGTCATGTTTTCGATGCTTTTACTGGGCAAACGGCTTTTTATCTTTCACTCATTCCGATGGGTATTCTGATGGTTTGTTTGTTCATTCTCAATTCATTACAAAAGAAATCTAACGCTGAAATTTCTTTTACAAACACGGCTGGACATTAATTCTTTAAGTTTCGAGTTCCTATTATTTATATGACAAATTCTATTAAAAATATCTTTGATTTAGGACTTTTGTTTGAGCGAGTTCAAACCGAAAGTGTCTTTCCTGATAATAAAACCTTTCCTGATTGCATCGCAAAAGATTCTTTAGATGTCATCAATGAAGTGTTTTTGAAAGAAAAAGACACTGAAGGCTTTGATTTGAAGGCTTTTGTTTCAAAATATTTTGAGTTGCCCATCAATCGCACGGCAGCTTATGAAAGCAACAAAAACCATTCGATAAATGAGCATCTACAAACGCTTTGGGCGATACTGACCCGAGAACCTGAACAAGAAAATAGCTCGTTGATTCCATTGCCCAAACCCTATATTGTGCCAGGTGGGCGTTTTGGCGAGGTTTATTATTGGGATAGTTATTTTACGATGCTCGGCCTGCGTGCCTCAGGCAAAATCGACATGATTGAATCAATGGTAGATAATTTTTCTTACTTAATTGATAAAATTGGACATATTCCAAACGGAAACCGCAGCTATTATGTGGGGCGTTCGCAGCCACCATTTTATTCGTTGATGGTAAAGCTTTTGGGCGAAGAAAAAGGCTTAGGAATGTTGGTAAAACATTTACCATATTTAAAGAAAGAGTATGATTTTTGGATGCGAGGAAGCGAAGAACTTAATTCAGAAAATAAAGCTTTGCATAGAGTGGTGCTTATGCCAAATGGAGCTATTTTGAATCGTTTTTGGGATGAAAACAATACACCTCGGCCAGAATCTTACAAAGAAGATGTCGAACTTTCGCATCAATCTACACAAGAACCAAGTGTGTTATTTCGCCATTTAAGAGCAGCTGCCGAATCAGGTTGGGATTTTAGTAGTCGATGGTTCAAAGAAACCGATTCATTTGCCAGTATTCATACAACCGATATTATTCCGATTGATTTAAACTGCTTACTTTATCATTTAGAAGATACGCTTTCGGCTATTTATTCGCTACTCGATGATAACGATGAAGCGAACAGATACCAACAATTAGCTCAAAATCGTAAAGTAGCGATTCAACACTACCTTTGGAATGAAGACGAAGGCTTTTATTTCGATTATGATTTCGTAGAAAATAAGCCCAAAACTCATTTGACATTGGCAGCGGTTTTCCCACTTTATTTCAAAATTGCCGAGCCGAGTCAAGCACAAAAAATTGCCGAACTCCTCGAAGCCAAGTTTTTGAAAAGTGGCGGTTTGCTTACAACCATTGCCAAAACTGGTCAGCAATGGGATTCGCCAAACGGTTGGGCTCCATTACAATGGATTGCCTACAAAGGCCTTTTGAACTATAATTTTGATGATTTAGCCAATAAAATTCGCCATAACTGGCTGCAACTAAACCAAAGGGTGTATGAACAAACAGGAAAAATGACCGAGAAATATAATGTTCTCGATGAAGGAATTTTAGCAGGTGGAGGAGAATACCCCAACCAAGATGGCTTCGGTTGGACAAATGGTGTATATTTAGCAATGAGCTGAAAACGAAGCCTTCCGTGTAATTCTGAGTTGAGAATGCTGAGTTAAAAAATACTCAGAACTCAGCACTCTCAACTCAGAACTCATTTCGTCCACTTCAAATTAGTGATATTTTGACCTATTTTACGTCCTTCGGCCAAACCAGTATCATTGTCACTACGGCAGTGGATTCCCCCCAAAAACCTTGAATAAGCCGACTCTTCAGCGGCCTCCCAAAACGAACTATACGAGCGGTTTTTATAAAAAATCATCGTTAGTGGGTCTTGCCCACGCCCTTCATGTGAATCATCCGTATATCTAAACTCATTGCCATAAAGTTTTGTAAGAACAGTAGCCGAAGCACCCGACTGCACAGCATGGCCTGAATAAAACGCAGGAAACGGAGGCTCTGGCCAAAACGATAACCACGAGCCATCGATGTAAGTTCTGATAAACGTTGATGGACGCTCAGCATTATAAGTATACTTTGCTTTCCAACAATTTACAAAGGCATCGCCAATTGCCATTCCAACCATTGCGAAAGTCTGAGCAGCTTTGATAAGACTTGGTTTTGCTGTTTTAACCGCAATACGGGCAAGACTATACGAGTGGCCTGGAGGTGTAAAAGTACGGCTTGGGTCATCGCCCCAAAAGAGTGCAATTTCTTTTTCTTCTTGAGTCAAAACCTTATTTTTAGCATATACCTCTAAGAACTGAGCATAATATTGCGAATACGGACTCGCATTATATGGAATTGGCTTAGGCATAGTCAATGTGCTATTTGAAGCAGTAAAGGTTCTGTTTTTTCCCCAATACGGATGCAATGGTAAAGTACTTGCCGATTGGCTAAAACTTGGCGAACGCCAATAACCTAAGCCAACAGGTACAACATAATCATTTGTAAAGTTTCGGTTGTAGCCTTGATAACCGCCATCAGTTTTTGACCACTCAAAGATAGCCTTTGCCACATCTTGTCCATATTTCACCGAACGGTCGATTATATCTTGCTTTTCGGCTTTATATTCGCCTAAAATCTTGCTTTCGAGCGAATCTATCGACTTTTTATTTACATCAGAAGTTTGTTCATAGACATTTTTGATAATCCAAGCTTGACCAGCATTGAGACTTAACGCCCAATTATATTTCTGAGTTGTATCAATTTTAGGTAAAGTAGAAAGACCATTTAGTTGTCCTGCCATTGATAAATAGGCTTTATTTCCACCAACAATGCTTTCATACATTGTAAGACCAATATAGCCGAAGCCTCTCGAAGCATAAGTCGGAGAGTTTCCTGGTGTTTTCTCAGCAATAATAAGTGTCATTTTGCCCCACCTGATTGCCGTACTGGCAGTTGTGGTATCTACCGCAGCAACTGGTATTGGGTCTTCTTCTGATGCCTTATTACAGGCACTCATAAACAGGCCACTCAATAAAATACCAATAATAATAAATGCAGTCTTAAATTTCCTTTGGTAGTAGTGTTTCATTCCCTCAAATAGTTTATAAAGTGTATCACATACCCTATCAAAAATTATACCATTATATGATGATTTTTGATAGGGTATTATTTTTCAAAATTACGTAATTTCGGAAAAAATACAAGTTAAATCCTAAATTATGGAAAATCTAACATTCTGTTGCACTTAATGCTAAGCCTGCTTGTGAAGTTTCTTTGTATTTTTTCGACATATCACGCCCAGTTGCACGCATTACTTTTATAACACTATCCAACGAAATTTTTTGAGCTGAGGCATTACCCGACGATGATAATAAATAAGCATTATAAGCCTTAATTGCACCCATAGCATTTCGTTCGATACACGGAATCTGTACATATCCACCAATCGGGTCGCAGGTCATACCCAAATGATGCTCAATGGCAATTTCGGCAGCGGCTTCAACAATCTCTATACTTTTTCCAGCACAATACGCCAACATTGCAGCAGCCATTGCCGATGCTGAACCTATTTCGCCCATACAACCCATTTCAGCACCCGAAATACTGGCGTTGTGTTTAATCAAGAAACCAACCGCCGCGGCCGCCAACATTCCTTCTCGAAGGCGTTGTTTGTCATAATGATAATGATTACGCAACAAGAAAAACACCCCAGGAATCACCCCCGATGCTCCTGAAGTTGGAGCCGTCACAACGATATTGCCAGCAGCATTTTCTTCCGATGCCGCCATACAGTATGCGTTCAAAAAAATCATAAAACTATCGCTCGTTGAGGCAAGGTTTTTGGCTTGCTCGTACAAAACTGGGGCTTTTCTACGCAATTTGATTGTACCAGGCAAAAGGCCTTTATGACGCAAGCCTCGTTTGACAGCTTTGTGCATGGCTTCCAGAATATCATCAATTTTCTGATAAACTTCCTTTCTTGAAAGTCCCGTCAGAGCCTCTTCGTTGGCAATCATCAAATCAGTAAGCGTAATTTTGTTTTTTTGCAAATGCTCTTTCAGCTCCTTCATGGTCGTGAAGGCATACTTTGGCATTTTAGCATTCTCAATACTTACCTCTTCTCCTTTGCGTTGAATAAAGCCCCCTCCTACTGAATAATACTCTTCTTCCAATACAATTTCACTGGCACTTATCAGCTTAAAGACTAAGGTATTCGGGTGCGGAGACTCATAGCGTTTTTTTTCAAAGACAATACTTTTGGCTGTGAGTTGTACCAGATTATCAGCAACTTGAGTTTCGTAAAAATCAGTTTCATTTTTTAATAAAGCCGTAAAAGCCACTGGCTCACAAGTATCAGGCAACCAACCTAATAGCCCTGCAATCACGGCTCGGTCAGTGCCATGTCCTTTGCCAGTAGCACTCAACGACCCATACAAATGAATCATAATTTGTGGAGTTTCGAGCGATTGTGTAGCTGCTAAAGTATTGGCTCGTTTTAGGAAGTCATACGCCGCTTTCATCGGGCCAATCGTGTGCGAACTCGACGGTCCTGGCCCAATCTTGAATAAATCAAAGATTGATGTTTTGATAGGTTCGTTTAACATATAGTTTTTATGATGAAGTTTTTTGTCGAATTTCTGCAAGAAAACTGCCCTTTGTTTCCAAGGGAGTATATCCTGAAAATAAAAATTCGATTTTTAATGCAAAGTACGTATTTTCACAAAAAAAACCTTCAATTCATACATTTTACTATGAAATTCATCAATACACTATTCTTTATTCTAACCTTCACACTTCTCGGAACTGCCCAAAGTTATATTCGGGTCAATCAGTTGGGATATTTGCCCAACTCAATAAAAGTGGCCGTAGTAATGAGCCATCAGAAAAGCCCAATCCAATCTTTTGAAATCCGAGATGCTTTGAGTGACAAAATAGTTTTACGTTCGGCCAAAGTAAAGCCAAGTGGACAATTGGGTAATTTTGCGGCTACTTATCGCTTAGATTTTTCAAGTCTCCAAAAAAACGGCATTTATTATATACAAACTACTGATAGTCAATCTCCTAAATTCAAAATTTCAGAAGATGTATATGCAGGAAGTGCCGATTTTTTACTAAAATATATGCGTCAACAACGATGTGGCTATAATCCTTTTTTAAAAGATTCTTGCCACGTTCACGATGGTTTTAGGGTTTACCATCCCGACCCAAAAAAAGATTCAACTTTCATTGACGTCAAAGGAGGCTGGCATGATGCTTCCGATTATCTGCAGTATACCACCACAACCGCCAATGCCGTTTATCAAATGCTTTTGGCATATAAAAGCAATCCTTCGGCCTTCAACGACCTATACGATGCTCGTGGTTTAGAAGGCCCAAATGGTATTCCTGATATAATTGACGAAATAAAATGGGGTATTGATTGGCTTATGAAAATGAACCCTGCTTATGGCGAAATGTATAACCAAATTGCTGATGACCGTGACCATCAAGGATTACGACTGCCCAACAACGACCCTACCTCTTACGGTAAGGGTAAAATGCGGCCAGTATATTTTTGCACAGGTAAACCACAGGGAGCATTTCAGCACAAAAGCAGAGCATCGGGTATTGCCTCAACCGCAGGAAAATATGCCTCGACCTTTGCCTTAGGAGCAGACGTCTTACACAAATTTTATCCAACACTATCAAAAACATTAAAAACCAAGGCCTTAGAAGCCTACGATTGGGGTAAGAAAAATCCAGGAGCTTGCCAAACTGCCCCTTGTAGAGCTCCCTATTTTTATGAAGAAGACAACTGGACAGATGATATGGAATTGGCCGCTGCCGAATTATCTAAACTTACAGCCAACAAAGCTTATCTAAAAGATGCAGTCAGCTTTAGTAAACAAGAAACCGTTACACCATGGATGATAAACGATACTGCACGCCACTACCAATGGTATCCGTTTATGAATGCGGGACATTATCAAACGGCGAGTCAACTAACAGATAATAAGGCTTTTATTGCTTATTATCAAAAAGGCCTAAGTGCCATTGAAGCCCGAGCCAAAAAGAATCCATTTTTGAATGGAATTCCTTTTATTTGGTGTTCCAATAACTTAGTAACTGCCACACTCACTCAGCTTAATTTGTACCGAAAACTCGGAGGCAAAGGTTTTGAAGAAATGGAGGCTTCGCTCAGAGATTGGCTTTTCGGTTGTAATCCGTGGGGAACAAGTATGATTGTAGGCTTACCCAAAACAGGCGATTTTCCAGAAGACCCACACTCAGCATTTACTTATCTGAAACAATATCCGATTGATGGAGGCTTGGTCGATGGCCCTGTTAGAAACTCCATTTTCAAAGGTCTCAAATACGTAGCTTTGCGTTTCCCCGATGAATACGTAAGTTTTCAATCAAATATGGCTGTCTATCACGATGATTTTGGAGATTATTCGACTAATGAACCAACTATGGATGGAACGGCCTCTCTGACGTATTATCTTTCAAGTTTAGAAACTAAAAAGCCTTTGCCCACTTCCACTAATCTAACCATCAGTAAGGGTGCAATCACTCGTTTCGATACCAAAACTAAAACCATTCGTTTGGTATTTACGGGGCATAATTTTTATGAAGGAGGCGAAAAAATCCAACAAACCTTAAAAAATGAAAAAATTAAAGCTTCTTTCTTTTTTACAGGAGATTTCTACCGAAATCCTGAATGTAAATTGCTGATTACAAAATTAATCAATGATGGGCATTATTTGGGAGGGCACTCAGACAAGCACCTGCTCTATAATGATTGGGCAAAACGAGATTCGCTACTCGTAAGTAAGCAGCAATTTGAAGAAGATTTAAAAGCTAACTACGCTGCCATGAATACCTTTGGTATTAATCAACAAAAAGCACCTTATTTTATGCCACCTTTCGAGTGGTACAATCAAACAATAGCTAATTGGACAAATGTTTTTGGACTTAAATTAATAAATTTTACGGCTGGTACAGGCTCAAACCGAGACTACACCTACCCTGAAATGGACGACAAATATGCTAATAATCAAACGATTATGCGTGATATTCTAAAATATGAGCAAACAAATGAGGAAGGGTTAAATGGTTTCATACTCTTGATTCATTTAGGAACTGACCCTCGACGAAAAGAAAAGCTTTATGACCAACTCGACGAACTAATCAAAAGCTTGAAAAAGAAAGGATACAAATTTGAGCGTTTATGATTCGTATTTTTTAAAAGTTTATCAAACTTTCTATTCAGTTTCTTAGTTATCAAATTAATTTTAACCAAAATAAATTCTAATCATGGCATTAAAAGTAGGCGACCAAGCACCCAATTTCAAATTATTCAACACTGATAAAGCGGAAATCAACTTGGCTGATTATCGTGGTAAAAACGTAGTAGTATTATTTTTTCCTTTAGCATTTACGGGCGTATGTACGGCAGAACTTTGCCAAATGCGTGACGATATAGCCACTTATTCGGGCTTAAACGCCGAAATCTTAGGTATCTCGGTTGACTCTATCTTTACATTGGGTAAATTCAAAGCAGAGCAAAATCTCCCTTTCAATTTATTATCAGACTTCAACAAAGAAACTGCACAAGCGTACGGAGCGTACTACGATACTTTTGTTTTCGGAATGCAAGGAGTGGCTAAACGCTCAGCTTTTGTGATTGATGCAGAAGGAGTAATCAAATACGCCGAAGTATTAGAAAGTGCAGGCGATTTACCAAATTTTGATGCTGTAAAAGCGACTTTAGAAAGCTTATAATCCAAACCGATTTTAATCGTTTCACTAAAATAAATTCCGTTGTTACCTTAATCCGTGATTTTAATTACTGGATATAAAAATAACAAAAGTCCATTGTCAGAAAAATTATCTTCGACAATGGACTTTTTACTATTTAAGCGGTCATTAATCTTGAAAAGTACCCACTAAGCTATTCACGATTGAAAGTACAAATCCAAAAATTAGAGGTTGAATAAAGCCACTGACTTTAAATCCATCAACCAAATAATCGCACAAATAAACAATAACTACATTGATTACTAACGAGAACAACCCAAGTGTAAGAATGGTAATTGGCAACGAAAGTAATTTGAGAATTGGTTTTAAGAATGTATTCAGAAAACTCATTACCAAGGCTACAATCAAAGCCGTTGTGATTGTGTCAACTCTAATTTCATTCAAAAATTGGGGCATGAAATATACCGCAGCGGCACAACACGCCAGACGAATTAAATAATTTATCATAAAGTCTACTGTTGAGTGAGTGAATATTTCAATAAACCTACACAAACAAACTTTAAAAGTCAAGACTTACCAAACAAACACTCCCTTTAGGAGCGGGGGGTGTGACGCTTAATTAGCACATCCAACACCTCATCGAAGGTATAATTCTTTTGCTCCAATAACACCAAATAATGATAAAATAAATCAGCTGCTTCGCCTAAAAACAACTCTTTATTATCATCTTTTGCTTCAATTACTAACTCAACGGCTTCTTCTCCAACTTTCTGAGCAACCTTATTTACACCTTTCTTAAATAACTCTGTCGTATAAGACTTATCCGAAGGATTCAGTTTTCGGTCTTTGATTACGGCTCGTAAATGATTGATAAAAAACACTTTATCTTCATTTACTTCCTGAAAACATGTATCATCTCCTGTATGGCAAGTCGGGCCATCTGGCGAAGCATATATCAAAATCGTATCGCCATCGCAATCTACCAATACATTTTTTACGTGCAGAAAATTGTTTGATGTCTCTCCTTTCGTCCAAAGTCTTTGCTTACTGCGGCTAAAAAAAGTAACAATCTTATCGGTCATTGTTTTCTCGTATGCTTCGGCATTCATATAGCCAAGCATAAGTACTTTGCCCGTAATCGAATCTTGGATAATCGCAGGAATCAATCCATCGGGCGATTTATCAAAAGCTATAGTTCTATCCATTTATTGAATCACAATTTTAAAGAGTCTTATCAAAAGACTTCCAAATACCACATTTAGATAATTAGCTAAATATTTTTAAAACTAAAGTTTTCTATTATTTTTGCAAAAGTACAGATGTTAAAAACTTAAACTCACAAAAACATGAAAAAAATATACTTTATTATCCTTTTTTGCTGCTCGTTGGTAAGTACAGCTCAAAAAAGCACAGCTGATACGCTGATTTACACCACCACCGATGTTTGGCCGACCTATCCAAAGGGTTATCAAGCCCTTTATTCATTCATTTGCTCAAATATCAATGTACCAGCTTCTGAGATTCCAATCGAAAAACACAAAAATACTGTCTTTATAAAATTTGTTATAGAGAAAGATGGAAGTACAAGTAACTACGAAATAATGAAAGGAATCAATAAAACTTGCGATGCCGAAGCGATGAGAGTGATAAAATTAATGTCCAATTGGAATCCAGGCGGCATGACTAAATATAATAAATTCCAGCCATTGAGAATGTACATGACAATTCCGATAAAATTTTTTAAAAATATTTCTGACTGTAAAGCGACTTATAATCAGATA
>JALQYE010000015.1 GCA_023254245.1 Emticicia sp.
ATAGTGATTTTGTTATATAGTTGGTCGTTGATTGACGAAGATTGTTCCGTCAATCAACGGTTACTAAATGCTCTGTTATTAATTAAAACACAATTACCGAAAGTCGGCTTAGGCCATTACTTTCTCAGCTTCAGCTTTTTTCTTTCTTTCCATCAATACTCGTTTGTAATCCGTAGGGAATACTTTTACGAAATTCGGAACTTCGTTGTCGAAATTAGCAAGAATTCTTGCCGCTACTTCACTCTTAGTTTCCTTCAAATGTTTTTCGATGAAAGATTTTAGCATTTCGGCATCATCGGCATCAACCGTTTCTAAGCCAACCATTTCTTTGTTGCATTTTGCTTCAAATGTTTTGTTTGGATTATACACAAATGCAATACCGCCACTCATACCAGCTGCAAAGTTACGTCCAGTTTCGCCTAAGATAATCGCCAAACCACCCGTCATGTATTCTAAACCGTGGTCACCGATACCTTCAACTACAACTTTTGCACCTGAGTTTCTTACGCAGAAACGTTCGCCTGCCATACCTCTGATATATGCTTCACCCGAAGTTGCACCATAGAATGCAACGTTTCCGATAATCATATTCTCTTCGGCCTTGAAAGTAGCTTTTCTGTCAGGATAAACAACTAATTCTGCACCGCAGAGACCTTTGCCGAAGTAGTCATTTGAGTCACCTTCGAGTTCGAGTTTTAAACCCTTTGTAGAGAATGCACCGAAAGACTGACCCGCTGTACCTCTGTATTTATAATGAATTGTTCCGTAAGGAAGTCCTTCACCTGCATAAACTTTCGAGATTTCGTTGGAAGTCATTGCTCCAATCGAGCGATTCAAGTTGTTTACTACATATTCTGCTTCAACTTCTTTTTTGCTTTCTAATGCTGGTTTAGCATCAGCCATCATTTTCCAGTCAAGCACCTGCGAGATACCATGGTCTTGCTCTTCTTGTTTGTATTGAGCAACATCTAATGTTGTTGGCTCTTTAAACAAGATTCCTGAAAGGTCAATTTTCTTATATTTCCAGTGGTTGATGTCGTCACGTTTTTCAAGCATTTGCGATTGACCAACCATTTCGTTTACTGTACGGAAACCTAACTCGGCCATGATTTCACGAAGCTCCATTGCCAAGTAGGTAAACATATTTACTACGTGTTCTGGCTTACCGCTAAACATCGCACGAAGTTCTTTATTTTGAGTAGCAACACCAACTGGGCAAGTATTTAAGTGACACTTACGCATCATAATACAACCAACGGCTACTAAAGCTGCGGTAGCAACGCCAAATTCTTCCGCACCTAATAAAGCTGCAATCGCAATATCACGACCAGTACGAAGCTGTCCATCAGCTTGCACGGTTATTCTACCACGTAATTTATTTTTAACCAATGTTTGGTGAGCTTCGGCCAAACCTAACTCCCAAGGTAAACCTGCATGACGAATTGATGAGAGCGGAGATGCTCCAGTACCACCATCGTGTCCTGCAATCAAAACTACATCGGCGTGTGCTTTGGCAACCCCAGCGGCTACTGTACCAACTCCAGCTTCTGACACTAATTTAACTGAGATTCGGGCATCACGATTTGAGTTTTTCAAATCATAAATCAACTGAGCTAAATCTTCAATCGAATAAATATCGTGGTGAGGAGGTGGGGAAATTAGACCAACACCTGGGGTACTATGACGCACACGACCAATCCAATCATCCACTTTATGTCCAGGAAGCTGTCCACCTTCGCCTGGTTTTGCACCCTGAGCCATCTTGATTTGTAGTTCTTTGGCGTTGGTTAGGTAATGACTTGTCACCCCGAAACGACCAGAAGCTACTTGTTTGATTGATGAACTTAGGTTATCACCGTTTTTGTCTAATTCATAACGGATTTCGTCTTCGCCGCCTTCACCTGAGTTTGAGCGACCTCCAATTCGGTTCATCGCAATGGCTAAGGTTGTGTGTGCTTCCCACGAAATCGAACCAAATGACATTGCACCTGTGGCAAAACGCTTGAAGATACTTTCGATTGGTTCTACTTCTTCTAAAGGAATTGAATTTCCTTTTTTGAAGCGTAGTAAACCACGAAGCGTAAGGGCATCTTTGGTTTGGTCGTTGATTAATTTTGAATATTGCTTAAAGATTTGATAACCTTTTTCTAAATCTTTTTCACCAACACGCCCCGATTGTTGTAATAAGTGAATTGATTGTGGGTTGAACATGTGACGCTCGCCACGTTGTTTCCACTGATATACACCACCAACCTCTAAACGTTTTACTGATGCTTGGGGAACATCTGGGAATGCTACTTTATGGCGTACGTTTGCTTCTTTAGCAATTTCTGCTAAGCCCATACCTCCAATACGAGAGATTGTTCCAGTAAAGTATTTATCAACAACAGGCTTGTTTAGACCTATACATTCAAAGATTTGAGCTCCTTGGTATGATTGAAGTGTCGAGATACCCATTTTCGAGAAAATCTTCAACAATTCTTTATCAACTGCCTTAATATAGTTCTTATTTAAAGTATAATCATCAAATTCTCCTTCAATTAGGCCTTTTTTATTCATCCACGAGAGTGTCTCGAATGCCATGTAAGGACAAATACCCGAAGCTCCATAACCAATTAGTGCTGCTACGTGGTGGGTTTCCCAAATATCACCTGCTTCAACCAAAATACCTGCTTTTCCACGAATTCCTTTTCTGATGAGGTGGTGGTGAATAGCGGCTGTTGCTAAAAGCGATGGGATAGGAGCGTGGTCTGAATCAATGGCACGGTCAGAGAGAATTAAAATCTCAAAACCATCTTCGATTGCATCTTCTGCATAACGGCAGATACGCTCTAAACCAAATTCTAATGCTTTTCCAATATCGCCAGCTTTAGAATTAAAATAAGTATTGATTGTTTTTGCTTGGAAACCTTTGTAGTCAACAAAACGAAGTTTATCAAATTCTTCGATTGTCAACACTGGCTGGTCAAGTTGAACCAAACGACAGTGTGCAGGCGATTCTTTCAATATATTTTCGTTGGCTCCTACGAATGAAATCAACGACATAATAGAACGCTCACGAATCGAGTCGATTGGTGGGTTGGTTACTTGAGCAAATAATTGCTTGAAGTAATAAGATAAGTGTTGGCTTTGGTCAGAAAGGATTGCCAACGGCGTATCTACACCCATTGAGCCAATAGCTTCCATTCCTGTTTGAGCCATTTGTGCCAAAATCATACGAAGGTCTTCAGAAGTAAAGCCAAACGTAATCTGACGTTTCAATAAGGCATCTTCGCTGTATTGTTGATACGGACGAATCGACTTTGGAAGTTCTTCGGTTTTGATTTTATTTTCATCCAACCATTCTTGATAGGGTTGACGTGAGCAAATATCAGCTTTGATTTCTTCGTCAGGAATGATACGGCCTTGTTCCATATCAACTACAAACATTTTACCTGGTTGAAGACGTCCTTTGGATACAACTTTTTCTTGGTCGATGTCAAGTACGCCAGCTTCTGATGCCATGATAACTGTATCATCGTTTAGCACCCAATAACGAGACGGACGAAGACCGTTTCTATCAAGTGTTGCACCTACCATTTTACCATCAGTAAATGAAATTGAGGCAGGGCCATCCCACGGCTCCATGATGGCAGCGTGGTACTCGTAGAATGCTTTTCTGGTTGGGTCCATTGCTTCGTTGCCATCCCATGCTTCAGGAACGAGCATCATCATTACGTGCGGTAATGAGCGGCCAGAAAGGTATAATAATTCAATTACGTTATCGAGCTGAGCTGAATCTGAATTACCTAAATCACAGATTGGTAAAAGCAAATCCATTTCTTCTTTCGTGAAGAAGTCAGAAATGAATGATTTTTCACCTGCACGAATCCAATTTACGTTTCCTTTTACGGTATTGATTTCACCATTGTGAGCAATAAAGCGGAATGGTTGGGCCAATTTCCAAGAAGGGAAAGTGTTGGTTGAGAAACGAGAGTGAATAACGGCAAAAGCCGAAGTCACAGCTTCGTTATGCAAATCAGGGAAATAATACTTCAATTGCTCAGTAGTCAATTGCCCTTTGTAAGAGATTGTTCTACACGAAAGCGAAGAGAAATAGAAGTGTTCTTTAGCTCCAACAACGGCTTCACGAATCACACGAGAAGCATATTGGCGGAGAATATAAAGTTTACGTTCAAAATCAATTTCTTCAGTAATATCAACGGGACGTTTAATAAATACTTGCTCTACATTTGGTTCAACCGAAGCCGAACCCTCGCCCAAAATATCACCTTTTGTTTCAACAACACGATAACCAAGCAATTCTAAACCAAGCTTTTCAATCTTGCGGTTTAGAATAGCACGACATTCTTCACGTTCGGTTTCATCCATCGGGAAGAAAATCATACCTACACCATACTCTCCAACGGCTGGTAAGTGAAAATTGAGTTTATTACACTCATCCAAGAAAAACTCGTGAGGAATTTGGAGTAAAATACCCGCACCATCACCAGTATTTGGGTCGCAACCACATGCACCACGGTGGTCCATGCGTTCGAGCATTTTAATCGCATCGGCTACAATTCCGTGCGACTTGCGTCCTTTTAAATGAGCTCTAAAGCCAATTCCACAAGCGTCATGCTCAAACTCTGAGCGATATAAGCCTTGTTGTTGCTCTGTAACTTGTTCAGTTTCAGTCATCGTACTAATATAATAGTGATTTGAAATTGTACCAACACGGAACGTGGTTCCGAGAGTGATTTTGTTGTATTTTTTGTAAAAATCATTGACCCATATAATCTTTTGAATCGAAGAAGTATGAGGTGGGTTTATGATAAATACATTGCAATATAATACCAAATATATTTGGCATAACAACATTTAAACCAAATTTTCTTTCTTTGATAAAAAATACTTGTTTTAACAACAAATATTATGGGAAAAATACAACGGGTAGTACAAAATTCTTGAGATTTCTGAGTATTTGTTACTAAGTTTTGTGGGAGAGTGCTAAACAGAACTCGTTCAATATCTTGGCTATTAATGTATTAGGCACGCAGACTAATATTGGATATTTTTTAGAATTCAGAATTTTAATTCAGTAAGAATTTATATAACTATTAGAAGAGATTTAGTAGATAAAGGTATTAAAATACTGATAATCAATATATTATATGTATTTTTGTGCTTCACCATCAAAATCAGTTATGATTATTCAAAAAAGTAAATTATTCACAACACTTCTTTTAATCTTTTCTTTTCAATTTTTATCTGCTGCATCATTCGATAAATACTTCCCGAAACTAATCAAGTTTGAAGGCCTTGGCTACGGAATTCACCAGCCAATTTGGGGAGACAAATCATTTTCAAGAAACGAAGCATATTCGATTTACAAAACACATTATTGGGATAAGTATCATGCTTCGATGTTTAAAAGCCAGGGTGTAGCCGAAGTTTTAATTGACCAAATTATCAATGCTGGCGTTGGTAAAGAGTGCGTTAATATTAAAGCCTTTGAAGCAATCATTGGTGTAAAACAAGACGGTTATTTATCGATAAGTGATATTAAAAAAGCCAATAGCTTTAAATTTCCAGAGGAAATTATCAACCCATTCGTTAATTACCGTTTACATTACTATAATAGTCGAGCGAATGCTAAAAAGTATCGTGGTTGGATAACCCGTGCAAAAAGTTTTTATCGTAGAACTAAAGAAGGAAATTTATTGGCCGACTATCTGATTTTACCAAAAATGTTGATAAAAACGGAAAATCCAATCATTTCTGAGTACGAAGCCGAAGTGACTTTGGTTACCAATGAATAAAATCTAAGCGTTTAAAAATACTATCAGTTATAAAATTTACGTTTTATTGACTGATAGTATTTTTATTTAGAGCAAAAATTTTGCCACCATCAAATCTAAATATTTATTTAGATACTACCGCTAAATAAATGTTTTAATAAACTACTGATAATAAGCCTATTACTAATTTCTACTTGTTCAAGTCTCAATTTTATTATTAAGCGGTATAATTTTTGTTACTGAATATACTGTCTGGAAAAAATATATTACAATGAACCTTAGAAAAGTTATCTTTACCTTGCTGGTAATCAGCTTGTTATCTGCTATTTGTGTAGTTTTTGTCAATCAAGCCGCATCTTTTAATAAATATGCTCCTAAATTATTGAAATTTGAAGGAGAAGGCTACGGGATTCATAAACCCATTTGGGGTGATAAAATCTTTACCAAAGATGAAGCACTCTATATTCACCGCCATCATTATTGGAATCGCTTTTTAGGAAACCATTTTAAAAGTCAGGAAGTTGCCGAAGTTTTGATTGACCACCTAATTAATGCAGGCGAAGGTCGTGAAAACCGCAATATTAAAGCTTTTGAAAAAATTATTGGCGTGCCACAAAATGGAGTTCTGACAATGAGTGATGTTAAAGCTGCCAACGATTTTGAATACCCAGAAGATATTGTAAACCCTTACGTTGAATACCGTTTACGTTATTATCGTTCACGAAAAGATGCGAAAGTAAATAAAGGTTGGTTTAAAAGGGCTAAATCATTTTACATGCAGGAATCTGAACGAGAAGATGAAGATAATATTATAGAAGACTATATTGTTGTGCCGAAAAATCAACAACATAATATCGTTGAGGATATAAAATAATATACAATCTTACCTAATAAACTTTTCCCTAAAAACACCTCGTGAGTAAAGTGTCCTCCTTTCAGCAATGAAAGGAGGGGAGAGGGCTTCGGTTATGGGCAAAAAAAAGACAGCCAATTAGCCGCCTATTTTTTTATCTAACCTAAACTAATAGAACTGATAGTTTGGTTGATGAATATTTTTCTAAAACTAAATATTTTATTCTACAAATCCAACACCCACGGTGCCATTGCTACTTTCATCTATCAAAATAAATGAACCGTTAGCAGGATTTTCCTCATATTTGTCCGCAAAAATCGGGCTTGCAGTCTTTAATGAAATCCAACCGATTTCGTTGAGCTTTAGACCACCATCTGCTGGAGCTTCATTACTTAAAGACATATTTTTGATGTCGATTACCGAACTGATGTTTGTAACCTTTGCTTTTACTCGGTTGATACCGTGTTGAAGTAAATACGTTTTGCCAACAGTAAGCATTTGGCTATCGAGCCAACAAATCTTTGCTTTGATTTCTTTACGAGATTCTGGTTGCTCTCCAACTTTTACGAGCATATTTCCACGACTCACATCAATATTGTCTTCGAGTGTAATCACAACCGATTCTTTGGCATTTCCCGACTCTAATTGTGTACCAAACTTTTCGATAGTTTTGATTTTGCTGATTTGTCCGCTCGGAAGTGCTTCCACTAAATCGCCGACTAAGAATGTTCCGCTGGCAATTTTTCCTGCATAACCTCTATAATCGTGGTATTCTTCAGTTTTTGGACGAACAACGTGTTGAACTGGGAAACGAGCTTGAATCGTGCTCAATTCAGAATTTTGAGTACTGAAATGCTCCAAAGTATCAAGCAAGGTTGCTCCATCATACCACGGTGTTTCTTCAGATTTACGAACTAAATTCTCGCCATAAAGAGAAGAAATCGGAATAAATTGGAGAGTCTGTCCTTTAAAACTAACTTGCTCTGCAATTCCAAGAAGTTCAGCTTTGATAGCTTCAAACTTTTCTTGACTGTAAGCAACCAAGTCCATCTTATTTACAGCCACAATAATATTCTTAATGCGAAGCATTGAAGAGATATAAAAGTGGCGTTTGGTTTGCTCAACTACGCCATTACGAGCATCAATTAGAATAATCGAAACCGATGTGTTAGATGCTCCCGTAACCATGTTTCGAGTATACTCGAAGTGACCAGGAGTGTCAGCAATAATGTATTTACGATGAGGCGTGCTAAAATAAATATGAGCCACATCAATCGTAATTCCTTGTTCACGCTCAGCAATTAGACCATCAGTTAAGAGCGATAAATCCAAGAAATCAAGGCCTTTACGCTTTGAAGCTGACTCAAGAGCTTCTATTTTATCTTGTGTAATTGAGTTCGTTTCATAGAGCAAACGTCCGATGAGTGTACTTTTACCGTCATCTACTGAGCCTGCGGTTGCAATTCTAAGTATATCCATAGCCCCCTAACCCCCAACGGGGGAATTTTAAATTCCAATTTCAACTGAAAAAGGATTAAGTTAATGTATTTTATTATTAAAGAACAAATTTTTCCCCCATTGGGGGCAAGGGGGCTTTAAAAATATCCCGCTTGTTTACGTTTTTCCATGGCTGCTTCTGAGCGTTTGTCGTCAATTCTGGCTCCACGCTCCGAAATTTGTGCCGAAAGAATCTCTCCGATTACATCATCTAAGTTATCAGCCGTTGATAAAACCGCAGCTGTACAAGTCATATCGCCAACCGTACGGAAACGTACCTGAGTTTTGTACGGAACTTCGTCTTCTGACTTATTGATAAATTCAGAATCTGCCCAAATCATACCGTCACGCTCAAATACCTCACGTTCGTGGGTGAAATAAATTGAGGGGATTCTTAATTCTTCTTCTTTGATATAATTCCAAACATCTAATTCCGTCCAGTTTGAAATTGGGAAAACTCTCACGTTTTCGCCCAATTCGATTTTACCGTTGAGCATATCGAATAATTCTGGACGTTGTTTCTTGGCATTCCACTGACCAAAATCATCACGAACAGAGAATATACGTTCTTTTGCACGAGCTTTTTCTTCGTCACGTCTTGCTCCACCAATACACGCATCAAACTTAAATTCTTCGATTGCATCTAAGAGGGTTACAGTTTGAAGTGCATTACGGCTGGCATATTTTCCAGTTTCTTCTTTTACTTTGCCTTGTTTGATTGAATCTTCTACGTAACGCACGTGAAGTTCTAATCCAAGTTTATTCACCAACCAGTCACGGTATTCAATCGTTTCTGGGAAGTTATGTCCTGTATCAACATGGAGGAGTGCGAAAGGAATTTTACCAGGGTAAAATGCTTTTTGGGCAAGTCTTACTACCGTAATCGAATCTTTTCCACCCGAAAATAATATAGCAGGTTTCTCGAATTGAGAGGCTACTTCACGCAAAATATAAATGGCTTCATCTTCCAATTCTCTTGGAAACGAGCTATCATTTGCTTGATAAACCGTTGTTTTTTCTGAAAAAGTACTCATTCTAATGAATTACGACGGGGAAACCCGTACGATTTATAATTTACGAACAAAGATTTAGAAATTCATTCGTACTGATATTTATTAAAATACTCGTTTGTAACGAGCAAAAACTCCACAAAGTTAGCAGTTCTTTTGGTAAATCGAATTACCCTGCATGAAGTCCGCACTCTTTTTTCGATTCTTCCCACCACCAACGGCCAGCTCTTGGGTGTTCGTCTGGGCCGATTGCTCGTGTACAAGGTTGGCAACCGATACTTATAAAACCTTTTCGGTGAAGCGGGTTATCTGGTACTTTGTTTTCGGTAATATATGTCAATACATCTTCGTAAGTCCAATGTATTAGTGGGTTGAACTTCCAAACTTTATTGCCTTCATCCCATTCCCAAATCTTCATGTCATTACGGTTTTCCGATTGTTCAGCACGTAAACCTGTAATCCAAACCTCAGCACCTGCTAATGCTCTTTTTAATGGCTCAATTTTACGAATGAAGCAACATTCTTTACGATTTTCAACTGATTCATAAAAACTGTTAGCTCCTTTTTGTGTAACAAGTTGCTGAACTTTCTCAGTATTTGGGTAAAATACTTCAATGTTTTTCTTGTAACGAGAGCGAGTACGGTCAATTAACTCGTAAGTTTCTTGAAAAAGACGACCAGTATCCAAAGAAAAGACTTTTATATCAAGGTCATTTTTGAAAATGGCATCAGTTATTACTTGGTCTTCTTGTCCCAAAGAAGTTGAAAAGACAACTTTTGAAGGATATTGACTGTCAATATAGCTAAGGCCCTCAGCTAATGTATATTTTTCTAAAATATCTACCATGAGAAATTATGAATAGCAATTATTTTTGAACCTCGTAAATCGATTTTTATTTAAAGCCAAACTTTAGCTAAATTCCAGATATTTAATAAAACGACCAATACTCCAACCGAAATCATGATGGTTTTAGGCTTGAATAATTTTACTAAAAATGCACCTAATGGAGCTGCAAAAACACCACCAATGATTAGTCCTGCAATTGCTTGCCATGCTTGAATATCAATAAATAGCATGAAAACACCCGTGCTAAAAAATGATACAAAAAACTCAGCTGTATTCACAGTTCCGATTGCTTCTTTTGGGGCATTACCTTTACTAATGAGGTTGGATGTAACCAAAGGCCCCCAGCCTCCACCACCAACTGAATCAAGAAATCCACCAAAGAGACCTAATAAGCCTAAATTCTTATTTTGTGGTTCGGTTGGTCGAGTTTTGAAAGCTTTTGAAATAATAACACTTCCCAAAATAATCATATAGATTGAGATATACGGCTTAATCATCTTTCCATCGAAAACATCTGAAATCAGATAAGCACCAATCATAGCACCAACTACACCTGTCAAAACAATTCGAAAAAACAATTTTTTGTCGATATTTCCGAAATAGATATGTGATAGCCCCGATACTCCAGTTGTAAATACTTCAGCAGTATGAACACTGGCTGTTGCATAGGCTGGTGGCACTCCAAGCCCTAAGAGCATTGAGGTACATGATGCCCCGTATGCCATACCCAAAGCTCCATCAACCAATTGAGCTAAAAAGCCTGCTCCAGTGTAGTATAATAAATTGGTGTCAAACTGAAAATTGAAACCATTTAAACCAGTCGAAATTCTGTATATCAGGATTCCAAGCAGTGAAACTTTCATGAAAATCATGGCGTAGGCAATGAATTTCATCTGAACGTTTTCACTTAATGCAAGGGCGATTCTTTTCATAAATTTTATAATTACGCAACTTCTAATGTTGATTTAATAGCCTCACGAATAAGCATTGCCTGTCTTAAAAACTCTTCCGAAGTAGAGATATAATCTAAAGCAAAATCGTTGCTTGGTTCATTTTTGTTGATTTGCAAAATTTGCTCTTTTATATTTCCACCAAATTCGCTTTCAAAGTGCTTGTCGAATTCTGAAATAATCCCGTGTTGCGTGCTGCAATTAATATTTTTATCAAGTAATAATGCTTTGGCAGTGTTTACTTGAGATTGATACGCATAGTATATGGCATCAGCAATGCGGTCTTCATTGAAGGCTTCTTTTGCCCACTCGATTTTTTCTTCTGATTCGTAGAAAAGTGTAGCAACTAAGTCAATGATTACACTGGCACATTCGCCAACTCCAATTTCGGTTTGGAAAATTTCATCACGGCCCCAATCAACAAAATCTGTATCAACTAAAGTTGTCAAATCAGCTAAAGGCTTCAATAAAGTATAGAAGTATTTTTCGCCTTGACGGTCATAGTAGTCATTGAAATATTCTCCTTCCAAACCATTTGCTTCGTAATCATTTAAGACTGTACGAAGTAATTGTGGCCCTCTTTTGCTCGGAATTTTTATTACTTTATCAGCAATTCTTCCACCACCATTTCCAGTTGTACCTCCGCCAAGTAATACTTGCAAAGCTGGTAAAACTTTTCCTGCCGATTTTAATGAGCTACCATGAAATCCGATGTGAGCCATACTGTGCTGACCACAAGCGTTCATACAACCCGAAATTTTGATTTGCATGTTATTTTCCTCAATCAATTCAGGAAAATCTTCTTTCATTACTTTTTCCAATTCAAGCGAAATACTTGTACTATCAGATATAGCCAGATTACAAGTATCTGTTCCTGGGCAAGCAGTAATATTTACAATGCTATTTGCCCCTGGAGCAGCTAAATTATGCTCGCTTAGAATATCAAATACAGCCACGAGATTTTCAGCTTTTACAAAACGAAGCAGTAAACCTTGGTTTACAGTTACACGAACGTCGTCAGCCACCAAACCAGCAAGTTTTTCGATTAAGCTACGAGAAACAGTACTTGAAATATTTCCTAACGGAACTCTCACAAAAACACCGTAGTAACCTGCTTGTTTTTGGGCAAAAGCGTTAGTTTTAAACCAATTTTGGAATTCTACGCTATCTTTCGTATTGATTGCTGATTCGATTCCTGTTTCAGATTCTGATTTTTCAGTATTTATTTTATACGTTTTTACTTTCAACGAAATTTTTTCTTCTTCAACGAGTTGCATGAATGCTTCGAAACCAATTTTAGCAATCAAGAATTTCAAACGAGCTTTATGACGAGAGTTTCTTTCTCCATGACGGTCGAAAACTCTTAGAACAGCTTCGATAAAAGGTATAATTGCATCTTCTTCGATAAATTCGTAAGCTAAATGAGCTAATTGTGGTTGAGCACCTAAGCCACCACCCAACATTACTTTGAAACCACGAACGCCATTGTTAATTTTTGGAATAAATCCTAAATCGTGCATGTAGCTGAGTGCTGTATCGTCGTCGGTATTTGAAAATGACATTTTGAATTTACGTCCCATTTCTTGACAAACTGGGTTACGCAAGAAATATTCAAAAGTGGCATGCACGTAAGGAGTAATATCGAAAGGTTCATTTGGGTCGATGCCCGCAGTAGGAGAGCCAGTAATATTTCTTACAGTATTTCCACAAGCTTCACGTAGCGTTATATTATCTTGTTCAAGTTTTGCCCAAAGTTCGGGAGCTTTATCAAGACTCACAAAGTGAATCTGAACATCTTGGCGAGTCGTAAAGTGGAGGTTTCCAGTAGAGTATTCGTCTGAAATATCAGCAATACGTTTCCATTGCTTCAAAGTCATTTTACCATAAGGTAACTTGATTCTAATCATTTGTACACCTTGCTGGCGTTGGCCATAAACCCCACGGGCAAGTCTTAGACTACGAAACTTCTCTTCGTGAATTTTTCCTTCACGAAACATTCTAATCTTACGCTCTAAATCTATGATGTCTTTTTCGACTAAAGGATTTTCTAACTCCGTACGAAAGCTTTGCATATTCTATTTAATGTTTATCTCGCACAAATATATATTAAGTCTATGATAATTATAGACTATATGGGTATTTATTTTTCAAGATTATTTGATAAGTACAATTTTATCAAAAATTTGTATAAAAATAGTATAGAACAAGTTTCTAACTTGTTTATATGAGAAGTAAGCAAGTTAGAAACTTGCTCTACGATTAAAATTAAATTTTGTAGGTTTTTCCTTCTTCGGCTAAAAAGGTATTTTCAAAAACCTCTTTTGCTTCTGAAAGATGAGAATCAAGGGTCTTATAGCGTGAAGAGTAATGCCCAATAATCAATTGTTTGGCATTAGTTTGTTTGGCAATCATGGCTGCTTGGCGAGCCGTTGAATGATTGGTTTGTTCGGCTCTTTTTAGTTCGGAGTCAGTAAAAGTTGCTTCGTGATAGATACTGTCAATATTTAGTAACTGATTGATTTTTAGTTCGTTATATGCGGTATCCGAACAATATGCAAACGATTTAGAAGTTCCACCTGCTACAGTATAATCTTCATTTTTGTAAGTGATTCCGCTTAGTTCATCATAAATATCGAGTCCATCTTTTAGCATTTTTAGGTATGGAATCGGGAAATTTGCAGGGAGGTTTTCTACAACGATTTTTCGCTTACTTGCTTTAGAACGAAATAAAAAGCCGCAGCACGGTATTCGATGATGCAGTGGAATTGTTTCGACTGAAACTAAATTAGTATTGAGTAAAGGAAAGGCATTTTCAGTATTAGTTTCTACAAAATTAATTTTGTAATGCAAACGAGTATCGGAGTGTTTAAATTGAGCGGTTAGAATTTCGTCGAGACCACGAGGTGCAAAAATAGTTAGGTCTTCTTTTCGTTGGTTCATGCTCCAGCTCGAAAGTAAACCAATTAAACCAAAATAATGGTCACCGTGAAGATGGCTAATAAAAATATGACGAATTCTTGAAGATTTGACTTTTTGCTCGAGTAAACGGTACTGCGTACCTTCGCCACAATCAATCAAAAAAGATTCGTTTTCGATTGATAATAAAAAAGCTGAGGGGTGTCGATTTACAACAGGAGTCGCTGAGCCAGTACCTAAAACTAAAAAATCAAAATTCATAAAATGGTCGATAGTCCACAGACAACGGACGATAGTAGTAGAAAAACTTGTCTCTGTCGTCTGCCGACAGTTGACTGTGGACTTTTTATTTAGAATTTTCCTTCTGTAAAGCCATTATCTTCGCCTAAATCGAATTCGTCATCGTTTTCTTCACGGAAATCGTTCTCTAAATCGTTCATAAATACGGCATCAATTGCTTCATCAACAGTTGGTAATAAGACAATTTCTGGTATTTTTTCGCCATCAATGAGGTCGAGAATGTCGTCATCTTTCGTGCAAACAATAAATAAACCTTGCTCAGTACGGCAAACACGGGTTGCTTTTCTGAGAAGAGAAAGGCCCGATTCGTCAATTTCTAAAACTTTAGTAAAATCGACAATCATATTAGTTAAACCTTCACGATATAAAACAACGATTTGTTTTTCGATTTCAGCTGTAATTGATTTGTCGAATTTATTATCGTTTAGTTGGATAAGGGCGTAGTGTTCGGTTTTCTCAACAGAATAACTCATAATTGATGATAGCTTTTTGTTTTTTGCAAATTTAAGCCAAAAATTTATTTTTAGGTGTCTGTCGAAATATTATTTCGTGAATTTATGGCTAAAACGTTTGAATTTAGGAAATAAATTTATCAAGAATGACATCAACTAATTTATTTACAGAACGAATTTTCGAAGCAATTGTTTTGCCAAATGTTGGCTTGTTTGGGTCTTCAAAACCGTATTTAGGTGTGATTTTTGAAAGTTTTTTATAAGAATGCTTATTTAATTTCTCCGTGTACTCGCTTGGAAAAGCTCTATCACGGTAATTAATTGAATAGAGTTTTGAGTTAGATTTAAGCTGATTGAGATTTCTTTCTGGTAAATTCCAATAACCAATATTTATACCCGATTCTTTTAGAATATGTACTCCATCAAACATGGCAGGAACGTGTTCGAGCCATAGTTGGTCGGCATTGAGTCCTTTACACATATTTTTGAATCCTTTTTGGCGGGTGTTGTTTCCCCACCACGCCAAGAATTTAGTTGTTTCTACTGAGTTTTTCAGACCTATAAAACCAGCATGATAAATACCTGAGTTAAGAATTTGCTTTTCGTCGGGGTGAACGTTAGCAAATAATAATTGAGGAGTGATAATGATGTTTGATTTATTTAGAAGGCTATCAATGAATGAAATTGATTGAAAAATAACAGAAGTACAATCGATAAATAATAATTTTTCTGTTTTCTTGAGAAAATATTCTGCAAAAAATGGCTTGCAATCAGCTACCATTTCTTCGTGTGTATAACGTTCGGACATACCTCCAAAACCATTAATATTGAGTGACTTAACTCCAATAATAGGGTAGGGAGATTGAATGAAATTCGGAATATTAGTTTCTTCGTCAACTAAACCAATTTGAAACTCAAAATCGGGGTTATGAATTTTTACAGAATCACCCAAAACAAGGGCATTTGCCAGTTGATTGATAGTACAAACTGTAAATATGATTGGTGATGATGCCAATTTGAATATTTTCTTTTAATTAATAAAATTATTTAGGCTACAACGTCGGCAAGTAGTACCACTATAGGTTGTATCCTTGCCGACGTGCTTTATAAAACGCTTTTTAGTGCGTTTTCAATATTATTCGTGCATTTTTCTAATGTCCATTCTTTACGTACATAATCTGCTGCAAAAATACCCATTTCTTTTCTCATAGCTGAATTTTCGCTCAATAAGTCTAAGTACTTTGCTAAATTTTTAGGATTTCTATCACTCAAAAAACCATTTTTATTCGGAATAATAGTTTCTTTTACTCCACCTTCTTGCAAAGCTATGACTGGTGTTCCGCATGCATTTGCTTCGAGTGGAGCAAAGCCAAAAGGTTCAAGTTGCGATGTGTAAATCATGCAAAGTGCATTTGAAAGCAAGGATACGAGTTCGTTATCCGAAACCATCGTTTTTATTTCAAAACTTACCCCTGTTTGTTTGGCTAAGGATTGCATTTCTTCGGCATAAGTTTGACTAACCATGTTGGCTACCCAAATGAGTTTTATACCTTTATTTTTCATTTGAGCCATTGCTTCAACAGCCAAACGGGGGTTTTTATTGACATAAAAGTTGCCCAAACCAATCACATAATCAGATTTTTCTATTTGGGTTGGCTTGAAAATCTCAGAATCAATGCCCAAATAACACACTTCGGCGGGTGTCCCGTAGGCTTTTAGGCAACTTTCAGCCGAATAAATTGAATTAACCAAAACCTTATCAAATGCTTCGTAGTTTTTTCTTTCTTCTCGCATTTGCACTCTATTTCTACGCTCTACCCATAAATCTTCTAAGAAAGGCAGCCAATAGCTTCTACGAAAAACTTTACCAGATGCACCTTGTGGGGCTTCCCATACAAGTCTCGGTAGTGATTCGTAAAAAAATCGGAATGGTTCACCCAAATACAAAACTTTTGGAATCTTTACATGCTGGCTAATAAAGGGAACTGCGTAGAAGAAACAACTATTGGCAAATAGGACATCGAAACCACCTGCATTTATCTCATCGGCACACTGCTTACAATGGGCTTCCATATCAAGCATATTTTGGTCTTTTTCAAAGAAAATAGACTTGAATTTGTCTTTTAGTGAGGTTTCCTTGGTTCTATTATAAGTTATTTTGTGAATTTTTACATCAGAAGGAATCTGCATAAATCCATCAGCATCGGGCGAATTACTCCAAATTTCGATTTGGTGTCCACGCTGATGCAGCCCATTCAAATGATAGTTTAAAGCTCTACTTCCTCCACCGCTTGGAAGATTATGCCAAATTGCGATTTTCATAGTTTTTCAATCAAAGATGCTAATTTTTCAAGTGGCATTTTAGCATATTTTCTTACACGTACCAAGCGTTGAACTTTTTTGGGTTTGATGTAGTCACACTTGAAGTTTTTCCAATAAAGTTCGTTGTTAGTCAGAAGTTGGTTTCTGTATAGCTCAAAAAGTGGAATGATATCTGGACGATTTTCGAAACTGATGCGGTCTTGATATTTTGAAACTTCGTTTGGTTTGGCAATCAGATAACCACTGTAGTGGAAAAACTGCAAGGGTATGTTTCCATTTATTACCCAACTATTCTCTACAAACGAACAAACACGCTCATGTAGATTCCAATATGCTACGTTGTTTCCTAAGTGTTTATCAATGAATACTTTATCGAAATAAACTGGAAAAAACTCGGCCCAGTGTTGGTCAACAAAAAGACCATTACAAAGGTCGATTTTACATTCTTTTTCGAGTTTGTCACACCACCAAGTAACCATTTTTTGAGCTTCTTCTGAGCGTTTGATAGCTACAAACCCAAAATTATAAATGCCCGTATTGATAATATCTTCTTCACTTTGCCATTTTGTATCATTATATGGCGTTGTCATGTGTGGCGTAACAACAATATTGTTTTCGGCTAAATTTTTAGTGAGATGTTTGAGCTTGTCAAAAACAATAATGTCAGGGTCAAAATAGATGATATTGGTAATATCTGGTCTATTTTTTAAGAAATAATCAAAATAGTAAGGTTTAACGGCGGTATTTAATTCGGTTATATCATAGCGGTCACACATTCCAACGAAATCAGGAATGTTGATTTTATCTACTTCAAGTAATTGATAGTCAGGTAGTTTTGATTTGTCAATATCTTTTGTATCGAGTTTGTCAACCAAACCGATTATGTATTCAAAATCAGGATTTTGTTCACGTAACGAGTCGCCAAGCGTGTGTGCTTGAGCTAAATAATTGACCGAGCAAAGTGTAAAAACAAGTGTCATATGATAAAGGTCTGTACCGAAGGCCTGACCGAATTATTTTGGAGTTATTGGGTTAGACCTTCGGTGTAGACCCCAGTAGACTTTCAATTTTCAATACCGAATTCTCAAAACTATACTTATTCAGTACCTTATCTTTGGCTTTTTGCCCCAGTTGCTTGGCAAAAGATTGATTTAAAAACAACTTAGTAATACTCGAAGCCATGGCGAACGTATTCAAATAAGGTACAATTATTCCAGCATCTTCCTCAATGAATTCACTACAACCGCCAGTTTTATCAAAACCAATCATAGTTTTTTGTGCCAGTGCTGCTTCAAGCATTACGAGTGGGAATGGGTCTTCTCTCGAAACTATCGTAAAAATATCTAAACAGTTTATTAATTCAACCGCATCGGGTGTTTGTTCGATAAATGTAATTTTATCTCCGATTCCCATTTTTGCGATATCGTATGAAATTTGCTCATAGTAATCGCCTTCTTTTTTGATACCAATCCAAACGAAATGGCAATTTTCATTGCTTGTATTGAGAATTTGGTTGATTACTTGCAAAAAAACATCAATGCCTTTTCTCCATTCGGCGTTTCCGCATCCACCAATCAAAAATCCACTTTCAGGAAGATTATATTTTTGCTTAATTAATTGATTATCAGTTGCTTCAATTCGATTAAGAATTGCTCCATTATCTACGAATGAATGAATAACTTCAATTTTCCGAGCTGAGACTGAATGATTTTCTATGATATTTTCGGCCACCGCTTGTGAGCAAGCAATAATTTTTGTGGCATATCTAAATAAAAACTCACGGTCAGTAGCTTGTGAATAAAGCTGTATAGAAAACTCTAATTCGTGAATGTGAGCCAATAATGGTGCTTTCACATGTTCGGTCAGTTTTGGTAAAACATGAGCAGAAGCAATAGTATTGGCATAGAGATAATCGAAATTTGAGTTTTGGAGGTACTCCAGAAGTTGTAGAGTGGCATTTGGCTCATGCTGACTCTTCACCAGTTTTGAAATGGCTTTTTTTATGCCTTTTTTCTGGGAATTTGTATTTGGCCAATAATGATTGG
Source organism: Emticicia sp. (assembly GCA_023254245.1). GTDB lineage: Bacteria > Bacteroidota > Bacteroidia > Cytophagales > Spirosomataceae > Emticicia. The sequence goes on from JALQYE010000015.1 coordinate 18,973, forward strand.
TACAGATTTCGGCAAAATCATTTTTAAGAACACCTCCTCCAAGCAATAAAAGTTGCATTTCTACACCTTTTTGCTTTAAATATCTCATGATACTCAATAAAAAAAGTTGAGCCCCAGCTCGATTAGCATCATGACTTATGAATAGAATTTTCATGAAATAGTTGGGTTTAAAACTTTTTTCTCAATGAGCATTATCAGAATATGAATGACCTTGATATGAATTTCTTGGATACGGTCAGCATAGCCAAAATGTGGTACTCTGATTTCGATATCGGCCATTCCTGCCAGCTTTCCGCCATCTTTTCCAGAAAAAATAACCACTTTCATGCCTTTTTCACGAGCTGCTTGGGTAGCATTGATGATATTCTTTGAGTTACCACTCGTACTAATTCCAAGCAAAACATCTCCTTCATTTCCCAAACCCTCAATGAACCTTGAAAAAATATAATCAAAACCATAATCATTACCTACACACGAAATATGGCTTGGGTCTGAAATTGCAATAGCCGCCAATGATTTTCGGTTATCACGATAGCGGCCCGAAAGTTCTTCGGCAAAGTGCATGGCATCACAATGCGAGCCACCATTGCCACACGAAATAATTTTATTGCCTTTTTTGATAGCATCGGCCATCAAATCAGCAACTTTTTCGATATTATTTATAGTTACATCCGAACTCATAAAATCAATGAGCACCTTTTGTGCTTCTTGAAGTTCGGCTAAAATTTCGTTGTAATTTATCATTTTTTAATCAAAAATTGAGTCCCATTTGCTAATTTGGTTTTGAATATCAAATTCTAAGGCTCTATTTTTTAGTTTTTCTTTGTCAATAATCAATGTTTTATTTTGTACAGAAATCATTGCTTCTGTCAAATCTTTTGGGTTAAAGCTATCAATGCTTTTTCCCATTCCTTCTTGAATAAATTCTGAAATTCCACCTGAATTATAACCAACAATTGGTTTTCCGAGATAAGCAGCTTCCATCATTACTAAAGGAAACGGGTCTTCTTTAGCTGTCAGCACAAAGCCATCGGCAATATTTAAATAATCATAATATTCATCCGATTTTTCGCCAATTTCGATAAAGTTTAGTTTTTCAAGCTTAGTTCTTTGACGAATGTAATGCAAAACCCCCGTTTGTTTGACACTTCCGAGCCAAGCAATATAGGTGTTTGCGGGTAAAAACTCAAACAAATCGCATACAGTATCATAGCCTTTACGGAGATTCATTGAACCTGACATTATCCAAACAAAAGCGTCAGTTGGAATATTTAAGTTTCGACGAATGCTTTCAGTAGAACTTTTTAGCTGTATTGTTTGGGTATCAATAAACGAGTGGAGTAGAAGGGTATTTTGATATCCCATTTCTTTTACTCGTTTTTCTACGATTGACGAACAGCAAATTATTCTATCGGCATTATCGAACATGAACTTAAATTCATCGTATCTAATTTCATCATAAATACTTACCAGCTCATGCACATGTAGGTCGTAAGGAACTTGAAGTTTAACTGCTAACTTGGCAAATTGTGGCATTGTGAGGGTATTAAGGTACCAACGGTCTGCTTTTATTTGCTTTTGTAAATCAATTAGTTTTTTTTCTTCGGGAGTAATCTTGAAGATTTTATAATAAATACCTTCATAGATTTTGTATAAAAATCCTCGTTTGGAAGTATTGACAAAAGTTTGGTCAGCAGTTGAGTAGTTGGCAAATAATTCCCCATTCTGACGAGTGTAAATAGCTGTTTTTATCTTACCAGAAAGGCGTTTCAGTAAATACCAAAGTAGCATTTCCGAACCTGTGCGTCCGCCTGTGGGAGTGATAAAAAGAACTAATTTTTTACTCATAGATTGGTTATTTATTATTAGAAAATTAGTTTACTGGTTATTTGACAATTAGGCAACTTGTTACTGTGGAATTATATTTGTTAACTAATTTCCAGTAACAAATACACTAATTACTACTAACCAAGTTTATAAAATGTTGGTTTTTTAAGTAAAATATTCCAAAAATATTTTGTGAAAATGCCAATCATATTGGAAAACTTCTTTTGATTTTCAAGTTCTGAAAATGGATTTCTGAAATTTATGGCATTGGATACTATTTTCATCAAAAAAAAGGTTGGCACCCAAAGCCAATAATGAAGCATCAATAAAAAATAGTGTAAGGCTCCAAATTGTTTACGAATCCAAACTAAATTAGAAAGCTGAATTTGATGGTCAAAACGATTAAAATAGGTGTAGTTTTGGGCCTCATCGTATCGTTCGGGCTTACTTCCCCATTCTTCATGAATGATATTACAATCTTTAAATACCAATAATTTCCCAAGTTTACTGAGTCGATAGCCCCATTCAGTATCTTCACCATACAGAAAAAACTCTTCGTCGAGTCCGCCAGTTTTTTCAAAGCCTTCTCGCCTTACCATTAAAAATGCAGCAGCGATATAATCAACTTGTTCGGGGTCTTGATATTTTGTCTGACGAATGAGTGAATTTAGAATATTACGAAACTTTGGTGGAACTATCCAAAAATCACGTCGAAATGTAAAAGTATGGTAAAACGTACGAGGACTTAAATCGGGATAGACTTGATATGCACCACCCGCAATAGCATCTGGCCGAGCATCGAGATTGGCAGCACAAGTATCAATTACTGGTTCGTATAATTTTGTGTCGGAGTTGAGTAAAAGCAAGTATTTTCCGTTCGCAATTCGCATTCCTGCGTTATTTGCACGAGCAAAACCTGCATTATAATTCATTGATAACCAAATAGTTTCGGGAAAGAAGGATTTAATATATCCTTCGTCGTCTCCTTTTGAAGCATTATCGACAACTATTACTTCGTAGCTAACTTTGGTAGTAAATTGTTTGATAGTTTTGATACAATCAACAATTAATTCGGGCGTACGGTAATTGACAATTATGATAGAAACAGTTACCAAATGAAACTTAGATTTAAGTGTTTACTCAAAGATTTTCGTTGATGATACTCGCAATACGTTCTACATCTTCCAATGCTAAATCGTAATAAAGAGGCAAAGATAGTGCTCTTTGTGCAATGTTCTCAGAAATTGGGCAAGGATTATAGAAATCTAAGTAAGGTAACTGGTTGAGTGATGGATAAAAATATCTTCTTGGAGTAATTTCGTGCTGCTTAAGTGCTTCAGTAACTTGTAAAAGTTTAGCTTCAGACTCCAATATGACTGGGTAGTAAGCATAATTATACTCAAAGCCTTCAATCTCATTGCTTGGGCGTTGGAGTTTTTCCCAATTCAATAATTCGTCATATTTTTCTGAAACAACTCTACGATTACTGACAATATCGGCAACTTTCGGCAAATTACACAAACCCATTGCAGCATGAAACTCAGAGTTTTTTGCATTGATTCCCATTGTATAATAGTCATCGTTCTTATGTCCAAAACTGCGGTATAGTTCCAGTTTTTTATTCAGTTCTGTATCATTACTCACAACGCATCCGCCTTCGATACTGTGAAAAACTTTCGTAGCATGAAAACTACATGTAGTAATATCGCCAAATGAAAGTACAGATTTACCTTTGTAAGTTGCTCCAAAACCGTGAGCTCCGTCGTAAATAACTTTTAGATTATATTTTTGAGCAATGGTTTCAATTTTTTCAACGTCACATGGGCGGCCATAAACGTGCGTAGCCATAATTGCCGTGGTTTTTTCGGTAATGGCTGCTTCAATAAAATCTGCATTGATATTGAAAGTCTTTGGCTCGATATCGACAAAAACTGGTTGCAGATTTTCCCACAAAATAGAAGTAGTGGTGGCACAGTAGGAGAAAGGCGTAGTAATGATTTCGCCTGTTAGGTTCAATGCTTTAAGAGCAATCTGAATCGCTATTGTTCCGTTTCCAACAAAAAGAAGATGTTCAACGTTTAAATATTCCTTTAACTGCCCTTCGAGTTTTCTAACCAATGGCCCATTATTGGTAAGCCACGTGTTTTCCCAAATACCTTTGATAATTTCTTGGTATTCTTCAATCGGAGGTAAAAAAGATTTTGTTACGTTTATAGCCACTGTAAAATGCCAATGAAGGCTGTATAATTTGATGATTATTACTATTTTGGGGTCTTACTGTGTGAATCAAATAAGTCCATCTATCTTCCAAGTTTGTACTGGAATATTAATAGGTCTGACTGCTCCTGGCCATTTTCCGTACCAATTTGTACCTTCCCGCCAATCGGCCACATCAAAGCTGATGGCATCTTCCATAAAGAAAATTGGGTCGGCTGTATCTTTTACAATCATAACCGAAATGTAATAAGAACCATCATTCAAGAAATTACCTGGAATTTCAAGCATTCCTTTGATAAGACCTTTCGAGAACGTTTTGGCTTGGCTTCCTACATTAAATACACATTCGCCAGTCATGTTATACAAGAACATACTCAAATTCAAATGTGCTGATTCAAGCATATTCCAAAACTCAATATTTACTTTCAATGGCGTACGAACATCAATATTTTTGCTTCCATTGATAAATTCGGGTACTACCTCAATATTTTTAATTCTTACTTGGTCAGTTCCTGGTGCTTCTTCGGGTGTTTCCCAATTCTGTTGTAATTGGAATTTAGAAATACTGGTCATGTAATCATGTAGTACTTCTCCAACTTCACCGTATTTTATTAGATGTCCTTTTTGTAAAAAGGCAGCCTTATTACAAAGCCCTTGGATGGCAGTTGCGTTATGGCTTACAAATAAAATTGTTCGTCCACTACTCGAAACATCTTTCATTTTGCCGAGACATTTCTTCTGAAATTCAGAGTCACCAACGGCCAAAACTTCATCAACGATGAGTATTTCGGGTTCGAGGTGTGCTGCGATGGCAAAGCCCAAACGAACGTACATACCTGATGAGTAACGCTTTACGGGAGTATCTAAGAATTTTTCGATACCAGCAAAACTTACGATTTCATCAAATTGGCTTCTGATTTCGTGTTGTTTCATGCCCAAAATTGCACCATTCAAGAAAATATTTTCGCGGCCAGTAAGTTCTGGATGAAACCCTGTTCCAACTTCCAATAAACTTGCCATTCGGCCATTTACTTTTACTTGTCCGCTGGTTGGCTCAGTAATTCGACTTAAAATTTTGAGCAAAGTAGATTTCCCTGCACCATTAGAACCAACGATTCCGATACGGTCGCCCTGCTCAATATCAAAACTTACATTTTTTAAAGCCCAAAATACTTCTTTGGTTTCTTCTTCATCTTTCGAAGTAAATAACTCACTGAAAAAGCCCGACATACTTTCTTTCAGATTTTGGTATTTCTTCTTTTTATGACTCAGAATATACTTTTTTGATATATTTTCAATCGAAATTGCTTTCATTTATTATTTACAAAAAAGTCATTTTACAAATGACCTTTGTGATAATTGTTACAAATTTATTATGTACTTGTGGTTGAAAAACTAATAGAAATCATGTTTTGAAAAATAATTTTCAATTCAGATTTTTATAGGTGGTCAACGAATGAATTTTCATTTTTGCGGAAAAACCAAATCGAAAACAATACTGAAATGGCGACAAAAATGAGCATCGGAATAAAACTTTGCCAATTAAAGTCCGCAAAGTCTCCCAGTAAACACCAGCGTAACCCATCAATTGTACCCGCTACAGGATTTAGATTGTAAATCGGATACCACCATTCATTTCTTACTCGTTCACTTGAATAAGCAACTGGTGAGATAAAATAACCAAACTGAACCACAAATGGGATAATTTGGGCAATATCACGATATTTTACGTTTAACACCGAAGCGAAAAGTCCTGCACCAAAAGCACCTAAATAGGCCAAAAACAAAAATATTGGAGCAAATATAATGTGCCAACTTGGAATAAATTGGTAATATATACAAAACACAAAGAACATAGCAAAAGCAATCATTGCATCAAGTAAACCAACCAAAAGCGAGCTAAAAGGTATAATTATTCTTGGGAAATAAACTTTTGAAACTAAGTTTCCATTTCCTACGATACTATTACTAATTTGTGAAAGTGATTGTGAGAAAAATAGCCAAATAATAACTCCAGGAATGACAACAAGCATATATGGAATGCTTGAATCTTGCTCTAATTTAGCAATTTTGCCGAAGGCAAAAACCATAACCATTGCAGTCATTAATGGTCGGATTACTCCCCATGCTACTCCCAAAACAGTTTGTTTGTAGCGAACCATTACATCACGTTTGCCGAGAATCCAGAATAATTCTCGCTGACGCCATACTTCTCTCCAATAATGTAAGGCAGATTTTCCTGCTTTTATTACTACTTCGTCTCTTTCCATTTATTCAAAAAATCATCTTGACTTATCAGTTCACTAACTCTTTATAGGATTTTCTCATGATTATAAAAATTAAGCATAAGAAAAAGCCAACTAATGCTCCTTTTTGTGTATTTCCACCAACAGTGTAAGTACGTTGAATTAGTGGCAATCGAACTGGTTGTAAGACGGTGAAAAGAGGAGTTTGATTAATCAACTGCATTTTTATCTGTTCTACCGCTGCTAATTGTTGATAATATTGGGTAGATACATAGTTATTACTACGATTCAACTGCATGGTTCGCATAGGTGCAGTCGGGTCAACTGCATTTTGATTCTGAAATTGAGCGTTAGCCAATTGACGGTCAGTTGAACTTAACTTTCCTTCTAATTCCCGCAATCTTGACATCTGAATGTCATAAATTTTTCGGGTCTTTTGCGTTCTTACTTCCCCATAAAATTCTTCAAGGGTTTCTAAAAGTGTTTCTAACCAAACTTTGGTTAAAAACTCACTATTAGTAGTTGCCGACAAAACCATAATCGAACCCATCTTATCAAGTGGTTGAAGTGCTGTTTGTGCTTCAAGTTTTTCGTAGATGGTAGAAAGCATGATATTCTCATCCTTCGTAAAATCGTTTGGTGATTTTGGTTTAAATTGATATTTAATTGCCTTATAGTTCGGTTCATGAAGGAAATCTCCTCCCCATTCTTTTTTTGCAATATCACTGCTATCTTTATAGAAATTGATAAAAAGAGTTTTCTTTCCACCAATCAAAACTTCTTTCATCAAGGCTTTTTCATAGAGTGTTTTAGATGAAATCAATAAGCCAAAGTTTCCACCACTAAACAAATCATTTGAGGTTGTTCCACCACCAATGCCAAAAGCTCCTGCAAGTCCACCAAAGCCACCTAAACCCATTTGTTGGCCTCCGCCTGCTTCTAAATTAAACTGAATTTCTCCTGTGTAATCTGTATCTTTTAGTTCTTTTACATCAAGCAAGATACTAATCAGTGTACCAAGAGCAATACTAATTAAAAGTAACCTCCATTCATTTCCAATGAGTTTGAAAATGCCAATTATTTTCTTTATTAAATCTTTGGTATTTATTTGCTCTTCTTGTATTGTTTGATATTCTGCCATTTTACTTTTTCTCGATTTTAATTTACAACAACGCTCAATTATTTAGATAATTGAAAAATAGCCAATACACTTAAAAACGTGGTAATTGTTCCAGCAATGGTAGCAAATAGACCTTGTACTTGAGCAATTTGTTGTTGAGCTGTAACAGTTTTTTGTGGAATAATAATTTCTGAACCTGGTGCTACTTTTGGATAGAGATTTACAAACAAGACTCTACGAGTTCTATCCACAGAGCCATTGGCATACAAGATATAAGATTTGCTTCTCAATGATTTCTTTGTAAATCCACCCGCATTTGAGATATAATTGATGAAGTTTTTATCATCTAAATATTTTACAGTAGTTGGATAAAGAACTTCTCCTTGTACACGTACAGTTTCAAGTCGTTTAGGGATTCTAATGATATCGCCATCTTGCAAAATCATATCTTCATTAGAACCAGGGTTTTGCATGATTTTAGTTAAGTTAATTCCGATTGAAGATACAGTTGTGGCATTAACATCTTCAACTTGTACAGCCTGATTTCCTCTAACACTATTGGTGATTTCTGTAATTGCTTTGCGGCGTTGGGCAAGTTCAATTTCGCTTAATTGAATCTGACGAACTAACGTAGCTCCTTCTAAATATGCTTGTGGGCTTAAACCACCCGCTCTCTCAATTAAATCAGAAATTTTTTCAGTTTTACTTTTAATACCGTAGGTAGCAGGGAAAATTACCTCACCCTGAATTTCGGCAAAGGTTTGTTCGATATAATTTGGAGAACGACGAATAAAGATTTCATCAAATGGAAATAAAACAAATTTATTTCCTGTTTGGTCAACTTTTAAGTCGGCATTGATATTGAAAGTATATGTATCCGAAATTTGAGCATTAGCTGCAGTTGGGTCAACATTACGTTTACGACGTACAACCTCAACTCTTGATAATGATGCAGATTCTGATAAACCTCCAGCTTTTACCAATACATCTTCAATAGTCATATTTCTCAAGAATGGCATCTCTATTCCATCAATAGCAGCAGGATTATTTAATGCTCCTTGAATACGCACGTAAGCAGGCTCTGTCAAGTCAAAAATAGAAGGAATTGTAATAATATCTTCACGTTTTAGTACTACATCAGCTGACTTGCCTTTTACGATATCATCATAATTAACCGAGATATTCTCAACAATCATATCTTCACGAGTGCGTATAATTGAAATTCTTCCAACTAAAGCTTCTCCTTTCAGACCTTCTGCTGATTTAATTAATTGTGAAAGTGTTGGGCTGGTTTCTAAAGAATATTCACCTGGACGGAAAATAGCACCGTTTACGGCCACCATATTTTCAAAACGCTCTAAAACTCGTTCAATCACAACTGAATCACCAGATTGCATTTTAAAAGTCGGGAAATCTGCTTCTAATACGTCTAAAAGTTTTCTCTCACGTGCCGTGTTTCTATAAACTTTCAATCGATGATGATAGGCATAAGGTGCAAATCCACCTGCGTACTCAATCAATTTATTAAGTTTTTCGTCTTCTAAAAGCTCAAATAAACCTTCTCTTTTTGTATTTCCTTTTACTGCAACTCGTGAAGTATAAGGCAACACTTGAATAATATCTTGGTCTTGAAGAATTATATTGTTTTTAGTAAATCCATTCATTAAAAGTTCATAAATGTCGAATGTAGCAACAACACGATTACTTCTAATAATATTAATTTTACGGTACGTTCCAACTTCATTTGGGCCTCCACACGCATACAAGGCATTTTGCACTGTCGATAACGATGATAATGTGTACGTACCTGGAGCAATTACTTCCCCTGTTACTGTTACTTTTATGCTACGAATATTTCCTAATGAAACATTTAAAAATGTGTTAGCTGGAAATCCAGAGTATGGATTCAATCCAATATATATTTTTGATAAACGACTTTTAAGTCTTTCTTTTGCTTGTTCGATTGTTGAGCCAGCTAAATAAATCAGACCTACTTTATCTAAGGTAATGTATCCATCAGCCGAGATAATTGGCTTATACATTACTTGAGAATAACCATAAATATCAATTAGAAGTTGGTCGTTAGGGCCAAGAACATAATTACTTGGTGTAGCAATATTTATAGCAGGTGTTGGGTCAAACTTTACGGTGTTAAATAAATTGTAGCCAAATATTCTTCTTCTGAGGGTAGCTTTAGCAGCATCTTGCTCGGTTTCTTGTTCACGAATAATTCTTAGGGAATCTTCTTTATTGATGGCTCGTTGGTCAGCAGGATTTGCTTGCACGTTTCTTGCGGCATTGGCATCAGTTGCATTCAAAGCTCGATTTTTGGCTGGTAGCGGCATATTGGGAGTTGCTTGATTCGCATTGCCAGTATTTGCAGGTATACCAGTCGGAATATTGGTTGGGAGGTTAGTAGGAATGGCAGTTGGGCCAGTAGGTGTAGCAACAGGATTTTGTCCAAATGTTTTGCTAAAAATCAGTATAAAAAGCGTAAATTTGAAAAAAAATTGTGAAAAACGAATCTTGCTTAATTTCATATCAATAACGTTATTTGTCGGATGACTTTCTCTTTTATTATTTTTACAAACGAAAAAGTTATGCAAAGTAACACAAGATTTTTTATTTTGTTGCTGTTTCATGTTAAGTATGTATTAAAAAGAACTTTGGAATACAAAGTAAATGATAAAACCTCAAACTACAAAATATTCTAATAAAAAATGGCTGAGATTAAAGAAGCAACGTATAACGAAGACAGTATTCGCTCACTTGACTGGAAAGAACATATCCGCCTACGCCCAGGTATGTATATCGGTAAATTGGGCGACGGGTCGGCTGCGGATGATGGAATCTATGTATTGCTTAAAGAGGTGATGGATAATTGCATAGACGAATATGCAATGGGGTATGGAAAATCAATCGAAATAAAACTCGACGAAGGTAGGGTAGAAGTACGTGATTATGGCCGAGGAATTCCGCTTGGAAAAGTGGTGGATGTGGTTTCAAAAATTAATACTGGGGCAAAATATGATAGCAAGGCATTTCAAAAAGCGGTTGGTTTGAACGGAGTTGGTACAAAAGCTGTGAATGCTCTTTCTACATATTTTAAAGTGCAGGCTTTTCGTGATGGAAAATCGAAATGGGCGGAGTTTAATAAAGGTGAATTGACAAAAGAATCTGAAATATCAGACTCTGACCAAAAAAATGGAACTCACGTAATTTTTGAGCCAGATAATTCAGTATTTAAGAATTATCATTACATTCCGCAATTTGTTGAAGCAATGATTTGGAATTACTGCTATCTAAATGCTGGAATGACGATTGTATTCAATAAACAAAAGTATATTTCACAAAATGGACTTTTAGATTTATTGAGAAGAAAAACCGATGAGGATTCTTTGCGTTACCCAATTATTCATCTGAAAGGAGAAGATATTGAGGTGGCACTTTCGCATGGTAATCAGTATGGAGAAGAATATTATTCGTTTGTAAATGGCCAAAATACTACTCAAGGAGGTACGCACCTTTCTGGATTTAAAGAGGCTTTAGTTCGTACCATTCGTGAACATTTTGGTAAAGATTATGCTCCCGAAGATATTCGTCAGTCAGTTATTGGTGCAATTTCGATTCGTGTGCAAGAACCTGTTTTTGAGTCTCAAACCAAAACGAAACTTGGTTCGGCTACAATTTCACCAGAACCTAACTCGCCAACCGTCCGAACGTTTATCAGTGATTTTTTGAAAGAGAAGTTGGATAACTATCTTCACATGAATTTGGCGGTGAAAGAAGCCATCAAGAAAAGAATTGAGCAGTCGGAGCGTGAGCGAAAAGAATTGGCTGGGGTAAGAAAATTGGCAAACGAAAGAGCCAAAAAAGCTAATCTTCACAATAAAAAATTGAGAGATTGTCGTTTTCATTTAGATGATGAGAAAAACGAAAAACGTTTCGATACAGTTATGTTTATCACCGAAGGAGATTCTGCCAGTGGTTCGATTACAAAGGCACGAAATCCAGAGTTGCAAGCGGTATTTAGTTTGCGTGGTAAACCATTAAACAGCTTCGGCCTTACAAAGAAAATTGTGTACGAAAACGAAGAGTTTAACCTACTTCAACACGCCCTTAATATCGAAAATGGTTTAGAAGATTTGCGTTACAATAAAATTATTATTGCGACCGATGCCGACGTAGATGGTATGCACATACGTTTGTTATTGCTGACGTTTTTCTTACAGTTTTTTCCTGATTTAGTGCGTGAAGGACACTTATATATTCTTGAAACACCACTTTTTAGGGTTAGAAATAAGAAAGAAACTATTTACTGCTATTCGGATGAAGAACGTCAAAAAGCCATAAGTAAACTTTCGCCAAAACCAGAAATCACCCGTTTTAAGGGCTTGGGTGAGATTTCACCAAATGAATTTGAAAATTTTATCGGAGAAAATATTCGTCTTGAACCTGTAATTCTTGAAAAAGAGTCATCTATTCCTAAAATTCTGAGTTATTACATGGGTAAGAATACACCTGAACGTCAGAAATTCATCATCGAAAACCTTCGTGTTGAAAAAGATGAAATTGATGAAGTTTTGGCTGAAATTTTAGATATAAAGGCATAACATTCTAAATATCGGTGGTTTTGGTTGCGTAAAACCACCGATTGGAATAGAAAATTTTGTTATTTGTCTTGTTGTAAATTAGATTTAAGTAAAAATTAAGACGTTTAAAAAGACCTAATAGCAATTTTTTGTTATTTGTAAATAGCAAACAAATCCTATAATCAAAGAAATTTATTTATAACCAAACCAACCTCTTATTAAAGTGACTCTCGACGAAGTTAGAAAAGATATTGATACCATTGACGACCAATTGCTCGTATTGCTCAATCAACGCATGAAACTCGTACATAAAGTAGGTGAAATTAAGCGTTCGACAAAAGCTATTATCTACCGACCAGAGCGTGAAAAGCAAATTCTTGACCGCATGAATGCTCAAAATGATGGTCCACTAAATAAGGAAGCCATCGAAGCTATTTATTTAGAGATTTTTGCGGCTGCACGTAATATCGAATTACCCGAAAGAGTTGCCTATCTTGGTCCCGAAGGAAGTTTTACTCACCAAGCTGCCGAGAGTCGTTTCGGTGCAATGTCAGAATACATGACCTTGCCTACCATCAAGTCGGTTTTTGAGGCAGTTGATACTGGTAGAGCAAAATTTGGTGTTATTCCTATCGAAAATAACCAAGAAGGTATCGTTTATGAAACCGTTGATTTGCTTAATGCAATGAATGTAAACATAGCTGCAGAATTGAAAATTCCTGTACATTTTGCATTAGCTACTGAGGCCGAAAATCCTTCAAAAATTAAGCGTATTTATTCAAAAGATATAGCCTTTCGTCAGTGTAGAGGTTTTTTGAATAAATATTTTGAACAAACCCATCCTGAGGAAATTCAAGTAGAGTCAACTTCTAAAGCGGCAAAATTGGCTGCTGAAGACCCTGAAAGTGCCGCTATTTGTTCGGAGATTGCTGCTAAGCTGTTTGCATTACCTGTTTTGTTCAATAATATCGAAGATAATAGTCAGAACCGTACTCGTTTCTTTATTTTAGCGAAAGATTTTGTAAATGCAAAAAGCGAAAACGATAAAACCACTATTATTGCTCGCCTACCAGATACCGACAAACCAGGTATTTTGGCTGCTTTCTTGCAAGATTTCAAAAAGTCAGGTATCAACCTAACTAAAATAGAAAGCCGCCCATATAAAGGCGATGAAGATTTTAATTTTTGGTTCTTTATCGAATTAGAAGGTTTCTACAAAGATGAAAATGTAGAAAAGGTTTTCAAGAAATATAAAAACTCAATTAAGTGGTTGGGAAGTTATGTAAGAAACGCTTAAACCAGTTCTGAATTCTGAGTTTATAGTTTTGAGTTCTCTTAGTTTTTTATGTTCAAAAATGACCATAAGCGGTTTGTAATAGCAGAAAAGTTGTATTAGTTCATTCTCAACTCAGAATTCAGAACTCAAGAAACTGGTACAATTATTGTTAAAAGGTGGGCGTTCGCCCACCTTTCTTGTTATAATACAATTCTGAAAAAAGATTTTCAGTTTGTTACCTCCCAATAATTTTTGTTTACTGCTGGTACAGTCATTGCAACATAGTTTCCAAGATTTAATCGAAAGCTAATATTGACTTTGAAAATATTTTTAAGATTATTTCATGGAAAATAAGTACAAAGCAGTTTGACAAAAAACCACCTATTGGGTGGCTTTTTTGTTTTATTTCTTTCTAAAAATGGCTGCTAATGCAATGATTACCCAAACAATATTAACCGCTACAGAAGGGTAGGCATGATGTGCGTAGGTATTGATAATGAAGCAGATTCCTCCTACTAAGTTAGCCCAAATGTATTTACTATCTTTTGAGTCAAGTTTGCCTTGAATATTCAAAAAATAGGAGCCAACAATCAGGAGTGAGCCAATCCAGCCAATGATTTCTATAAATAATGTCATTGATTTAATTTCTTATAAGGTGTAATTTATTAAAGGCTTAAAATTTCTTTCGATTTTGTCTTATCAGCCAGAATTTGGGCCTTTAATTCGTCTAAACCGTTGAATTTCTGTTCAGGTCTGATATAATCTATAATCTCAACAGTTACGGTTTCGCCATAAATATCATCATCAAAATTAAAGATATTTACTTCTTGTGTTCGTCCGATTCCATCAACAGTCGGGCGAGTACCAATATTCATCATTCCCTCGTGCCATTGATTACGGAAGAAAGTTCTGACCGCATAAACACCATTGGCAGGAATCAATTTATAAAATTGAGAAACCTGTACATTGGCAGTAGGGAAACCAATTGTTCGGCCAAGCTGGCGGCCTTTCACTACAATTCCTGTGAAACTGTATTTTCTACCCAACAATTCATTGGCCGAACTAACTTCACCAATCATTAGAGACTGGCGAATTTTAGTTGAACTAATTGTCAAATTTTCGATTTCTTGACGTGGAATTTCTTCAATTTCGATACCAAATAACTCTGAATTTGCCTTCAAATAATCAAAGCCACCTTCACGGTTTCGTCCAAATCGGTGGTCGTAACCAATAACTAATTTTTTTGTGCCGATTTGCTTCAAAAGAATATCTTTTACGTATTCTTCCGAAGTTAATTCCGAAAATTCACGAGTAAAAGGAATCACCAAAAGATGGTCAACTCCCTGATTTTCAAGTAATTCTATCTTTTCATCAATAGTAGAAAGTAGTTTTAAATCCTGACTATCTTTTGAAACAACTACTCTTGGATGCGGCCAAAAAGTAAGTACAACTGATTCTCCGCCCGTTTTTTGAGCGGTTTCTCTTAAAATTTGAAGAATTTTCTGATGCCCCAAATGCACGCCATCAAATGTTCCGCTTGTAACTACGGCATTTTTAAGAGCCTCAAAGTCTGCTAAATTATAATATACTTTCACTGCTGATTATTCAAATTTTCAAGTTGACTAAGTCTTTCAGGTACACTTTCTAAAAACTGCTCAATCGTAAGCGAGTTTTCAATCTTAAATTCACCAATGCGGGTTCTACGCAATGAACTCATATAAGCCCCTGAACCAAGTAATTTACCAAAATCTCTTACCAAACTTCTGATATAGGTACCTTTAGAACATACAATTCTGAAAGCTATCTCTGGAAAATTGGCCGTATCAATATCAAATTCTTTTATTTCAACTTGTCGGGATTTGATAATTACTTCTTCACCCTTTCTTGCCGATTCGTAGGCTCGTTTGCCATTAACTTTAATAGCAGAGTGGGCGGGTGGAATCTGCTCTATCACACCCGAAAGTTGACTGACTACTTGATTGATAGCCTCTTGCGTAATATGATTGATGGGGTATTCAGCATCAAATTCTGTTTCTAAATCTACTGATGGCGTGGTTTTTCCGAGAACTAATGTGCCTGTATATTCCTTTTCTTGTGCTTGGAAAGTATCAATTTGCTTGGTCATTTTTCCCGTACACAAAATTAATAAACCCGTTGCCAGAGGGTCAAGCGTTCCTGCGTGACCTACTTTTTTATATTTTCCTGCCCAACGAACCTTATTCACCACATCAAAAGATGTCCATTTCAAAGGTTTGTCAATCAGTATTACTTCATTCCTTTCGTCTGTCATATCACTTTCAAATCATAGCCAGCGGCCAAAAGTCCCAAAATTATTAAGCCAACCACAATGCGGTAGTAGCCAAAAACTTTAAAACCATATTTTTGTAAATAACTAATAAAAAACTTGATAGCGGCCATTGCCACAATAAAAGCTACAATATTTCCGATAGCGAGTAGCTGTAATTCATTTGTAGAGAACGTAAGTGTACCCGCCTTAAATGCTTTCAAAAGCTTATAACCAGAGGCTGCAAACATGGTAGGAACTGCCAAAAAAAATGAAAATTCAGCCGATTCTTTGCGTGAAAGTCCTTGAAACATTCCACCAATGATGGTTGCCGCCGAACGAGAAACACCAGGTATCATAGCAATACACTGAAAAAGACCAATTTTTACAGCATCAATGTAAGTAATATCTTCTTTAGTAGCTTTTTTCTCAAAATATTTATCAATAAAAACCAATATAATTCCGCCCAGAACCAACATAATTGCCACTACGCCTACACTTTCGAGTAATTGGTCAATGAAATCGTTTAAAGCAAAACCGATTATAGCGGCTGGTATAAAAGCTGCTAATAGTTTTTTATAAAATTCAAAAGATTGAAAAAAACGTTTCCAATATAAAACCACCACCGAAAGTATTGCTCCAAATTGAATATTTACTTCAAAAACCTTCGTAAAATCAAGTTCGCTAATTCCCATCAACGATGAGCCAATAATCATGTGTCCAGTTGAGCTGATTGGCAAATATTCGGTGATGCCTTCGATGATAGCAAGGATAATTGCTTCAATAAAATTCATGGATTGTTAAAAGTTAAAGAGGGTAAATAAATACGAAAACTGATAGTAAATTGTCCATTGTTATTAGTCGATAGACCATTGCAATGTAACTTTTTGACTATCAGTTTTTTATAAAATATATTTTCAATGAAATTTTACTTTTTCTTGAAAATGGTGTAAAACTGAAAAATAAAACCAATGAAGGCGATAGCTGGCCCGAGGGTTATTCCTAAAAATCCGAAACCAAACTCTTCTTTATCGAGGGTCATGATAAAGAAACCTGCAAAAATGAGTACGATGCCCACAATCATCAAGGTATAATTAGTTTTGCTAAACGGAAGAGCTTCTTGATTTCCTGTTTGTTCGGTTGGGGTGTTGTTTGTAGTATTTTTCATTGTATAAAATTTTCGGTATTAATTTTTTCAAGTGATTGATAAAACTATAAATGTTTTTAATTACTCTGGATTGCTAACTATTGACTGTAAACTTGATTACTTAATATAAATCTTCCAAATCAGTACGCAAATAACGGTACATTGATTGGAATGTACTTAAAACACCAATTAGAATACCCAGCATAATTACAAATCCACACAAAGTAGCAAGTTTGGTGAAGTTTTGTAAAACCCCCAAGTTTTCAATTTCACGAATCGCTATTTGCTCAACTATAACTAATAGAACTGAAGCTATTACTCCTGAAATAAAGCCTTGCAAAATACCCCTATTTATAAAAGGTTTTTGAATAAACCAATCGGTTGCACCAACCAATTGCATACTTCTAATAATGAAGCGTTGCGAATATAATGCCAGTCTGATTGTATTATTGATGAGTAGAACAATGGCTATCAGCAATAAAACCACAATCGAAGCGATGATAATATAGGCTTTATTGGCATTTTTGTTAATACTATCCACAAAATCTTTGGCATAATCGGCTTCAAAAATTCCTGGAACATTTTCTAAATCAGCTTTAATTTTAGCCAGTTCATCTTCTTTAAAATATTCTTCTTTTAATTTTAGGCTAAAGGCATCTCGGTAAGGATTTTCACCCAGTATTGAACGAAAATCTTCGTTGGTTTCTTTCAATACTTTTTCGGCAGTGCTTTCTTTTGAGATAAATTTTATTTGCGGAACATTTTCAGAATAAGCAACGTAATTTTTTTGAGCAATCAGGTTTCTAACTGAATCCTTTTGAATCTGGGTCAGCGATTTATCTAAATATACCTGAACTTCAATATTTTGCTTGATGTACAAAACTAATTGCTTGGAAGTTAGGGCTATCCAACCACTAAATGCCACCAAAAATAAAGCCGCTGTTAGACTTAGAATGATGAGCATACTCGGATAACTACCTAATTTTCTATTTTTTTTCTGCATATTTATTTACTCAATGATAAATCCTCTGCAAAGATAAAGGATGTTGTATAAAATACGCAGAATTTAATGATTTTTAACAGAAGAATAGGAAAGTTTAGGCTACTTCGCTTTTCCAACGAGCAATTCTTTCAGGCATGTTTTGCTCTATAATATTTTTAACAACTTCCGTAATTTCCTCAACAGTAGCATCGGGCGAGAAATAAATTGGCTCTTTAAACTTAACTTTCAATTCTGTATTACGCTTTTTATAGTTAAGCCCTGATTTATTGAACGCTCTACGAAAGCCATCAATTACCACTGGAACAACAATGGGATTATTATCTTTGATGATGTGAGCGGTACCTTTGCGAATTGGAGCGTAGGGACTTGTTGTTCCCTGTGGGAAACTTACAACCCAACCAAACTTTAATCCTTTGGCAACATTGTCGCCAGCCGAGGTATCAAGTGTACGTTTCACATTTTCGCCTTTTGCACGCCAAGAACGTTCTACTAAGATAGCCCCTGCTAAACTAAAAATTTTTGGTATTAATCCTTCTTTCATGGTTTCGCTGGCCGCAACATAAAAGGTTCTTGCTCGTGGAGCAAATAAAGCTATCGGCAAAACTCGATTACGAAAACCCCATTTAACCGAGCAAAAAATATGATAAAAAGCAATAACATCAGCAAAGTATGTTTGATGATTGGATATAAAATAGACATTTTGGTTAGGAAGCTTTTCTAAAAATTCAGCTCCCTCAACCTTTAATTGATTGGCAACTGCCAAACGCCAATATGTGGGAATTCCTGCTATTAAAATGATAAAACGTTTAAGTATCAGCCAATTACCAAATGGGTCACGTTCGAATATGCCAAATATATCTACATACGACACATATCTAAAGAATGGATTTGGGTCGTTGTTGGGAATTGGGAGAAAATTTTTAATTATTCTAATCATTCTCAAAACTAAGTTCTAATTTATATATGGTTTAGGTGTTTTATAATTGAAAGATAATAAATATATGGCATTAATCAAAAATCAAACTTGAAAAAGATTTCTCAATGAGGTATTTTTAAAGCAAAAGCGTTGATTTTCGATGAGAAAACCAACGCTTTTTATGTTTTGGAGCGAATCTAATATTAATTTCGCTTGCTAATTTCATCTCTAATTTTAGCGGCTTTTTCGTATTCTTCTTCAGCCAATGCTTGCGAAAGCATTTTGTTTAGTTCTTCCAAACTAAGGTCTTTCAAGACATCTTTAGCTGATTTTTGTGGTCGAGTAGTTGCTGGTTCAACCAATTCTTCGGTTTCATCTGCTTGCTCGGCTTCGTGAGTTGTTATACCTGCATCGCTTAGAATTTGTTCAGTAGTATAAATTGGTACTTGGAAACGTAAACCAATGGCAATTGCATCCGACGGCCGAGCATCAACGGTTTTCTGACGAATGCCATCTGTACAAACAATTTTAGCAAAGAAAATACCCTCTCTGAGGTCAGAGATAATAATTTCTTCGACCGTAAAATCGAATGCACGAGCAAATGATTTGAATAAATCGTGCGTCATTGGTCGATTTGGTGTAATGTGTTCCATCTCAATAGCTATAGCTTGAGCTTCAAACATACCAATGATAATCGGTAAACGACGGCTCCCACCTTCTTCCGATAAAACCAATGCAAATGAGCCAGTCTGAGATTGACTTGGCGATAATCCTAATATTTCGAGTTTTATTTTTTCCACGGTGCAAATATAAATAAAACTTGGGTTTTATTCCTTCTAAAAATTTGTGTTTTTCGAGCGATGTCTTTTT
>JALQYE010000160.1 GCA_023254245.1 Emticicia sp.
CTTGTAAAAATAAAAGGTTTCATGTTTGTTGCTTTAGGCAATAGGCTATAAGCTATAAGCTATAGGCTAATTTACATTTATAAAAAGCCTATTGCTTACAGCATAACGCTTATGGCTTTTACACCGCATCCGAAAGACTCGAAAAGGTAAATTCTCGAATTTTCATAGGTGGTACCATATAATTTTGGTTAGATTCGGTGCTGACCACACGCTCAGTTTTTCCTAACATTTCGAGGTTATTGAGCATAATAATTGGACTCTCGTTGAATCGGAAATTTTTAATCGGATATTTGATTTTTCCATCTTCAATATAGAAAGTTCCGTCACGGGTGAGGCCTGTTTGTAACAATGTCTGTGGGTCAACCGAGCGGATATACCACAGTTTTGTAACTAAAACGCCCCTTTTTGTGCTTTTTATCATCTCATCGAGCGTTGCATCGCCACCAAGCATAATAAAGTTTGTCGGAGAAGGAATGGGTTTTACTCCTTTTTCTTTCGCCCAAAAACGAGAATAGGCTAAGTTTTTTACTACTCCTTTTTCAATCCACATACGTTTTTCTTGTGCTTGTCCGTCGCCTGACCATGGAGACGCAGGTAAATCGGCATAGGCAGGGTCAGAGAAAATGGTTACTCGCTCATCAACTATTTTTTCGCCCAATTTTGTTTTTCCACCTTGTTTGCTGAAAAACGAACGACCTTCGTCTGCACTTCGAGCATCCATGTCGAAATAGATATTTTCGAGCAAAACAGCCGCAGCCGTTGGTTCAAGAATTACAGTATATTTACCTGGTTCGAGTGCTTTAGCATTTTTGGAACCCACAGCTTTCTGAATCGCAATTTTTGTAGCGGCAGCCGTATCCAACTTATTTACATCGCTAAAACCTTTAATTACATAACCTGAACCAGTACCATCTTCCGTACGAACGGTCAACGAATAATTGATGTTGGTACTTTTATAGTAGGCAAAAAGTCCTTTCGAGTTCATCATGGCTGAGTAACCTTTTGAATCTTCTAAAAAGCCCGCTGCCACGAGTTTTTGCTCACGAGTAAGTTTCAAACTTTTCATTACAGCTTCGGCACGAACATCGGGGTTGATGTTGGCGGTTGAATCAAAATACCCTTCAGACTTCATGTATTGTTGAGGCTCTAAAACTCCCATATACTCAGGATTTTCGGGAGCAAGACGAGCTAATTCTTCCGAACGACGCACCACTTTTTCGAGCGAAGCATCATCAAATTCGTCGATAGTAGCTACGCCAACTCTTTTGCCAAAAGCTGATTGTACTTGTAGATTCTGATTGGTTAAAGCTCCACTTGTTGAAACTTCGTTGCGTGCATAACGGATATTTCCGTTAATATTGGCCGAAATATTGATTTCACAATCATCTGCCTTTGAATAGCTCAAAACCTTTTTTAGCAAGGTTTTAGCTTCATTTTCTGATAATATGACTGACATTTTTTTCGAGATTAAAAGATGATTTAAACTTTACGAGCCGTGTTGATTACATTGACACCATTGAAACGAGCCGTTGCACTGCCGTGCGAAACTGCACTCGATTGTGAAGGTTGCCCCTTGCCATCAAAGAATGAACCTCCGAGTCGATAATCACGTTCGTCACAAATTTTTACGCACGAATTCCAGAACTCTTGAGTATTTGATTGATACGCCACGTCTTTGAGCATTCCTGCAATTTGCCCATCTTTTATTTCATAATATAATTGTCCGCCAAATTGGAAGTTATAGCGTTGTTGGTCAATCGAAAACGAACCATCACCAATGATATAAATTCCTTTTTTCACATCCTTAATCATTTCTGCTACCGAGAGTGGTGTTTTCCCCGCTGCCAACGAAACATTAGCCATGCGTTGAAATTGCACCGACGACCAGCTATCTGCATAACAACAGCCGTGCGATTCTTTTTCGCCAATGATATGTGCTTGGTCGCGAATGGCTTGATAGTTTACCAGTGTGCCATCTTTTACCAAATCCCATTGTTTGGTTTTTACACCTTCATCGTCCCAACCGACTGCCCCGAGTGAGCCAACTTGGGTTTTATCGGCAAAGAAGTTTACTTCTTTACTACCATAATTGAAGTTTTTGCTTTGCCACTTATCGAGAGTAGCGAACGATGTTCCCGCAAAATTGGCTTCATAGCCCAAAACACGGTCAAGTTCGAGTGGGTGACCAACTGATTCGTGAATGGTAAGCCACAGGTGCGATGGGTCAAGTACTAAATCGTATTTTCCTGCTTCAACCGATTTGGCTGTTAGTTTTTCTTTGGCCTGTTTGGCTGCTGCGGTTACGTCTTCGAGCATATCATAACCTTTATTATAGCGTGTCGTGATGCCCGTAACTTTATCTTTTGGGTTGGTCTGTAAATACTCGTAACCCATGCCAACTGGGGCCGAAAGAGCCTGACGGGTTTCAAATTTGCCTGTTTTTGGGTCAATGGCAGTTACTGCGGCAATTGGCCAAATACGATGAATATCTTGGTCGATGTAAGAGCCATCAGAAGAAGCGAAGTATTTTTGTTCATTGACCATAAATAAAACGGAGTTTACATAGTTTGCTCCGTTTTTTAGAGCGGCGTCATTTACGCCGAGTAGTAAATCAACTTTTTCTTTGATTGGTACTTCAAACGCATTGCGTTGGATAGGAGCTTTCCAACTTACCTCGCCGTATCCATTTTGTGGAGCAAGGATTACGGGCTGAGACATGAGTTTTGCGTTGGCTTTTGCAATCGCAACGGCCTCTTCGGCTGCACGTGCGGTGTCGGCTTCTGATTTAGCATCAACTACGGCCGCAAATCCCCAACATCCGTTGGCAATTACTCGTACACCTACGCCATAAGACTCTGTATTGACAATGTTCTGCACTTTGTCTTCACGAGTAACCACAAATTGATTGAGATAACGACCAATTCGCACATCGGTGTAGGTAGCTCCTTTGGCTTTTGCTGCATTGAGAGCTGCATCGGCAAGGCGTTTCTTGACGGCCACATCCACGCTTTTGTCGAGCATGGCTTCTTGTGAAACCGAGTTACCAAAGATTGGAATACCATTTGGCATATTGGGTAATACTAACCCGCCAAAGCCCAATCCTGAGAGCTGGATAAAATCTCTTCTTTTCAAAGCTTTTTCGATTTTTGTGTAAAATAATAAGTTTAGTTTGTCTTTGTGCCTATAAATATAGAAATAGTAAGATTAAATTCCACCTCTAAAACTCGTATTTTGATGAAAGGGCAAAATGATGCGACGAGCGGAATTAGAAAATCTTATTTTCTAATAGAAATAAACCAAAACCCATTAATTTTGTTTTGCCTTAAACTATCTACCCTCACATGAAATTCAGATTACTACTTACTCTTTTTTTTTCTTTTTTATTCTCAGAAATAGCTGCCCAGAATAGCGTAATTATGAAGGGACAGTTACTGGATTCGCTTACTTCTGCACCCTTAGCTTTTGCTTCTATAAGAGTTGACACTAAAGATTCTGCATCATTGAATAAAGGAGCAATTGCCGACGAAAAAGGAACTTTTGAAATTGTTGGTCTCAAAAAAGACAAGTACATTATCAAATTAGAATACGTTGGATATAAGACAAAATATATAGAAATAGATGCCTCAAAAGACTCTCAGAGACTGGATTTGGGAGCGATTACGTTATCGCCTTTGAGCCAATTATTAGAGGCAATTACTGTAAATGGCCTAAAGCCCAATATGATTGCCACTATTGAGAAACAAGTGTATAAAGCCGAACAGTTTGAGGTAGCAAAAGGTGGAACTGCGACTGATGTTTTGAAGAATATACCGTCGGTTGTAGTGAATGCCGAAGGCGAAATTACGGTGCGTGGTTCTAAAGGTTTTTTGGTGATGGTCAATGGCAAGCCGAGCCAAGTAGATGTGGCTACTCTTTTGTCTCAAATTCCTGCCAATAGCATTGATAAAATCGAAATGATAACGGCTCCATCGGCCAAATATGATGCTGATGGTAAAGCTGGAATTATAAATATCGTAACGAAACGGGGTGTAAATGATGGTTTTTCGTTAACATCAAATCTACAGTATGGACTACCAAGGATTGATACGTACTTCAATGCCACTGAACCGAAACGCTATGGAGCAGATGCAACGGTTAACTACAAAAAAGGAAAATTAGATGCTTCATTATCGGTAAATTATTTAAAAAATGATATTGCTGGAAGAAGAATTGGTGATGTAAATACGACTATTAACAATATTTTTACGAGTTTTCCGAGTGAAGGCGAGCGAAGCTTTAAGCGAGAAAATTATGGTGTAAGGTTAGTTACTTCTTATAAAATAACTAAAAACGATGAACTTTCAGCAGGTATTTATTTGGGGGCAAGAACACAATATCGCACTGCTGATATTTATTATCGAAACAAAAAAACTGATTTATTGACTAATAAAATCGTTGGAGTCTCGGAGTATTACAACCCTAATTTAGTGTTAAAATCGGGTGATTTTAAGGTTTTTAATCTTGATTATACGCATAGTTTTAAAAATAGTTCGACGCTTTCATTATCGGGGCTTTATGAAAAGGCAAATCTTGATGGTTATACCAAAAACCGAAATTTGAATAGCAAAAATTTTAGCGATACACTCCAATATACGTATAATACAGGCAATAACCCACTCAATGCGATTCGGTTAAAAGTTGATTACGAAAAAGCGATTGGTATCGGAAAATTGGCTTTGGGTTATCAATACCGTACGCAAAGCCAAGAAGGGAGTTTCACATACAAAGAAAAAAGTGGAAGTTTTGAGCCTTTTGTACTCAATCCAGCATTTTCGGCCGATATTTCGGTGCTTAATCGAATTCACGCCTTGTATTCGCAGTATGCAGGAAAATACAACAAAATGGAGTTTTCGGCGGGTTTACGTTATGAAAATGCTTTCAGAGAATTTAGAGATAACAAAGGTTCCGAACCAACAATTTTGAAACTTTCAAACTTTTTTCCATCGGCCAATTTTCTGTATGATTTAGGAAAAGATTTGCGATTAAAAGTTGCGTATAGTCGAAGAGTGCAGCGTTCGACCAACAATGAGCTAAATCCATACCCAGAGCGTGAACACAGTGAAACACTCGAACAAGGAGACCCAAATATTCGCCCCGAATTTATCGGAATTTATGAGGCAGGGCTCACAAAAGACCTCAAGAAGACTTCCCTGTATTTGAATGTTTATACCCAACAAATAACCGATATCGTCAATCGAGTCAATAGCGTGCGAAACGATTCAATTTTAAATCGAATTTATACCAATGCAGGTAAAGCTCGTTTAATTGGTTCTGAATTTGGAATTACGTATTCACCTATCAAAAAACTAAAGGTTTTCTTCGGTGGGAATGTCTATAATTTAAAGATAAAAGGCACTTTGTTTGATAAAAGTGTGACAGTTAATAGCCGAGGGTGGGTTTATTCGGTCAATAGTAATATCAGTTATCAAATTTTATCTACGTTGAGTACCCAGTTTAATCTTTCCTATTTATCAGCTCGAAATACCGCACAAGGTTCAGATTCAAGATTTTACCAACCTAATTTATCGGTAAAAAAGAGTTTCAAAGAAAACAAACTTAACCTGACGTTACAATGGCAAAATGCCGCTTTTGGAAAGATGTCAGTGAACCAACAACGAATAACAACCTTCGGAACGAATTTTTATACAACAACCAATTACATTCAAGAAACCAATATTGTTATGTTGAACCTTTCGTTTAACTTGAATCAGAGTACAAAGAAAATGAAACTCCCGAATAGCGAGTTTGGTGAAAGAGAATATTAATATGAAAAAAGCCTGCAGGTCATTAAGACCTGCAGGCTTCTTAAGAAATTTTAAACCGCATCAGATAAGCTACTGAAAGTAAAGTCTCTGATTTTGAGTGGCGGAACCAAACAACCTCCTACACGAGTAGGCTTGCCCATTGCTTCAAGGTTATTCAGCATGATAATTGGACTTTCGTTGAAACGGAAGTTTTTGATTGGGTATTTTATTTGTCCTTTTTCGATGTAGAAAGTTCCGTCACGAGTAAGTCCTGTGTACAATAATGTTTGCGGGTCAACGGCACGAATATACCAGAAACGTGTAACTAAGATACCTTTTTCGGTGCCTTTAATCAAATCGGCTAAAGATTCATTTCCGCCAGCCATGATAAAGCCTGAAGGTGGAGCAATTGCTTTTACCCCTTTTTTATCTGCCCAAAATCTTGAATAATAAACGTTTTTCACGACACCATTTTCAATCCAAGAGATTTTTTCTTGTGGACGACCATCGCTGCCACCGCCACCAAAACGGCCACCACCGCCACCACCGCCAAAGCCCGAACTCGGGATTTCAATATTGGTTGGGTCAGAATAAATATTTACTCTTTCGTCGAATAGTTTTTCGCCTAAACGTGTACCACCACCTTTTTTGCTCAAGAAACTACGTCCTTCGTCGGCATTACGAGCATCCATACTTCGCATCATGTTTTGCAATAAATCAATTGATGCTGCTGGTTCGAGAATCACGGTGTATTTTCCTGGCTCAAGTGCTTTTGCATTGCTTGATGCCAATGCTTTTTGCATCGCAATTTCGGTAGCCTGTTTGGTACTTAATTTTGATGTGTCGTTGAAGTCACGAATGGCGTAGCCTGAGCCAAGTCCATCGGCTGTACGAACCGTGATTGAAAAATCAACCGAAGTTGCTTTATTATAACCGAAAAGTCCTTTGCTGTTACCAATGGCCGAGTAGCCTGTCGAATCTTCTAAATATCCCGCTGCGGTTAAGCCTTTTTTGGCACATGGGTCGATGCTATCGAAAGCTGCTTTGGCACGGTAATCAGGGTCGATATTAGCAGTACTTTCGGCATAAGTTGGAGCTTCTAAATACGTCTGAGGCCCGAGCATTGGCATGTATTCTGAGTTTTCGGGAGCAAGACGAGCGATTTCTTCGGCTCTTCTTACTGTTTTTTCGAGTGAAGCGTCATCAAATTCGTTGATGGTAGCTGTACCTGAGCGTTTGCCAAAAACTGCTGTAACTGCCAATGATTGGTCATAAGATTCGCCACTGGTCGAAACCGAATTTCGGGCATAACGAATATTTCCTGTGCGGCCTCCGCTGAGGCTCACACTCATTTCATCTGCCTTTGAAAATGCTAAAACCTTATCTATTATCTTTTTAGCTTCTTCTTTTGATAATATTTTATTCATTTGTTTTTTATTTTAGGGGCAAAGTTCCAAAGGCACAGAGGCACAAAGTTTTAATCATCGTCAATCAACTTTGAACCTTTGCATCTTTGCTCCTTTGTGCCTCAAAGTTTAAATCTTTCTTCCAGTATTGATTACGTTTACACCATTGAAACGAGTGGTTGCACTTCCGTGCGAAACGGCACTAACCTGCGAAGGTTGACCTTTTCCATCGAAAAACGAACCAAAAGTACGGTAATCGTCTTTATCACAAATCTGCACACATGAGTTCCAGAACTCTTGTGTGTTTGATTGATAAGCTACATCGTCGAGCATTCCTACCAGTTCTCCGTTTTTGATTTCGTAGAAAAGTTGTCCACCAAATTGGAAGTTATAACGCTGTTGGTCAATTGAATACGATCCACGTCCGATGATATAAATACCTTTTTCAACGCCTTTAATCATATCAAAAACGCTCAATTTTTCTTTACCTGGGCGAAGCGAAACATTTGGCATACGTTGGAATTGAACCGAGTTCCAGTTATCGGCATAGCAGCAACCGTGAGATGCGGTTTCGCCTAAGATATTCACTTGGTCACGGATAGCTTGGTAATTCACCAAAACACCATCTTTTATCAAATCCCATTCTTTGCATGGCACACCTTCGTCATCATAGCCGACCGTTCCGAGCGTGTAAGGTTGGGTTTTATCAGCTACGATATTTACTTGCTTGCTACCGTAGTTGAAAGCCTTTGTTTTCCATTTATCGAGTGTGGCGAACGAAGTTCCAGCATAGTTAGCCTCGTAGCCTAATACACGGTCAAGTTCGAGTGGGTGACCAACCGACTCGTGGATGGTTAGTCCGAGGTGATTTGGGTCAAGTACTAAATCATATTTACCTGCTGGAACAGATTTTGCTGTGAGCTTTTGTTGAGCTTGTTTCGATGCCATAATTGCATCTTCAACCATATCGTAAGAGTTGCGATAGCCAATCAGACCATTTGGAGCAGAGATTTTTTCGCTGGCCAAACCATCTAAATATTCATAACCCATGCCCATTGGCGAGCTGATGGCATCACGAGTTTTGAATTTTCCTGCGGCTTTATCAACGGCCGTAACGGTGAAAGTTGGCCAAATACGATGCACATCTTGGTCGATGTATGAGCCATCAGAAGAAGCGAAATACTTTTGTTCGTTTACAAAAAATAAGTTTGATGTAACAAATCCAGCACCATTTTTCATGGCTTCGCTGTTTACTTTCATCAATAAATCAATTTTTTCTTGCACAGGAACCTCAAAAGCATTTTTCTTGATTGGAGTTTTCCATGTTACTTCGCCAACACCTTTTTGTGGTGCTAAGATAACTGGCTCTTTCTGAATCTTTGAGTTTGCTTTGGCAATAGCCACGGCGGTTTCGGCACATTTGGCAATTCCGTCGGGTGTTACGTCGCTGGTGGCGGCAAAACCCCAAGTACCATTGGCAATTACTCTGATACCAACGCCATAAGATTCGGCATTGGTGATGTTTTGCACTTTGGTTTCACGGGTAAATAAGAATTGCTGTAAGTAACGACCAATGCGAACATCTGTGTAGGTTGCCCCACGTGATTTAGTTGCGTTGAGAGCAATATCAGCTAATCGCTTTTTTGTAGCTATATCAGCCCCAGGCTCAAGAAGATGCTCGACAGGTACCATATTTCCCAGTACGGGAATCGTAGACCCCATCATAGCTCCCAAACCCATACCAGATAATTGGATAAAATCCCTTCTTTTCATGTTAGGTTGTTGATTGAATTAAAAATGAAATTTATTGTAAAAATGAACAAATATTCGGTGATAAGAAATTTTTTAACAGAAAAACGATTTATACAAAAACTAAAACTAATGAATTGGGTAGATGTTTGGATGGTTTGATAGACAAATCGGAGTTTTTTAGCGACTTTTTTGCAAGAATGTTTGGTTACTTATATCAAATACCGAAATTTTTCTATTCATTATTATTGTAGGACAGGTTTGTAACCTGTCAAATTGGTTATATTAACAGGTTACAAACCTGTCCTACTGTGAAAAAAAATACGTAGTTTTGTCGAATCAAATCTTTACAATTCTACAAATAATCAACTATAATGAGTATCGAAAAACAATCTTTTGGGAAACTTCCCGATGGCCAAGAAACAAGCCTTTATACCTTAAAAAACACCGCAGGAATGGAAGCCCGAATCACTGATTTTGGTGGAATAATTGTATCATTAACCGCACCCGACCGAGATGGGAATTTTGCTGATGTCGTACACGGATGCGATACCTTAGAAGGCTATTTAAAAGGAGTACCATATTTTGGAGCAATTATCGGTCGTTATGGTAATAGAATTGCCAAAGGTAGCTTTGAGTTAGATGGCGTTACTTATTCATTACCAATTAATAATGGTGTAAATGCTCTGCATGGTGGCTTGAAGGGATTCGATAAAAAGTTGTGGAATGCCACTGCAATCAATGGAGAAGAACCAGTATTGAAACTAACTTATGTGGCTGCCGATATGGAAGAAGGTTATCCT
>JALQYE010000161.1 GCA_023254245.1 Emticicia sp.
AGATAACAGCCCCTCCCCGATGGGGAGGAGAACTTTCTCCCTCCCCATCGGGGAGGGCTGGGGAGGGGCTATTTTTCGATTATCTCCAAGAAGCCGATAGCCTAAAAAATACGTTTAGCCATACCGAACTTGAAATAATCGAAAAACTGACAGCCAAACCCAACGAAGCAACCGAAGTTTTTCAAAACTCTCTGCGGTTAGCTTGGATTCAGGATATTGAAGCAAAATTTCCGATTCTGCGAAGTGTGAGTTCGCTTAAAATGCAACAAATGGAAGACGAATTGCAAGAATGTGTATTGCAAAAGCAGGCTTTGAGCCAAGAAATTGTCTTGCTTAAATTGCGTGAGCAAACGTACAAAGAACTATTAATCAACCGTTTACAAAATGTAGTTTCGTATCGAGAGTTGTATCATCAAACAACTAAAAAACGAAAATTATGGTCGGTTCGGAAAGTCTTAGAAACTTACTCCGACGAGCTTTTTAAACTCATTCCGTGTTGGATGGCATCGCCCGAATCGGTTTCGGCGATGTTTGAAATGAAAGAAGGCTTGTTCGATTTGGTGATTTTCGATGAGGCTTCTCAGTGCTTTGCCGAGTACGGTATTCCTGCCATTTATAGAGGAAAACAGATTGTGGTAGCGGGCGATTCGAAGCAGCTTCAACCCAATGATTTATACCAGATTCGCTACGAAGAAGATTTGACTGACGAAGAACCAATTCTGGAGATAGATTCGCTGCTCGATTTCGCTGCTCAATATTTGCCACAAGCTTCGTTGATGGGGCATTATCGTAGTCAATCGCTTGATTTGATTGGTTTTTCTAATCAGTTTTTCTATAAAAATTCTTTGCGTTTATTGCCTCATTATGAGCAAATTAGCCTTAATCAACCTGCCATAAATTATATAAAAGTGGAAGGCATTTGGGAGAAAAACACTAACGAACGTGAAGCTCAAAAAGTGGTAGAGTTGATAACCAAATTACAACGAACTTCACCCGAAAAAAGCATAGGCGTTGTAACTTTCAATCATAAACAAGCAGAATTGATAGAGTTGAGAATTACGAATTACGAATTACGAATAAATGCTCAAATTTCTGTCAAAAACATTGAAAATATACAAGGAGATGAATTTGATATTGTGATTTTTTCGGTGGGATATGCTCCCGATGCGAATGGTCGATTATTGATGAATTTTGGTAGTTTGAATCAAATTGGGGGTGAAAACCGACTCAATGTGGCAGTTACTCGTGCAAGAGAAAAAATCTATGTGGTGAGTAGTATTTTGCCGCATCAACTCAATGTAGAAAATGCTCAAAATGAAGGTCCGAAACTGCTAAAAAAATATTTGGAATATGCACTCGCAATATCGAATGGTGAGTTTCTGCACGAACCCAATTTACCCGAAAGTTTCCGAACGGATTGGTTTTTAAAAGAACAATTAAAGAAACATAACAATCAGTATATCAACGAATTACCTTTTGCAGATTTAACCGTAAAAACCGCCAATGGAAAATATGAATCTTTAATTTTAACCGATGATGATTTGTATTTTGATGGTATTTCTCCAAAAGAATCACACGCTTATTTACCCATGAATCTCCGAGCAAAAAGCTGGAAATTTGAGCGTTTTTGGAGTCGGAATTTGTAGAAGGAAATAAAAGGAAGACTTCGCTTTAAGCGAAGCCTTCCTTAGTAATAGAATTACGCTTCCTTCTTTTCAGGAATCAAAATCGAAGCCAAAATACTGGTTGCCAAGATTCCCACAATCACAATCAGCGAGTGCGTATTCGTAAAGCCAAGTCCTTCCATTTGGTGGTGAAGAAGCATTTTTGCACCGATAAAGGTCAACAAAACGCCCAATCCCAAAGGTAAATAGCGGAAGAGTCCCATGATGCTCGATAAGAAAAAGAACATCGAACGAAGCCCCATAATAGCAAACACATTCGAGAAAAATACGATATAAGGGTCTTTTGTAATTGAGAAAATAGCAGGGATAGAATCAACCGCAAAAACCACATCAGTACCCGCAATAACAAGCATCACTAAGAAAAGTGGCGTGATATACCATTTCTTGTAGCGTTTATGATAAATCAAGAAATTATCGGTTACGTTTCTTTTATAGACATTGAAAACCTTTGAAGCAACTTTCACCACAGGGTGCTTGGCTGGTTCGATTTTTTCTTCCTCTTCTTCTTTATTAAAGAAAATTTTCAGACCCGTATAAACTAAAAATCCACCGAAAACAAAAAGAATCCATTCAAACTCTTGAATCAAAGCTGCCCCAATAAAAATAAAGATAAAACGCAGCACGATTGAGCCAAGAATACCCCAAACCAATACTTTTTTGTAGAATTTTTCGTGAACACCAAACGAGCTAAAAATCAGAATAAACACAAAAATATTATCAACCGAAAGCGAATATTCGGTCAGATAACCCGTCAGATAATCAATGGCCATGCTGTTTTCAAAGGCTTGCAGGGCGGCATTGAAATCGGTTGGGAGTTTTAGTTTGTCATAGTATTTCAATCTGACCGATTCAAGGTGTGAAGCATCGCTAATATCATGAATCAGATAGCCATATTGGCGTAAGAAAAAGAAAAATCCGATGGCCAAGGCCACCCAAACTGCACTCCAAAGACCCGCTTCTTTGAAGCTAACTTTGTGGCTACTCGACTTACTGAAAGCCCCTAAGTCGAACGCCATTACTAAACCCACAAAAATCGAGAAACAGATGAAAAATATTGTTTCGTTTGAAAAAGTCATAAAAGGAAAATTTAAAATAAATATAGCTTAAAATCTTGGCACTTTGTTTGTTTATTGGTTATTTGTTATTGGAGAACTGGTTATTGGTGTATGACAATCTTTATTGTAAAGCTATACCCCAAGTTTAATAAATAAGGTTTTTACCCGTAAGTATTCTTCTAATAACCAGTAACTAATAACCAATTACCCAATCACAGATTTGCAATTCAAGAGAAACATGCTGTATTTTGTAACAAAGTTTCAATAGAATTGATTTGCAAAATTGCACCGAAAACTCGAATAATTCATGTATAATGGTAAAAAAGTAGTCATCGTTATGCCAGCGTATCGTGCATCGCTGACGCTTGAACGTACTTACAAAGAAATCCCTTTTGATATTGTTGACGAAGTAATCTTGGTTGATGATTATAGTCCCGATAATACGGCCGAAGTAGCCAAAAGTATTGGTATTCAGCACGTTATTCGCCATGATGTAAATAAAGGGTATGGCGGAAACCAAAAAACTTGCTACACAAAAGCCCTCGAAATTGGGGCAGATATCGTAGTGATGGTTCACCCAGATTATCAATATACACCAAAACTAATCAGAGCAATGGTGAGTATCATCGGCGAAGATTTATATCCTGTTGTTTTTGGGTCGAGAATACTGGGCAAAGGTGCTTTGAAGGGCGGAATGCCACTTTATAAGTATATCGCTAACCGTTTCCTTACGCTCTCACAAAATATTTTAATGAGCCAAAAACTTTCGGAATATCATACGGGCTACCGTGCATTCTCACGTGAAGTATTGCAAACAGTACCATTCAAAAAGTGTGACGATGATTTTATTTTTGATAATGAAATGATTGCCCAAATCTTTGCCAAAGGCTACGAAATTGCCGAAGTAACTTGCCCGACCAAATATTTTGATGAAGCCTCTTCTATTAATTTTATGCGTAGCTCAAAATACGGTTTGGGCGTACTCAGAGTTTCGTTCCGCTATTTCTTGAATAATCTTGGTATTTTTAAGTGGGATTTATTGAAATAATATTTCAATAAATTTCCCGAGTGTCTTTCACCACAGAGGCACGGAGAACACAAAGAATCACAGAGTATTTTCTCCGTGAAACTCCGTGTTTTCCGTGCCTCTGTGGTAAAATAAAATTCGATTTCTAAACTTCAATCACTAAATTGCTCCTTTAATCAACGAAAGTTAAAATGTCAGTTATTATTTCTCCAATTTCCGAAAGTTTAAAAACTTTTCTCGGCACAAAAAGTTATTCAAAAATCGTTGTCTTGACCGATACAAATACCAAGCGTTTTTGTTATCCAGTTATCAAAGATTCGTTGCCGAAACATACGCTCATTACCGTAAAACACGGCGAAGAAAACAAAAACCTGCAAACGTGTGAGCTTATTTGGTCGGCCATGACCGAAGCACAACTCGACCGTCATGCCTTGATGATTAACTTAGGCGGAGGAGTAATTGGCGATATGGGAGGTTTTTGTGCCGCAACTTATAAGCGTGGCATTGATTTTATTCAGATTCCGACCACGCTACTTTCGCAGGTAGATGCCAGCGTAGGAGGGAAGCTGGGCATTGATTTTCAAGGTTTTAAAAACCATCTGGGTGTATTCACGTTACCTAATGCGGTTTTGATTGACCCTGTTTTCTTGGAAACTCTCTCGGAAAGAGAAAAACGCTCAGGTTTTGCCGAAATCTTGAAACATTGCTTGATTCAAGATGGAGAAAAATGGCAGGAAATCAGAAGAAAAGATTTAGCCGACCAAGATTTACCCGATTTGATTGCTCATTCGGTAGAAATTAAGAAAAAAGTAGTTGAGCAAGACCCAACCGAAAAAGGTTTACGCAAAATTTTAAACTTTGGGCATACGCTTGGACACGCAATCGAGACGTTTTTTCTGCCTCAAGGAAAAAAAAGATTGTTTCATGGCGAAGCAATTGCAACCGGAATGGTCTGTGAGTCGTATATAGCTTATGAACGAGGTTTGATTGACGAACGAACCCTTGAACAAATAGAAGAGTTTATATTTTCGATTTACGGAAAAGTGGATATTGCGGAAGCCGATTTTGATACAATCATCGGGCTGACGCTTCAAGATAAGAAAAATAAAGGCAAAGAGGTTCGCTTCTCGCTGATAAATTCCGCAGGAAGTTGCCTCTATGATATTGTGGTAAGTAAAAACGAAATGAAAAAAGCCTTAGCTTATTATAAAGGCTAAATACCACAAGAGTGCAGGTAGATAATTGAACAGTTGCGACCAAAGACCGACGTAGCAAGATTTGAGATAAAGCAACAAAAAACTTGATTTTTTAGAAACGATTGATTAGTTTTGAATATACTGCAATGGTTAGCTGATTTCCGTTGAGATATTTATAAATAGTTGATAATAAGTCTTTTCTTGGCATAGCCACGAATCAATATCATTTTGTATTTTAAATTAGTTCAATTTGTAAGCCTTATGAAAAAATTCTATTTATTGTCTTCTGCACTCATTGTTTTAGCATTATCAAGCTGTAATTCCATTAAGCTCATGGTCGATAACGACTACAGCTACGAAACCGACTTTACGAAGTACAAAACCTACAATTTCTTGAATTGTGAGATTGATACTTCGTTTGTTTGTTCTGAAATTCAAGATGCCATTCGCCGCCAAATGAAGGCACGTGGCTATAAAGTAACAGCTGAAGACCCAGGCCTTTTGGTAAGTTATAGCATTATCCGTGACCGTGTTGATTATAAAGGATACTTCCAACCTTCACTTGACCGTTGGGTTAATCACTTCGATGGCGATGATACCTACAAAACTCAGAATTTCCATTTTGGTGGCGGAATGATTTTGGTGTCACTACTCGACGCCGAAAGTAGCCGTCTGATTTGGCGTGGATACGCCTCGGGTGTTTTCAATAAGCAAGTCAATAAGCCAATTAATTATTACCGCAGTGTGGTCAGAAATATCTTCGACCAGTATCCACTCTTTGCGGCAGGCGAGAAACCTCGTAAGATTGAAGAATTATAAAAGAGTCCACAGTCGTTGGTTAACAGTCTATAGGTGTTTAGTTTCTGTAATATTGCCGAACGACCAAAAATGTGTTAATTTAGGATGAAACAACTACTTTTATTTCTGAGCTTATTGGCTTTTCTGAGTGGATGTACAAGAGTTTTTGTTGATAATGACTATCGTTATTCGACCCATTTCAAGAAATACCAAACCTATGCGTTTGTTGATTGCGAACGAGATACCAATATCTTGTGCGAAGATGTGCAGCAGGCTATTCAGTATCAGATGCGTGCAAGGGGCTATGAGTTTAATGCCCAAAAGCCTAATGTATTTGTGAATTTTTCTATCTACTACGACCGACTCAAATACAAAGGCTACGAACAGCCATCGTTGATGAATTGGGTTTCGACAGAAGATGAAAGTTATTTGTATCGCCCTATAAAATATGAATTAGGACGTGGGACGCTGATGATTTCGATGATTGAAGCCGAAACCAGCGAAGTTGTGTGGCGTGGCTATGCAACGGGTATTTTTAATAAGGCATCATCGAAGAAAAACTATTTTAAGAGTATTGTGAGAAATATATTTGACCAGTACCCGCTCTTGGCTACAACCGATAAAGCACAAAAAATGAAGGGGAACGTTATCTATTGAAATGATGTTGTATTTTAAGAGTCGAATATCACAAGTTGGTGTTCGACTTTTTTATTTTAAATTAACCTTGAATAGAACCCTATTATGTTAACAGAATTACAAAAAGGATTATCGTTGAATACCCGAAAAATAGTAAAATTTGCCGAAGGTCTTTCGCAAGAAGAATCACTGTTTCGCCCGTATGATGCCGTGAATAATTTTCTTTGGAATCTTGGTCACGCTACAACCGTCAGAAATACGATTATTAAAATCTTAAATCCAACGGCTCAATTGGAGGTTTACGAAAACGAAAGAGAATTATTCGGAAAAGATTCGGCATTGAAAGCCAACGACGCTTATCCTGAACTTAGCTTTATTCTTGAGCATTTTGTGAAGCGTGGCGAGCAAATAAATGCACTTATTGAGACAGCTTCTGACGAATACTTGCAGCAAGAATCGCCAATAAAGATAGGCCCAGACCCTCGAACAAATGCCGAGTTGCTATGGTTTTTCTATAACCACGAAACCGAGCATTTAGGTGAAATGAAAATCCTTAAAAATCTCGCAAACAGACTTAGAAATGCTTAAAGTTTACGGAATCCCGAACTGTGATACAGTAAAAAAAGCCATTACGTGGCTCAAAGACCACAATGTAGCCTACGAGTTTCATGATTATAAAAAACTCGGTATCAGCGAAGCAAAACTCGAAGAATGGCTCACGCAAGTACCTTACGATAAACTCGTGAATCGTGCAGGAACGACATTCAAAAAACTAACCGATGAAGAAAAAGCAAAAATCACTGATAATGCTTCGGCAATAGCTTTGATGCTCGAAAAAACATCGGTCATCAAACGCCCAATTGTAGAATCAGATAAGATTTTGGCAATGGGGTTTAAGGCTGAGGAGTATGAGGCGGTGTTTGCCTAAATGCCATACTTCTCCACTCTTCGGTAAAGTGCTTGGCGAGTGAGTCCCATTTCTCGGGCAGCTTCGGTTATATTGCCGTTAAACTTCTTTAAAGTTTTGATAATCAGCATCTTCTCTACCTCTTCCAGTTGGTAAGTTTGGTCGAATGAAGGTGCTGTTTCTTGTCTGGTCTCGAAGAAAAAATCTTCGGGTTGCAGGGTATTTCCTTGCGAAAGTATCACGGCACGCTCAACAGCATGTTGAAGTTCACGCACATTTCCTGCCCAATGATAACGCTGTAATTGCTTACCCAAAGCCGCACTGATGCTATTGACAGGTCGATTATATTTTTTGCGATAAACCTTCAAAAAATGCTCGGCTAAGGGCAAAATATCTTCGGGGCGTTCACGCAAGGCAGGAAGTTTTATCTCAATCGTATTAATTCTATAAAGTAAGTCTTGGCGGAAGGTGCGTTGAGCAACTCGGTCGTACAGTGGTTCATTGGTGGCACAAATCAAGCGAATATCAATATTTTTGAGCTTGTTTGAACCAACTTTTGTTACGCTTCGGTTTTGAAGTACATTCAATAATTTGGCTTGTAGAGATAGTGGAATATTGCCGATTTCATCTAAGAAAATTGTTCCGCCGTTGGCTTCTTCAAATCTGCCTGTTCGGTCTTCACGGGCATCGGTGAAGGCTCCTTTTACGTGTCCGAAAAGCTCACTTTCAAATAATGTTTCAGAGATTGCTCCTAAATCAGAATGTACAAACGACATCTCTGCACGATTCGATTTTTCGTGTAATGACCTCGCTATCAAATCTTTACCTGTGCCATTTTCGCCCAAAATCAAAATATTCGCATCAGTAGCCGCTACTCGCTCAATGGTTTCAAAGATTTTGAGCATTGCGGGGCTATTACCAATGATTTCTACTTTACTATCTGGCTTTTTCTTTTCTTCACTCTTACCAGTTTTTTGCAATCGCATTTCGTAGGCCGATTG
Source organism: Emticicia sp. (assembly GCA_023254245.1). GTDB lineage: Bacteria > Bacteroidota > Bacteroidia > Cytophagales > Spirosomataceae > Emticicia. The sequence goes on from JALQYE010000161.1 coordinate 8,306, forward strand.
CATGGTTTCGAGTAGTTTCGTATTTTCCCACGGTTTCAAAACAAAATCAACCGCTCCCATTTTTATGGCACGTACGGCCATTTCAACATCGCCATAAGCCGTAAAAAGCACTACCGAAATTTTTGGGTCAATATCTAAAATGCGGTCGAGCCACTCGAAACCCTCTTTGCCTGTGTTTACATCACGAGTAAAATTCATATCGAGCAAAACCACATCATATTGTCCATTTGTAATCAAAAACGGAATACGTTCGGGATTTTTCTCAATATCAACTTGCGTGAAGTGGCGTTTTAGGAATAACTTGGCGGCACTTAGCACATCAACGTCATCGTCAATTATCAGTAGTTTCGACATTTTCTTTTAGCTTTTTCTTTTAGCTAATCTATGACAAAAATTATTCCGCTACAAATTCTTTGTCCAAAGCTTTTGTGTAATCGTTTGATTAGTAGTTGTTTGCGTATGATTTAAAGTTTTTAAGGCAATTGGGCTATATTCATAAATCGTCCGACAGCGTACAAAGAATGTCCGAAAACGGACAGTTTAAAATATTAATATATTTGTAAGTTATTGATAATCAGTGTATTGTCTTTTTGGCACAGCTTTGGAACAAATTAGAGAAAAATGAATCAGAAAAGACAACCGTATTTAGTACAATGGACAGACAGATACAGAAAAAGTTTTGGAACACACAGCGAATTGCAATGATTGGCGGAGGAGCGTTATTGGCAATCTTTTTAGTCTGGCAATTTGCCTTTGCTGATAAGCGTTCAAAACTTAATGTTGAAAAAGATAAACTGACAGTTTCAACCGTAACTCAAGGCGATTTTGATGAGTTTATCGTCGTGACGGGGGTAGTTTTACCGTTAAAGACTATTCGTCTTGATGCCATTGTGGGCGGATATGTGAAAGAAAAAGTTGTTGATGGTGGAAATATGGTGAAACAAGGACAAGTAATTTTGAAACTCGAAAACCAAAATCTAAAACTTAATTTCTTGCAGTCAGAAACTGAAGCGAGCCGATTAGTGAACGACCTTCAAAATACTCGTCAACGCTTGAAAGTGGAGAAGTTTACGATTCGCCAAACGCTTAATGATTTAGATTTTCAGATTGACCAAGCCAAAGATTTGTACGATAGAAATAAAAAACTGAACAATGATAAAGTGATTGCCGAGTCAGATTTTTTGAAATCGAAACGTGATTATGATAAACTCATCAAGCAACGTGAAATTACGCTTGAATCGTCAAAATATCAAGAAGAGAATGCTGCCATGCAGATAAAACAACTCGAAGGAACGCTCGAAAGAACGCAAAAAAATGTACAATTATGGCGTGAAACCCTCGAAAACTTAGTGGTAAAAGCCCCCGTTGGCGGTTTGCTTTCGAGTATTGATGTAGAGGTTGGTTCGAATATCAATCAAGGTCAGAACA
>JALQYE010000162.1 GCA_023254245.1 Emticicia sp.
CTTAACTATTTTGTATCGAATATTGCTTTGAAAAAAGAAAATGGAGAAGTCATAAAATTCACTGACCAATATTTTTTGGTTCGTCAGTCAGAGGCTAATTCTTTGAATATAACCTTGAAAGATGTGCCTGCTGCCAACTACATTGGTCTTACTTACACAATCGGCGTTGACAGCTTAAAATCTATCTCTGATGTAGCCCAACGAACTGGCGTACTCGACCCAGCTTCGTATGGCACTGATAATATGTATTGGTCATGGAACTCAGGTTATATTTTCTTCAAAATGGAGGGTACTTCGCCCGCAATTCCTGCGAATAATATGATGGGAATGACTCAATATGAATTTCACATAGGTGGTTTTGGTGGTCGTACAGCCGTTACGCCAAATAATTTAAAAATACTCAATTTTACATTTGGTCAAGTGGCTACGGTAAGAAAAGATATTGCTCCTACTATTCATATCATCAATGATGTTACGAAGGTTTTTAGTGCTAAAAATCAGATTAGTATTGCAAAATCATACATGATTCACGCTCCTGCGGCGGGTACAGTTATTGCCGAAAATTATGCTCAAAGTTTCATCGTTGACCACGTTCATAATGATAAAGATTGATGGAAAATAGGTATAAGTTGTTTATTATCAGTGTTTTAGTTTTCTTGGGTGCTGCTTGTTCGAGCATTACCCAAGAAGCTAAACCAGAAGAATTGTTTGCTATTCCTGCTAATTTTCCAAAGCCTATTTATGATTTTGCCAAAAATCCTATCACACAAAGTGGCTTTGAATTGGGTAGAGAGTTATTCTATGAAGGAGATTTATCGAGAGATGGGACAATTTCTTGTGCCGAATGTCATAGTCAAGCATCGGGTTTTACGCATCATGGGCATGATGTGAGTCACGGAATTGATAATCTGAGAGGTATGAGAAATGCTCCGCCGATTCAGAATATGGCTTTTCAGAAAGAGTTTTTCTGGGATGGTGGCGTATTTGACCTTGATTTATTTTCGATTGCTCCGATAGAAAATCCAGTAGAAATGGACGAGAAATTGGGAAATGTACTTGAAAAACTACGCAAGAAAGAAAAATATGCTATGCTTTTTCAGAAAGCTTATGGTAGTAAAGAAATCACAACCGAACGTTTTTTAAAAGCACTATCGCAGTTTATGACTTCATTAGTTTCGGCCAATTCTCGCTATGACAAATATGTCAGAAAAGAAGTAGGCGGAATTTTGAGCGAAGAAGAACTGGCAGGTATGGAGATTTTCAAGCAAAAATGTGCATCGTGCCATTCGGGTGAACTTTTCACCGACCAAAGTTATCGAAACAATGGGCTGGCAGTTTATAATGCCGAAGACACAGGAAGGCATAGGATTACACAAAAAGACTCAGATAAATACAAATTTAAAGTTCCGAGTCTCAGAAATGTCGAAATAACAGGCCCTTACATGCACGATGGCCGATTTTACACACTCGAAGCGGTACTAAGGCACTATAACGAATCGGTTCTGGATATACCAACGCTCGACCCATCATTAAAAAATGGGCAAAAACTCGGCATACAAACCACGCCCGATGAGCAAAAAAAGTTGATAGCTTTCTTGAAAACTTTGACAGATAGCGAGTTTCTGAAAAATAAAAGATTTGCAGCACCCTAAAAGTCTGTAGCATAAGTTTCTAACTTGTGTTGTCATAGAATACGTTAGAAAAGAACTTACTTTGTCATTAATCAAGTTAAAATTGATATGAACCAGAAATATGAACAACAAATTTAAACGTTTACTTTTTAGCATTCACAGTTGGTTGGGGCTTATCACTGGAGTATTTCTACTTTTGTTAGGGTTGAGTGGTTCGATATTGATTTTTAAAGATGAACTTGATGAATTAATTTATTATAAAACACTGATTGTCAAGCCTAAATCAAAGGTTTTGCCGATTGATAGTTTGTATAAAATTATTATAAACAAATATCCAAATTTAGACGGAATTGCATGGATAAACCCAACAGCCGAGAAAGACCAATCGTATCATTTTCGGTTGTATTTGAATGATGCTCGTATAGAATCGTATGATTTAGGAGCGATAAACATTAACCAATATACGGGCCAAATCTTGCGTTCGGGGCGGAGTGATGATTTGGAAGTAGGCTGGATTGAATGGTTTTTTCAGTTTCATTTTTCTTTTCATCTCGGAATGCCAGGGGCGGCTCTCACCGCTATTTTCGGGCTAACAATGCTTGTTTCAATCATTACAGGTTTTATCGTTTACCGAAAATTTATTTGGAAGGTACTGACTTTCAAAGTAAAAATAAAAACCAAAAACTGGCGAATGTTAAGTTCTGATTTGCACCGAGTAGTGGGAGTGTGGTCACTTTTGCTTAATATAATTGTATTTTTTACAGGTTTTTGGATGAATTTATTTGCTTTTGAATCAGAAACTTGGAAAAAAGAAATAATGCCGACGCCGAATAATATATTGGTGAAGGCATCGCTCGATAAAATGTATGCTCAAAGTCTCAAGAAAATGCCTGATTTAGTGCCGTCTTATGTCTATTTACCAACGCAACCCGATAAGAAATTCAGCGTTCGGGGTAATCTTAAAGACCAAAGTCCAATGTTTGCGGGTGGAAATTTAGTACGATTTGATGCTAATACAGGTGAATTTTTAAGCATAAGTCGCTTCAGCGATTTAGCATTTTGGAACAAAGTAGAAGCCCTGTTTTTTCCATTACATGTTGGTAATTATGGGGGGATTCCAGTAAAAATTCTTTACGTAATTCTGGGTCTTACACCTGGGCTAATGGCCATTACGGGCTTTATGCTTTGGTGGCGACGTAAATTCACAAAGTCTAAAACAATCTAAACAATTAAGATTTATGAAAAATGTATTAATAATGACTGTTTCCACGCTTTTTATTTCTTCGAATATCACTGCTCAAGAAGCAAATCCAACGCAAAAAGATAAAAAAGCGGCTGAAAAAGAGACCAAACTCGAAGACCCAGTTTGCCACATGAAAGTAAAGAAAAGTGGTAAAATAACTGCCAAGCACAAAGGTGTTGAATACAGTTTTTGTAGCGAATCTTGTAAAGAGAGTTTTGTGAAAAATCCTGATAAGTATATCAAAAAGTAAGAGTTTAAATTTTATTTTGACCTTAATATTTTCATTATCAAGTATTTGTGTAAATACTTCTGATAAACCTATGTCTGCACTTGTGCTATAATTACAAAAATGAGAAATTTAATACTTATATCCTTACTAATCAGTAGTTTATCCGTTTCAGCTTGCGATTTGTGTGGCTGTGCAAACGGAAGCTCGTTTGTTGGACTTTTACCTCGCTCGGGTAGCCAGTTTGTGGGTTTGCGTTATCGTTTGCGTAGCTTCGATTCGCACCTCAATAGTCAGGTGCTCAAAACCAAAGAAGAGTATCAAACGCTCGAAGTTTGGGGGCGTTTTTATCCAATTAAAAACTTGCAAGTATTGGCATTTTTACCTTATAATGATAATCAACAAACCCTGCTTTATTCAGGAACAAAAACGCAGAAAAAAGGTATTGGCGATGTTTTGCTCTTGGCTCATTACAATATTCTGAATACATTTCTTGACTCAACCAACACCAGCGGAATCTATCATAATTTAATGATTGGTGGAGGAATAAAACTACCAACGGGCAAGTTTGAATATGGCTATGCTGATACCGAAGTTAACCCCAATTTTCAGTTGGGTACGGGTAGCACTGATTTTTTGCTGAGTGCCATTCACACAGTTCGCTACAAAAAGTTTGGTTTAAACACCGAAGTAGGAGGCAGGATTTCGACCCAAAGTAATAGACATTATAAATTTGGCAACCGTTTGAGTGCTTCATTGACAGCTTTTTACACAAAAAACTTCGGGCATCTCTCTATCATGCCCAATCTCGGTTCGTCGTTTGATTATGGATTTAAAGACCACAAAGAAGGCTTGGCAAATTCACAAACAGGTGGTTATACATTGCTTAGTACCCTCGGAGTTCAAGCCTACTACAGAGCGTTTTCGGTTGGATTTTCTTTTCAAGAACCACTTGCTCAAAACTTAGGTGGTGGCGAACTCAAGACATTACCACAGACTTCTATTTTTCTCACGTTAGGTTTTTAATTATATTTTTACAGATAAAAATTGTTTATTTGTTATCACTTAGGACAAATTTGGTTTTACGTTAATATTTGTTTAGGATATAAACATTAGGTAAGCTATACCCACATTTATCGGGGTGGTGTGCTTAGTTGAATGTTTAACATTTGAGATTTCAACTGGTTTGGCAAAATTAGTGGCCAAATATAATTTAAAAATACATGGATTTTGTTTCGGGCCTATCAAGACAGAAAAAAACAGGTACAAATGTACCATTGCATAGTTGGGGGCTTGCTCACCCTCTATTGCAAAAACAAATGGATATTGCAGAAGATTTGAGAAAAATTAATGCTCTGAAAAAACAATTTTCTTGGCAGATTGATTTACCTTTTCGAGATTTTTTATCTGAAAACTATTCGATAATCATCACTGATTTAGAACGAGAAATCATCTGGATAAGTCATAATTTTATGAAATTAACTGGGTATTCTGAAGAAGAATTGATTGGCAGTAAACCGATGATGCTACAAGGTGAAAAAACAGATGAGAAAAGCCGAACAAAAATTCGTGAAAATCTCCAAAAATTTGAAGCACTAAAAGCTAAGGTTATTAATTATCGAAAAAACGGCGAAGTGTATAACTGTAATATTGAAATTATACCTTTGATGAATGAAAATGGTAGTTTTACTCACTTTTTGGCACTTGAAAAAGAAATTTGTTGAGCAAAAAAAATGAACAATCATGCAGAGAAATCCACATAAAAAAGCATTGATGAATTGGTCAGGAGGGAAAGATTCGGCTCTATCGCTTTACCATGTATTGAAAGAAAAAAACTTTGATGTTCAGTATCTACTCACAACCGTAAACAATGCTTTTGGGCGTATATCCATGCACGGTGTGCGTGAAAAACTGCTCGACAAACAAGCTGAAAATATTGGACTTGAATTGCTAAAAGTACGTCTTTCAGAAACTGTTTCAATGGAAGAGTATCATGCCCAAATGGAATCAGCACTTACACCAATGGTGCAAAAAGGCATCGAATACTCAATTTTTGGTGATATTTTCTTAGAAGATTTGCGTCAGCATCGAGAAGAACGTTTGACTAAATTTGGCATGAAAGGTGTTTTTCCAATCTGGAAACGCCCTTCGCTCGAACTCCTGGCAGAATTTTGGGACTTGGGCTTCAAAACTATCGTTGTTAGTGTGAATGGAAATGTGCTGGATAAATCTTTTTGTGGAAGAATCCTCGACCGAGATTTTATCAAAGAACTCCCCACAAATATTGACCCTTGTGGCGAAAACGGTGAGTTTCATACATTTGTTTACGAAGCACCTTATTACAAGAACTCAATTAATTTTGAAATTGGCGAAACTGTCGATAAGACTTATAATTTTAAAGATGCCGAAGGGAACGAACATATTTCTACCTATTATTTTACCGATTTACTACCCTCATGACTAAGCACGCACCCGACACCTGCCCACGGTGTGGGAGTATTTTTACATGTAAGGCAAATAATGTGGGTCAGTGCGATTGCCAAAATATTAGCCTTACATTTGATGAAACCCAGTACATCAGAGATATAACTGTCTGGGATTTTGATGGAGCATGTTTGTGCATAACTTGCTTGCAAGCACTTCAACAAGAATTTCATGCTAAAAAACTACTCGCCTAAAACCTCCCAACCATCGGCTTGTGGGTCATATTTGGCAAATTCGCCAGTATCTGCCAGTTCTGAAGCCATCATGCCTATTTCAAAAGCATCATCGAAACTCGAACGTAAGTATAAAGCATTTGATGTAAGAATAGCTCTCATACCTTCAAAATTATCGTTTTTAAAAGTAATACCTTTCTTATCTTCTTTTGATATTTCAAAACTTTGTTGCAAAAGACGATCTTTTAAAGTCTGAATCTGTTTTTCTGTGAAAGGAATCAGATTTTTATCATTATCAAAAAAATCTTCTGATTCGGCTTCCATTTCGGCCAGCATGGTCTTGGCGGTATAAACTTGAATGTTGTAGCTCATTTAATTGAAATTTTACTTTGAATTACTTTCTAACGTCTCAAAATTCATCATATTACTTTGAGATTCTTTTTTCTTGATACCAAAATTATACCGAATATTGAAGCCCAATCGTCGGGTATCAGATTTTCTGAAGCCATTAGCTGAAATAGTGCCCTGATTGAGTGTAAAGCGATTATTATTTGTGAAGAAAATATCATTAGCCGATAGCGTAAATAATAGTTTTTTGGCCAAAAATGAGCGATTGTAGCTCAAGTTTAAACTACCAAAATTGCTCAATTCATAGAACTGTAACTGCCCTTTTAATCGGACAAAACCATTCATCGTAAGGCTCGAAACATCATTGAATTTTAGCTGATGAAACGTAAAAAACGACCAGCTACCACGGCTAAATTCCAATGGTTTTGATTGATATTGTCCATCATATTTATTATGATTATACTGAGTACCCACTACGAAAAAATATTTTTTTCCTGGAGGAATTGCTCCCAAAAGCCTGAAGTAGGTTTCTTCATTTTTACCCAAATTATCATAAGTTCTTACTGCAATAGATTGGTTGTCAGGGCTTTGGTAAATTACATTGGTAAAAATATCATGCGTGTAATTTTTGCCAAATGCAAAAATCGGACGATTATCAACACTGATATTTGCTTCATAGTTTTCGGTAAACTGAGGCTTCAAGGTTGGGTTTCCTGCTTCGTAAAGATATTGGTCAATGTATTTAGGCGAAGGGTTGAGGTAGTCGTAAACAGGACGAGTAATCGAGCGACGGTAAATTAGGTAGCCCGTGAGGTCGAAACCTGCAATTTTAGAAATTTTTCGACTCAAATAAGCGTACGGAAATATATCAGTTCGGTTAATTTTAAATGTAGTATCGCTCGGAATTCGTTGATGTCCATACATATTGGTATTTTCTACCCTTGCACCAATTTTAATTAATACTGAACTTATCTTTTTTGATGCTTGTGCATAGCCTGCATGAATTGCTTCATTATAGTCGAATTTATTGGTGCGTGAAGCATCAAGAGTTGCTTGTCCGCTCAGTCGGATGGTATATTCAGTGGCGTTTTGAAAAGATAAAATCGACGTTTTTAAGCCACTTTCTATGGTAATATCTCCACGAGTTTTGTATTTTAAATCTATCTGCCCGATAAATGATTGGCGTTGTGTTTCGATATTGCCATTGCCCAAAAGTGGGTCTTGCATTGAGGGAATAGACTGATTAATAAAGTTTTGTTTATTTTTGTTTGATAAAAAATTATACGAGAAATCGCTTGTAAGTTCTGAGCCGATGGTATCAATTTTATATTTTGTTGAAACTCCCTGACTCACAATCAAATTATTACTTCGATTCCGAACATCGTTTTGAGTTTGTGAACGAATGGCCTCAGTACCTATTGTTTTTACTGTATTTTCGTTGCTCGATTCTGAGCGATTATCGTTATAGGAACCTCTTCCATCAACATTCAAAGTCCATTTTGGATTTAAGTCATAGCTAAAACCATAGCCACTATAAAATACTTGTGCTGGCGATGTTGCATAAGATTTTTGAGCCAAATAGGTGTTTTCGCTTAGATTACGATTTGTTTCTATTTGGTCATAAGAATTTCGATGAGTATAATTTAGGTTAAAATACGAACTCTTAGAACCATCGTTATTCATCAGATTCAAACTAAGAAACTGATTACCAAATCGTCCTTGATTCATGCCTGTAACTACACTTCCTGTTCGACCAATTTTAACTCCTTTTTTCAAAATAACATTTACGATTCCTCCCGAACTACTGGCATCATATTTGGCTGATGGTGAGCGTAATACCTCAATTTTCTGTATGCTATTAGGCGGCAATGTTTTTAGAATGGTGGCAATATCTGCTGCACTCATTTTTTGTTCACGCCCATTGATATAAATAGTAGCAGGAGAAGTGCTGCTGATGTAAATATTGCCGTCGGGGTCAAGAAAAAGCCCTGGTGTTTTTTCCATAATTTCGTAGGCACTTGTGCTGCTACTGGCTATTGGTTCTGGGTCTATTATTATTTTGTCGTCCTCTTGGCTTACCAGAGGCTTTTGTGCCACAACCGTAACAGTGCCAAGAGCATTGGCATCCTCTTGCATAATAAACTCAAATGAGTTTGATTTTGAATGGATAGTAAGTGGTCTCTCAAGGTTTTTATACCCAATTGAACTTGCTTTTAGCTGATATTGACCAGTCTTTGTAATAAACTTTGCAACACCAGTAGTATCGCAGATACTGTACTGGACTTTGCTTGAGTCAGCTTTATTAATAAGCCTAATACTCGCTCCAATGACAGGTTTTTTCGAGTTATCAAGTAATCTGACACTTAAACTTAGCGTTTGTGCAAAAATACTTTGAGCGATAAGGCTCAAAATAAGAAGTAAGATAGCTTTTTTCATTGATAATTTTTATGGGTAGAATGTCAACAAATCTATACATCAAAAAAGCCGATAATCAGTTTGTAAGTACACTGATTATCAGCTATCGAATCGACATTCTTATTTATTACAATACACTTCGGAGTAAATCTACGCTTTTTTGAACCCCTGATTTTGGGTCTTCTTTTCCTTCAAATTCAATCGAAATATATCCTTGATAGTTTACTTTTTTTAGAATATCAACAATACGTTTGTAGTCTAAATCAAGGGTGTACCATTCGCCACCACCATAGTATGTTTTTGCTTGTACAAAGCTGGTTTGTGGAGCAATTTTCTCCAGTTTATCATAAGGGTTTTCTAAGAAATTGCCAGTATCCATCAAAAGTCCCAACCACGGCGAATCAATCGCATTTTTGATTCTGAGCATTCCCTCGGGAGTAGAGCCAAGCCCCCAGTGATTTTCGAGAGCCAGTAGAATACCACATTCCTCGGCTTTTTTCATACACTGCTGAATACTGTCAATGCACCATTTGAATGCCTCATCTTCGGTGTAACCAGCAATAGCAGGTTCGATACCACGTTTTGCCATAAAATCATCAAAAGATTTGATTGTCCCCCAACGACCCGTATTTAAACGCATACATGGAATGCCCATTTTGTAGGCCAATTCAATGCAATGAATCGTGTGGTCGATGTGTTCTTTCAAAACTGCTTTATCGGGCGAAACAAAGCCTTGATGAATCGACAAGCAAGTCATGGCTATGCCATTCACAAAGGCGTGTTTTTTAAGTTTTTGTAAATAAGCATTGTCTTCGCCATCCATTTGTCGGTGAAGCACATCAATGCCGTCAAGTCCGAGTTTTGCTGCTTCATCAATTACTTTTTCAATCGGAAATTTATCTCCTTTGAAATGCCAATACGAGTAACTCGATACGCTGAGTTTAATTCGGCTGGCTGTTTGTGGTTTTGGATTTTCGGCAAAGGTAGGAGTTGCCAATGAAGCTCCACCAAGTGCCAGTGGAACTGTTTTTAGAAATGAGCGTCGAGTATTGTTCATAGTTTATAGAGTTGAATATTTACCACGGAGGCACGTAGAACACAAAGATACACTGAGTTTTTTCTTAGTGAAGCTTTGCGTTCTTCATGCACTTAGTGGTGAAAAAATTAATTTACT
>JALQYE010000163.1:0-3657 GCA_023254245.1 Emticicia sp.
AAAATCGCTTTTCAAAGACCAATCAACTGAGCAAGAAGACCGCCGTGTACGTGATGTGTCGATTCGTTTGGAATCTGGTAAAATGCCACTCATTGGTAGCCGAGTTGATTGTGTGATTTTATTGAAATAATCATTCCTTAATATTCGACCTTTCATTTTACACAATATTAATGAGCGATTCGGGAGAATCGCCCCACAGAATATGTTAAAAGAAGCATTCAAATTTATGTGGTACGACAAGACCAAAATGTTTGGAATCTTGTTTGGTATCATCTTGTCGGTCTTTCTGATTGGACAACAAATCGGTATTTGTTTTTCGTTGCTCAATAGCACTATTTCGTTGGCAAAATTCAACCAAAACTATATTTGGGTGGTGAGCGATAAAAGCCAGCAAGTCAGCGACTTACCGCTACTCGATATGCGTATTTATCGAGAATTGATGAGTATCAACGGCGTAAAAAAAGTAAACCAACTTATTGTGGGTGGCGGAAGTGCCAAATTTAGCAATGGCACAAAAACCAGCATCACGATGATTGGTACACAAGCCCCATCGTATGCGGGAGGGCCGTGGAAATTTGCCTTTGGCAACCTCCAAGACCTCCAACAAGAGGGTGCAGTCATTGGTGATTCCTACGACCCAATTCAAGGCAAAAACATCAAAATAGGCGACCATTTTGAATATAACGGCAATCGAGTAGTGTTAATCGGACAAACCAAAGGAGCAAAAGGCCTGGGCGTAGCTTATGGGTTTACGACCGTTGACCGTGCCAGAAAACTCTGCAAAATTCCCACTACCAAGGCATCGGCTTTTTTAGTTGAGTGGGAAAATGGAGCTTCGGTCGAGCAAGTTATTCAAGCTATTAATAAAGAAATACCAGGTGTAAAAGCACGAGATGGCAAGGCATTTACCGACGAAAGCCTTAAATATTTTGCTCTCAATAGCGGAATTGTAGCTTCTTTTGGGCTTTTGGTGGTCTTTGCCATCATTACGGGCTTTGCGATTGTGGGACTAACGATGTTTTCGGCTGTAAATGACCGCATCAAAGATTATGGCACTATCAAAGCTATTGGTGGTACCAATGGTGTTGTTCGTAAACTCATTCTTTGGCAGGCTACTATCTATTCGATTGTGGGTTTTGCGGTGGCGTATTTTCTGCTCTTTGGGTTTGTACAAGCCACCAAAAAGAATCTTGATATACAGATTACATCCGAACTAACGGCTTTCTTGGTAATAATTACACTTATTATTGCGGTTTTGGGAAGCCTTTTGGCGATGCGAAAAATTACTAAACTTGAACCCGCAGCCGTTTTTAGGTCGTAATCAAAAGTTTTTTAGCATCAAAACTTCACAGTTTTATAGTTGTTTTTTTCCGTTTTAGGCAGAAAAAAAATACTCATCTAAATAAGGTGTTTAGATTTGAAAAAATTACAAGAAACATGAAAAAGAAAATTGTTAGATTGATTACATATTTGGCCATTTTGATGCAAACACTCTCCGTTTTTGCACAAAAAATCACGCTCAATGAAGCGATTCAGAAAGGCATTGAAAATCGGATTGAGCTAAAAACCCAAGCCTTGAATATTCAGATTGCCAATAGCGAAAACGATAAAATTAAGGCTAAATGGCTACCGCAAGTAAGTGCCAATGGCGATGTAAGATGGAATACGCAACTTCAAACTACGGTTTTACCATTTGCTTTGCCTGGTTCAAACGAGTCGCAAACGATTGTGCGTTTGGGTCGCCCGTTTAATAATACATTTGCTTTGCAAGCCGAGCAGAAAGTGTATGATGCCAACAAAAAAATCGACCGTTTGGTGAATGATACGCAAACCGAAGCTCAGAAAAATACACTTGAGCAACAAAAAATCAATCTCAAACAAAGCATTACAGAGGCTTATTTTTCGGCGGTTTTCAATAAAGAAAAATTACGTTTGTCGGAAATTGCTTTGCAAAGAGCCAATGCCTATTTGGAAGCTGCACAAGTTAAATTTGAACAAGGAACCATTCTAAAGAATGATTTAGATAAGTTCTCGCTCGATGTAAGCAATGCAAAACTCGCCCAAACCAAAAATGTACAAGATTATGAATTGAGCTTAGTCACGCTTCAATATCAGTTAAATACCAACGATAAAGTTGAACCAGCCGAAGACCTAACTTCTACCCTTAATTATTCCCAAATATTTGATAATCAATTAAATACTGATAAACGCACAGAAGTAAAGGCCGAAGAAATTAATCTTCGATTAAACGAATTGAATGTTCAGAAACAGAAAAGTAGAAACTTACCAACGGTTTCGGCTTACGGAAATTATTCGGCCTTTCAGATTGCTGATACTTTCAATCCGTTTGCGAGTGGTACTTGGTTTACGGCAAATTATGTAGGTATGCGTGCTAATATTCCGATTTTCGATGGAAAACAAGCTAAACTTTCAAGTCAAGATTTTTTGGTTCGTCAGAAAATCAATCAACTAAATATGGAGCGTTTGCGAAACGATTTTAATTACGAATCGAAAAGTACGTGGAATACCTTGCAACAATCAAAACTCAATTTGGAAGAAGCCAAGAAAAATATCACGCTCGCACAACAGATTTTAGAAACCGATAAATTCCGATTCGAGAAAGGTGTAATAGTAATTTCAGACTTAAAAAACTCGGAATATTCGCTTCAAAACTCTGAAAATCAATATCTCAACAGTATTTACAATTTCTTGGTAGCAAGTGTTAGGTATAAAAAAGCAAGTGGAAATTTGTGAGAATAATAGATAATTCGTAGAGACAAGGCATGCCTTGTCTCTTTTTTAATATCAAAATATGCCTACACAAATTATTCTATCCCAACAAAAAAGGTAGTATCTCCTTAATCGAATCAACCTTTCTGAAATTCGGACTATCAATATTATGGTCAACTTTTTCGTAAGCCCATGTGGTATGATACGGAACGTGCACACCATAACCTCCAATTTCTAATACAGGCAACACATCTGATTTTATCGAATTTCCAATCATCAAAAACTCTTCGGGTTTAATATCGAGATGCTTGATAAGTTTCTCATAATCAGGCGTTTTCTTTTCGCTCATGATTTCGATGTGATGAAAATAATGCTCAATACCCGATTTCTTTAGTTTACGCTCTTGGTCGAGCAAATCACCTTTGGTAGCCACCACAATTCGGTATTTTTTAGATAAAGCTTGTAGTGTCTCCTCTACCCCATCAAGCAACTCAATTGGCTTTTGCAACATCTCTTTGCCATTCTGTATGATTTTCTCCAAGATACTTACATTCAGTGTATTATCTGAAATTCTAAGGGCTGTTTCAATCATACAGAGTGTAAAATTTTTCACGCCATAGCCATAAAGCGGCAAGTTATCCATCTGAGTTTTAAAAAGTTCTTGCGAGATTGTATGATGCGGCAAATAATCTTCAAGCAAAGCACAAAACTTATTTTCTGTTTCTAAAAAATAGGGTTCGTTTACCCAAAGTGTGTCGTCGGCATCGAAGGCAATTACTTTAATGTTCATTTGATTTTAGTTCGATTTATCTTTGTTTGTAGAAATAAAAGTAATAATTCCAGCCATCAACACAAACAAAAATAGTACAAAACCAAGTCCTACTCGCAAATCAAAAGCCTCAGCTAAATAGCCAATGGTTGGCGGAC
>JALQYE010000163.1:3754-9680 GCA_023254245.1 Emticicia sp.
GCCAATAAAAAAGCCCGTATAACCGATAGAAGTAGCCATCGAAATACCTGCCGACGGACTAATATTTTTAAGATTCCCTGCCGACGAAAATACAATTGGTACGATGGTAGAAAGCCCAAGACCCACTAAAAAGAAACCAATAAACGTACTCCAAACCGAAACAAATGCCAGAGCAATGCCCAAACCTACCATTGAAAGCAAAGCATCAATCAACATCAATTTTTGCTTACCAAGTTTTAACGTGAAATAGTCTCCAAATACACGTCCAATAGTCATAGCCACTCCAAATGTACCAAAAGCCCACGCACTTAACACCTCGCTTTGCCCAACCACTTTATTCATGAAAATAGCTGACCAATCAACCATTGAGCCTTCGCCCGTCATGCAACAAAACGCAATGATTCCGAAAGGCAAGATGGTCTTTAAAGCCAAAAACTTATCCGTTTTTTCTTCCGAAATCACTTGTTCAACAGCTTCTGGTTTATCTTTAATCAATTTTGTAGAAGCCCAAATAATGGGTAACGTACCCAAAACTGCCAAAATCGTCAGATGGGTTTGTAGCGGAATCTGAAAATTAGAAAATACCCCACCAACTGCCGCTCCAATGGCCATTCCGATACTAAAAACAGCGTGAAACGATGAAAAAATCACTTTTCCCCACAACCTTTCTACCAACACAGCTTGTCCATTCATCGTTACATCCATTGAGCCAGAAGCTGCTCCGAGAAAGAAAAAGCATAGCCGAATGAGCCATTCGTTCTGCGAAATAGCCACCAACGGAATTGACACACAAAATAAAAGTGCGGTAACTTTTACAATTGCATCTGAGCCAAATTTGCTTCCCAACCAACCCGCAAAAGGCATAGCCACCATCGACCCCAGGGCAATACAAAACAGTACCGAACCCAACTGAGCATTGTTTAAACCAAAGAAACGTTGTAGCTCGGGCAAACGAGCTGTCCAGTTGGCGTATAGAAATCCGTTGATAAAAAAGAAAGTCGAGACGGCTATTCGATTGATAAGTAAGGTCTTGTTTAGCATAGGCATAAAATATTTGATACAAAATTAGGCGAAGTATCTATCCTAAAATTTACTTATTTTTTCCTTTTTTAACACAAAATTGTCTTATCTTTATTGACTATTAGTATCTGAAAGCAAATGAAGTCTAAAAAACCTTTTTTGGAAGTTGTTCAACCCTCGCAAGGTTTATCGCTGCGGGTGTACCATAATATCAATACTCGCACGTGTTCGATGAAGTCGTGGCACTTTCATCCCGAAATAGAATTGGTTTGTGTGCCGCACGGAAAAGGACAGTTGTACATCGGAAATAAGGAATATGCGTATGATGATGGCGTAGTGATTTTGCTCAATTCCAATATTCCACACAAGAGTTTCGATTTAGGTTTTGAAAGCGAGCATTACGAAGAATATGTGCTGCAAATTACGCCCGAACAACTCAATATTTTACTAACACAATTTCCAGAATTTGATAAAGTATCCCAACTCATAAAAGTTGCCAAAGAAGGAGTTGTTTTTCCACTTTCAGATACTGAAACCATTTTTAGGGATAAATTTGAGGCTTTACCGCACGTTCATTCGCTGAAACAATGGCTAACGTTCGTGGAAGTGCTGGACGAACTTTCGAGAACAAGCTATGAAGTTTTGGGAGTTGTATCGGGCAATATCAATTCGCAGCAGGCCGAACGTATCGACAAGGTTTTTGAATACATCACGAACCATTATGCCGAAAATATCAGTAGTCAAACCGTTGCCGAATTACTGCATCTGACTGATTCATCATTTTGCCGATTTTTCCAAAAACATACACAAAAAACCTTCAAGCAAGTGCTAAACGAATACCGCATTACACAGGCTTGTAAATCCTTGTCTTTTACAGATAAAAGTATCGAACTCATCGCCTATGAATCAGGTTACAGCAATCAATCATTTTTTAATCGAGTATTCAAAGAAATCATGCACACGACACCCATGCATTACCGTCGAGAACGCCAACGTTTGACTAACTATTAAACAAAAAAGCGTACTAAATAATTAATACGCTTTCACAAATGAATAAGGTTTTCGGTTAAACTCCAAATTGGGTCAAATGATGATTCAGGTGTTTATAAAACATGTTATTCCATTCGGTTTTATTTAATGCTCCAAACGAATGAGATTCTTTTCCCTCAAAATGACCTTCGCCTAATTCTTGTGTTTTCTTGATAAAATTTATTAAGCGGTTCTTCTCCGCATCAAAATCTTTATCTCCTTTCATGATAAACTGTGGAGCAGTTTGCCCATTTTGTTGATAAGGTTCCTCACTTACTACTTTTCCTTTCACAAGTAGTTTAAGGATAAACCTCACGAAAGCGTTTGGTTTGGGGTGTTTATCTTCATAAACCATCTCGTAGGTTACATTGCAATGTGCCAGCATTTGGTCAACGCTCATTTTCCCCCATTTAGGTTGTGTTGAAGCCGTAAGTTGATTAATTCGGTCAATCACGCCCTCTGCAACTGACTTCGTAAAGATGTTAGGTAATGCCATTTTCAATTTTGTGTTTATAAGTATAAAGTAGGCCGTTCACTGGAAATAACCCTTTGTAAGATTAAATATTTGCCGCTGTAAATATTGGATATTTTCTCTAAAAATAAAAACTATTTGCATCGCTCAAACACTGTATAATGACTTCATAAATAATTGAATATCAGACTTTCAAATTACCATTAATCCATTATTATTTTAATGTCGGTATCCTTTCCACGTACCACCATAACGATAATCAGGTAAGTTCTTTGACTTATTACAGCAAGATTCACAGACAAAAATCCATATTTTACCCTTCTTTATTTGAACTCGGTAGAGCGTGATTTCTTCTATTTTACACAACTCGCAAATTTTAGTTTTCATCAATAATTTTCACAAAATATTAACCCATATCTAAAACAAAAAATCGAGTAATCACCTGATAAACAAGCAAATACTCGATTCATAAAATATTGTTTGAGTTCTTAATTATGTCTAACTAAAAGCTTTTTTGTAACTACTTTTTTGCCATCAACTACCAACTGATACAAATAAATTCCTGAGTCCCAGTTAGTTGTTTGCACTTTCAATTTACGGTCAAACTTATCTAATTCATAATTTGCAACTTCGTGTCCGAGTAAATTATAAAACGACATACTCGCTTCGTTTACACTACCCGTAATCATATAATCAACTGTTGCATAATCATTAGCAGGGTTTGGATAAATATTCGATACCGTTAGTTTATCGCTCACATATAATTTATCGCTATTTTCATTACCACCAATACTTCTATCGTTCGTTACGGGAATTTCACTATTTGAAGTTTTGGTAATCATCGGTTTCGTAGAACCGTTCAACAAGGCATCACGGAAGTACTGATTCACCACCAACGGCTTATTTAATCTCACTTCCGAAGGCATTGGTTTGCTCACAAACGCCGTTTTCGAAAGAGCCGATTTAGCAGTGGTTGTTGGCTTCTTACCAATATCCAAACGAGACTTTCCTTTCTCTACTTGAGCAAGGGCAGCGTTGGATAAGATAACAACTCCAATCAGTACTGATAAATATTTTTGTAAATTTTTAACCATAGAAACTCTACTGTAATTTTTTTATTTTTAGCACGTATATTACTCGGGATACTACAAATATACAAGAATGATATTAAAATCAAAATTTTATTTTATGTATAAGACTCATTTTTATGCCGAAAGGTTGCAATAAAAATAAACTTTTTTTCGTTCGGCTATTTTTTTTCCTCCAAAACAGGCTTTACTTCTACTTTATTATTCTCAAATTTCACGCCAAGTATCTCTGCTTTAGTTGGTTTTTCCTTCTCTCGCCAATTAAAACCATCTAAACGATTACCATCATTGGTTAATTCGGTAGGCGGAACGAGTTTGGCATCAGGACGCCCCAAAAACGAAATTCGATTTACTTGATTTTCCTTAAACTTCATATTCATCTTACTACATTCGACCCGATTGACACCAATAAGTTTATTTTTGTCATCGAGTGCGTAGTAAATACTTTCGCCGTTGCCATCAACCACCACATTATCTATACGTGTTTGAGCATTGAACGATGCCGTAATCTTCCGACCCTTTATCTGATTAAAATTTAGTGCCGTATCTTTCGCAATCACAAAGCCTTTATTAATCATGTACATTCGACTGACTTTGTTGTTTTTCATATATACGTGAATTGTATCGGCTTCGGATTGATTTTTATCGCTCCAAATAATGGGTTTCGAGAAAAAATGAATCACCGAGTCTTTTAGGTCGTAAATCAGTGAATCACAGCGACTTTGTATGTCTGAACGATACACTTTTACGTGCCCAAAAGCCAACAGTTTCTCCATTTTGGCGGCGGTAGTTTTATCTTCTTTTGTGGCTTGTTTTACTGTATCAGTTTTAGCAATCAGACTATCTTTTCGCTCGTAGGCATAAAGTGTATCGGCACTCAGATAGAGCGTGTCTCGCTCGGCGGTGTTACGCATGAGGGCATTGCCCATGATTTTCGTGAAGCCCGTCTTTCCGTCACGCACGCCCATTTTTCCGTTCAAAATAACTTTATCTTTTTTCGAGACTAATTCAACATTTCCTTTCGCAAAACCCGATTCAGTCTTTTGGTCAAAATTCAGCGTATCGCCCGTAAGCGTATAATCTTCGTTGACAATTTTCGAGCGGCCTTTAAAGTTCGACTGTTGAGTTTGAGTATTGTAGGTACTTCCGGCATTGGCTACAATATCACCATCTTTGCTTTTAATCAGCGTCGGAGCTTTGAAAAGGGCCATTTTTGTTCGGGCATTATACTGCAAACTATCGGAAGTAATAGTATATTTCGGATTCGTAATTTCTACATTCTCCTTATAATTAAAAATTTTGCTTCGGGTATTATAAAAACCTTTTTCACTCTTTAAAACACTCGAATCTTGTACAATTACACCCCTAACTGGGTAATAGGCTCGGTTTTTCTGAATATCATATTCTACGACACGAGTCGTAAGACTTACTTTTTTATCGGTTAAAACTACCTTTTTTCCCAATACACGAGCAAAACGAGTATTTCCATCATAATAAAGCGTATCGCCCGTAATAGTGAGCGTATCACCTTGCACGATTCTGATTTTTCCGAAAGCCTCCAACGTATTAGTAGTTTCGTTTTGGGTGGCACTTTGGCAATACAAAATTGCCCCACGATGCTGAAACGACACATTTCCCAAAAACTGACGAGTATAATAAGGCAATTGATTAACCCCTACTAAACTATCTGCACTCAATAAATTGATACGTGAACCAGAAGGGGGTGGCGGAGGTGGATTGAGTGGTTTTTGGGCGTAAGTAGTATACTCTATCAACAAAAGTCCAACTACGATAAGTCCCAACTTTATATAAAAATTGGTAGATTTTACGCTGAAATGGCACTTTTTTATAATATCTTTAATCATCTTCGATTGAAACTTCTAATTTTGTTCACAAAATTACGTAATTGCTTTCATGCTTCATGCCTTCTTAACATATATTAACGAGCAAAAATTATTCGAGCCTTCGGAAAAAGTCTTGCTTACGGTCAGTGGAGGCAAAGATTCCGTGGCAATGCTTGACCTATTCTGTGGGGCGAACCGAGGCGACGGTCGCTTCCAGTTCGCAGTAGCTCATTGCAATTTCCAATTAAGGGGTATTGACTCAGAAAATGATAAATTATTTGTAGAAAGATTATGTCAAGAAAAAAACATTGAGTTTCATTCCAAAACCTTCGATACAAAATCTTACGCCAAGAAAAACAAAATTTCGATTGAAATGGCAGCTCGTACGCTTCGCTATGAATGGTTTGATAGCTTGCGACAAGAACTGAATTTTGATTATATCGCAACGGCTCATCATCTCAACGATAGCATCG
>JALQYE010000164.1 GCA_023254245.1 Emticicia sp.
TTATCTGTACTCTCTAAATTGAGTAATGGCTCATACCCCAACGTAGCCAATAATTCTACAATTTCTTTCAAACTAACTTCCACTGGGTTATAGCTCAATGAAAGCTCTTTCTTGATAAAATTTAGTCGAGATGTGATGACTCCTTTTCTGATTTTATTGAAGTTTTCGAGCAACCAAACGCACGAACTACAATGCACAGCAGGAATATAAAATGTAACCTTACTCAATTCACCCGACTGATAATCAAGCAGTTGAGACACAATATCTCTTTCACCAAGATAACTATACTTACCTTCAAAGTTTTTAGCTTTTAGGCTAACACCTGCGTTATCGTTGAGGTCATAATAAGCACAAAGATTATTATCTTGTAAAATCTCAAATACGGTCTGGCACCCATGACAACAAAAATGTTTATCGTCAAGGGTAATCGAATCGTCGGGACATTCGTCGCCACAATGATAACACACCAATTTTTCTTCTACTTCTGCTATCTGACTCATATCATTTGCTTCTTCTTCAATCAAAGAAGTTTTTGTTTTCTAAACTCTAATTTTTTGTGGCTCGATTTTCATAAAATCGTTCATGTCTTTTCCTAAGCTATTTTGGCGTTCGAGCGACCAATAATTCGTAAACGAAGACTCTAACCAAGTTTTTCCTGATTTTCTAAATATTGAGATTTGAATCCCCATGTTTTCCCAAAACATACTTTCTACCTCCGAAACCTTCATTTCGGGCGAAATCGCAAAGCTTTCCACGGCTTTTCTATGTACAATATCACACAACATGCAATCATGAGTTGCATCACTCATTTCTTCGCCACGATAATAAATTTCGAGTCGGAGAAATGGATAAATTTCGTTGAACTGCCTTATCAAATCAGTTGCTTTTATATCTGGTTTTACATGAAGTATCATAGGTGTTATATTATTAGAGATTGAAAGTTGTGGAACCACTCCTTCGTTCGTTTCACATCAATTACTTTCATTCTTCAATCGCTTTTTTGAGATTCAAGAAATATTAAACAACTGTAAGAATCGGAATCTCTTCATTAAGTACCAAACGCTCGGTATTGGTTTCGATAAAGAAACGCTCGAAAATATTATGTTTTCTTGGGAATGTAATTATCAAATCTGAATGATTGGCTTTCGAAAAATCTAATACTGCCTTCGGGAAATCGCCTCCCTCAACGAGCGTATAAGTGTGCGGTACATTCTTCATAAACTCTCTAATTTTCAATGCACTCGCTTTAGCATAATCCGACTGGTCAGCCATCGTGTAAAGATTTACGACTGCATCTAAATCTCTCAAAATACTGATGGCTTTGCCCAAAAGATTCGTATCAATATCATACCTAAAATCAAGCCCTAAAACTGTATTTTGGAAAGCCGAAAATTTCGCTTTTGGAGGCACTAAAATCATTGGCACATTTGCATGATGAATCATAGAAGTGGCTAAACTACCAAAATACCTACTTCCCAATGGCGAATCGCCCACGCTCCCCATTACCAACAAGTCGGCGTTGGTTTCATCTAAAACCTCGGTCAAAGCATCTACAACTAAACCTTCTTTCACCATTAACTCAATTTCTAAATCAGCTGAAAACTTCTTGATTAACCTTGCTTTCAGACGCTTGAGCATATATAAACTATGTTTTTCTAACTCTTTTGCGGTAAGAGCAAACATACTCATTTCAGAATCATAGGGCATCATAAAACGATACGCATGAAAAAGTATGAGTCTTGCACCAGTTTTGGTAGCGGTTTGAGCCGCCGTTTGGGCTGCTTTCCTTGAACCTCTCGAAAAATCAGTAGCAAACACAATGGTTTTCATAACGTAGGGTATTTTAAATATGGATACTATCATTCTTTCTACGCTACAAATTTTGGGGTTTTATGAACCAATTATTATGACATTTATCATACAGAAATATGATATTGATAAAACGCTGAACTTCCGAGTAGAAATTTTTATCTTTGAACTCAAGTATTTTTGAAATACTGATAAAAGTCATAGTTTACCAACACACTATTATCCTAACTTGCCCGATGATTGCAACTAATATTTCAATTGCTGAAAACGACATGCTGAATCAGGTAGAAGCTATTTTTCAATTTGCTACTGAAGCTATACTTATTACGGATAACGAAGGAAAAATCATTAAAGTAAATCCAAGCACCGAAATGATGTTTGGCTATAATTCAGAAGAATTTATAGGTCAACCGATTGAAATTCTGATACCTAATCGATTGACTGAAAGGCACATAAGGCATCGACAAGAATTTTCTGAATGTCCACATGCTCGCTCAATGGGTGCCAATTTTGATTTATTTGCAAAGCGAAAAAATGGCTCAGAATTTCCAGTAGAAGTTAGTTTAAGTCCCTATACCAATAGTCAAGGCAGTTTCGTAATTGCGTTTATTATTGATATTAGCATCAGAAAAAAAGCCGAAAATCAGCTCATTGCCTACAAAGCCGAACTCGAAAAAGAAGTTGAAGAACGTACCATGATTTTGAAGGAAGCGATTCAGAAGCTCGAACAAACCAAAGATGAACTCGATAATTCACTAAAACGTGAACGTGAAGTAAATTCAATGAAATCAAGGTTTATTTCGATTGCTTCGCATGAGTTTCGCACACCTTTGGCCACAGTTTTATCTTCACTTTCGTTGGTAGAAAAATATTCTACCCTTCAAGATGAAGAGAAAAGATTGAAGCACATCGGTAGAATCAAATCTTCGGTACGAAATCTGACCGATATTTTAAATGATTTCTTGTCGCTGAATAAACTCGAAGAAGGCAAAGTAATGCTCAATATCGAATCATTTAACTTGCATGAACTAATCGAAAACTTAATGCAAGAATTACAAGGAATTACGAAAAAACAGCAAAAAATCATCCTTTCTTGCTCTAATAGTGGCAATTGCTCAGTGAAACTTGACAAAACGCTTATCCGAAATATTATTATAAATTTAGTATCAAACGCCATCAAATTTTCGCCCGAAAAAAGCAATATTAGTATCAATGCCAGTTTATCAGAAAGGGAACTAACACTGAGCGTAGCCGACCAAGGAATCGGTATTCCAGAGGCAGACCAAAAGCATTTGTTTGAGCGTTTCTTTAGGTCGAGTAACGCAGGCGAAATTCAAGGTACGGGCCTTGGCCTGAGTATTGTAGCTCACTACGTATCATTGCTGAAAGGCACCATTAAATTTGAAAGTAAAGAAAACGAAGGCACAACATTTTTTATTAACCTTCCTCGAAATTTTTAAAAACACATGAAGAAGATATTACTCATTGAAGATAATACCGAAATTAGAGAAAATACGGCAGAAATCTTAGAATTAGCCGATTATGAGGTCATTACGGCCGAGAATGGACGTGTAGGAGTTGAAAAAGCCCACGCAGAAAAACCAGATTTGATTATCTGCGATATCATGATGCCCATCATGGACGGTTACAGTGTATTGCATTTGCTATCGAAAACACCCGATACAGCCAATGTCCCGTTTATATTTCTGACTGCTAAAGCCGACCGCTCTGATTTCAGAAAAGGCATGGAAATGGGTGCCGACGACTACATAACCAAACCCTTTGATGACGTAGAATTACTGAATGCCATAGAGAGTAGATTGAAAAAAGTGGAGCTTTTGCAAAAGAACTACACCCAAGATTTAGGTGGTTTAGAAGCCTTAGTAAGTGATGCGGGCGGCGACCAAGAATTAAAAAAACTACTCGAAAGCCGTGAAGTAAGAAGCTTCAAAAAGAAAAGTGAGATTTACCGTGAAGGTGATTATCCGCTTTATTTGTTCTGTGTTATAAAAGGGAAAATCAAAACATTCAAAACCAACGATGACGGTAAAGAACTGATAATCAATATCTACGATAAAAATGATTATTTGGGTTATGTAGATTTACTGCAAGAAAGTAACTACACCGAATCGGCAGCAGCCATGGAAGATTGTGAGATTTGCCTCATACCGAAAAATGATTTTTATAACCTTGTGCATAAAAATCGCCAAGTTGCTCAAAAATTTATTCAATTGCTTTCAAACAACGTAAAAGCCAACGAAGAGCAACTGCTGAAACTCGCCTACAACTCAGTAAGAAAACGTATTTCGGAGGCTTTATTGAAATTTCACAGCCACTTAGTTAAAGAAGGGACTGTCAGCAATAATATGAAAATCAGCCGTGAAGACCTCTCGAATGTAGCAGGTACATCGCTCGAAACGGCCATCCGAACCCTTTCAGATTTCAAAGACGAAAAACTAATAGAAATTGAATCAGGTAAGATTACGATTCTAAATTTGGAGAGATTGAAACGATTGAAGAATTGAGATATCAAGGAAGACTTCGTTGGGGCGACATTCGCTTTGAGCGAAGTCTTCCTTTTAAAATAATTTTTAAATAACCTTTCCCATTGCTGGGTCTGTGAAGCTTTCTCGGCCTGTTTCTACGTGGCCTGCGTATCTTTTCTCAAAAGTATCATTTCCTTCTACTTTCACCGAAAAATCATACCATTGGTGGCTATTTTGAAGGTTTAAAACCAAGTTTGCCGTTCCGCTTTTTGGTAAATCTATTACCTTTTTACCTGTTTTATACGACAAATCATTGATTTCTACTTTCAAACTCTTACTATCTTTATTTATTAATTCAATCACCACATTGCCTGTCAAACTTTTTTTAGCGGCATCGCTGGCTTGATATTTCAATTTTGTTTCAAGTTGTGGTTGGGATTCGCTACCTTCAAAAGAACGGTAAAATCCATTCGGGCCATACACTTCAACTTTATAATTTCGGTTGGCAAATGTATCCAAAGCCCATGTATCGGTAAGCATATCACCGCTTTTAACGGCATAATTACGAGTTTTTAGTTCATTATCTGTAAAATAAGCCACAAACGGACTGCCTTTTGCTTTCTTACCGAACACCTTATTATCAACCCCAAAACTCACCTCAAATGTTTTTTTATCTTCATTTAATCGGCCATCCACATACAATTCATACGGGATTGAGGTGGCTTTACGAATACCCTTTTCTTGTCTCGGAAGCCACTCATAATCAGCGTTTTGTGCATTTATACTACTAATTTCATCAGCCGTCAAAGGCTTGAAATTAGAGGGTAATTTCTTGAATTTTGCTTTATGAACACTTTGAATAAATGGTTCTTTGGCCACGAAAGTTGGCAAAGCAATCTTTTCGCCATTGTAAGGTTTAAATGTAGAAGTGAGGTCGCCGCAAACAGTTCTACGCCAATCACTGATATTGGTTTCGGTGATTTCTTTTTTGGTTTTGTGTTTCAAAAACTTTTCCAAAAACTGCAAAATTGAGGTATGGTCAAAGACTTCGGAGCATACATTTCCGCCCCTACTCCACGGCGAGGCAATCACCAATGGCACTCTAAATCCCAAACCAATGGCATCTTCACGAGCGTCTTTTTCTGGGTCTTTGTACCTTCTTTGTTTTTCATGAGCTAAGTTTACTTGCTCTACTGAAGTATCAATTCCTGCCGAAACTTTACCCGTATTAGGTTTTGTGTGGTGTGGTGGAACAAATGGCGGAACGTGGTCGAAATAGCCATCGTTTTCATCATAAGCCAAAATAAAAATGGTCTTTTTCCAAACTTCTGGGTTTTTCGTCAGTATATCCATCACTTCCGACACATACCAAGCACCATACCACGGAGCACCAGGGTGGTCAGAGAAATTTTCGGGAGCAACCAACCATGTAACCATTGGCAGTTGTTTGTTTTCTACATCTTTCCTGAACTGATATAACACATCGCCCTTTGGCACTTCCACTTTTCTTGGCGTGCCATTATCGTCGTATTCGAGCGTGGTGAGTGCATGATAATGTGGGTCGTTACGGTTATTGGTAAACGCTTTACGGTGCAGATTTTTAGTAAAATCATTTAATTTCTCGAAGTTTTCGAGGGTATATTGAACCAAATCTTGTTTCAAGATTTCATAAGTTGATTTCTTCCGAGCTAAGTCGGCCTTTGCTTTTTCAAGTTCGGCTCCACTGAGCAATGTCAGTTTTTTTTCGAACGTAGCAATATCCTTCGGCAAAATATCATTCATTTTCTGAATATATTTATAGTATTCGGGCGAAAACTTCACAGCATACTGCTCAAACCATTCAATCGGATTATCGGTAAAATTGGCGAGCCAACCTTCTTCTTCACCCTCAAAACCTACAGGCAAACTAATTTCGTTTTGGTAGATTTTCCATGAAATACCATTTTCTTCCAATCGCTCGGGGAAAGTCTTCCATTTTGCCCATTTTCCGTAATCAACGTCGTCGTTTTTTACATTGGCTTTTGTATCAAAATCGGCTTTTTCACGAATTGTACCCGTCCATAGATACAAACGATTGGGCGTTGTACCCGTCAGTGAAGAACAGAAGTTTTGGTCGCATACCGTAAAGGCATCGGCCAGTGCATAATAAAACGGAATATCTTCACGATTATAATACCCCAGCGTCAGTGGCATTTCTTTGTAAGCTTTATTGCCCGACTGCTTTACGTGCAACCATTTATCATATTTACCACCATTTCGGGCATCAACTTGGTTTTCCCATGAGTGTGGCAACGAACTCATCCAAGTAGCGTTTGAATCTTTCAGATTTAGTCTGAATGGTGCAAAAGTTTCTCCTTTGGGGTTCGATTGTAACCAAACTTTATTTTTATTGGGCAAATTTATGGCTCTTGGGTCATTAAAACCACGTACGCCTTGAAGAGTGCCGTAACTGTGGTCGAAAGAGCGATTTTCCTGCATTAAAATAACTACGTGTTCGGCATCCCAAAAGGTACTCCCCTCAGCAGGATTAATGGCCATTGCCTTTTGAATAGATGGAGGTAAAACACCCATCAGGCCAGCTCCGCTGGCCAATAAAGTTGCTTTTTTGATGAAGTCTCTTCTGGATTCCATGTTAGGGTTGAATAGTCTCTGAATTTTTATCGAAAATACTGCTTTATTAAATATTTTTAAAAATAAGAGCATTATTTTTTTGTTAGTAAGCTATTCAACAAAAAGAGTAGCTTCTCTGAACAGCTACTCTTCTAAAACCTCACAACTAAATCCTTGATTAGTAAGCACTTCAATAATTTGCTTATTGATATTATGCCTACTTTCAGTTCTCAGAATTTTATCGCAATCATTGAGGTCAAAGTTAAAATTTGAAGTTGGGAAACTTTGTTTTAAAGTTTTTATAATGGCTTTTGCCGTCGTTTTATTGTTAATATCAGTTTTAAAAACTTCAACCATTTTTATTACTTTCAAAAATACTGTTTGACATCTGTGACAATCTCGGTCAATGCCTTACGAGGTTTCAGGCTATCACTTTTTTCAAAAGACTGATACCCCTTTCATTAATCTTTAACATTTTGATGAGCTTTCTTTCAAGAAATATGACCCAATAATTCGGCAATGATGCGTTGGAATTCTGATTTTTTAGCCAAAATTTCATTCATATCTTTAAAATATACCATCCGACGGTCCTTATAATCTCCTTCTAAAATGGCTGAACTTACTTTCGGAATTGCATCATTATGAAATATCAAATGCACTTTATCTTGCATTCGATGGTTAAATGTCAAGAAATCTTCTTTACAATAATAGCTTGGAGCTTTCCACTTGATTCGCTCTGAAATTCGGACATCCGTCTCTTTGATAATACTACGTAATGCTTCAATTTCAGCTTTTAGCGGATGCTCCAATACTTGCATATAGGCTGTTACTTGCTCAGTATCAGTCATTTTGAGGGTTTAATTTATGATAGTAAATGTACGAAACCGCCAAAATCGCCAAAACTACCAAAGGGAAAAATGTTTGTCCATTAATTCCGTCAACCGCACCATGACTAATTGTTGCAAAAATAAAATCGAATAAAAAACCAGCATAAGCCCATTCTTTTACTCTTTTCGGCACTTGCGGCACAACTATTGCTAAAACGCCCAATACTTTAAACACCACGAGTGCATTGCCGAAGTATTCGGGGTATCCTAAATGTCTGATTCCTTCTTTAGCAAGTTCTGTTTGTGAAGTCAAGGCGGGCATTACACCTTCAAATAATGCAATAATCGTGGTTGCTGTCCAGTAGATAATCTTGTCTTTTTTCATGTCAGTTTAAACGTTTAGGAGTGTTTGAATATCAAATTTTTGCATTTTCATAAAAGCCTGTACAACTCGTGGACCTTTTTCGGGGTCAGAAACCAATTTACCTAAAATTGTAGGTACAATTTGCCACGAAAGTCCGTACTTATCTTTCAACCAACCGCACATACTTTCCTCACCACCTTCGGTAAGTTTTGTCCAATAATAATCAATTTCCTCTTGGTTTTCGCAATTCACCACAAGCGAAGCAGCTTCGTTAAATTTGAATTGAGGGCCACCATTGAGTCCCATCATTTTTCGGCCATTCAGCTCAAAAGTGACCATCATAGGATTTGCGGAAGTAATTTTTGAGTTTGAGAAAATCGAGCAATAAAACTCGGCAGCTTCTTTGGCTTGACCATTGAACCACAGACAAAGTGAAATTTCATTATTCATCATTTTCTATAATTTTGAGAAAAATTTAACTTTTTTTTAGTTCGTAGCAAAGCACCGTAATTCCACAATCAAAACCCTGTACCTGCTTTAAAATGAGGCCTTGTTTAGCCTTTAAATCTTGAAAAATCGGCATTCCATTTCCCAAAATCGCAGGATTTACGAAAAGATGGTACTCATCAATCAAGCCATCTTTGATTAAAGAAGAAACAAATGACCCTCCGCCATATACGATAATATCTCCTCCTTCTTGATTTTTCAAAGCATTGATTTCATCAACAAGGTTGCCTTTTGCCAAAACGGTATTCGCCCAATCAGCCCTTTCGAGTGTTTTCGTAAAAACAACTTTGTGCGTTTCACTCATGATTTTGGCAAATTCTTGCTCTTCGTTTTCGATTTGTGCAGCACCCGCCCAATGTGGAATAAAACCTTCGGCCAATTTTCGGCCTAAAACGATGCAGTCAACATTCTTGGTTAGGTCTGAAACATAGTTTTTTAGGGCATCATCCCAGTTCCAAACCATCCAATCCATTTCACCATTTGGGCCTGCAATGAAACCATCAACCGACATTTGTACTTGTAATTTTAGCTTTTTCATAATTTTTGTAAGATTTAATATCACAAAGCTACAGCCATTATTTAGAATTAAAAATATGTAAAAACGACAATTTAGTGGGTTGATTGCGACAAACTTTTTTTATAGTTTTACGCCATGAAAAACATCATGATATTAGTTCCCGAAACAGCCATTCCTGCGGCCATCGTTGACCCACGCTATATGTTTTCGGCCATTAATGAGTTCTATAAAAGTATGGAACTCCAACCCGCTTTCAATATAAAATTAGTAGGAATGAGCAAAGAAGTCAAGCTAAGCGATGGTTTGATTTCATTTCACCCTGACTTTCTATTAAATGAAGTTAAGAAAGCTGATTTAATAATTATTCCAGCATTGAGTGGAAATATGGCTCAGGCCATAAAACAAAACGAAGGGCTTATTCCGTGGATTCAAGAGCAACATCGCAAAGGTGCGGAGATTGCCAGCCTATGTGTTGGTGCATTTTTGCTTGCCTCAACT
>JALQYE010000165.1 GCA_023254245.1 Emticicia sp.
CACATAAACGGTATTGGTGTGATACTCGACTGGGTACCATCACACTATCCTGGTGATGCTCACGGCTTGCATCGCTTTGATGGAACAGCTCTTTACGAACACGAAGACCCACGTGAAGGCTACCACCCCGACTGGAAAAGTTATATATTCAATTACGGACGCTACGAAGTTCGCTCATTTTTGATAAGTAATGCCATTTTCTGGCTTGACCGCTTCCATGCCGATGGCTTGCGTGTTGATGCAGTGGCTTCGATGCTCTACCGTGATTATTCTCGTAATGCGGGCGAGTGGGTACCTAATGTTTTTGGTGGCCGTGAAAACCTCGAAGTGATTTCGTTATTTAAAGAATTAAACGAAGAAATCTATCGCTCATTCCCTGATACTCAGACGATTGCCGAAGAGTCAACGGCATTTCCAGGTGTTTCTCGACCAGTTTATACGGGTGGACTTGGTTTTGGCATGAAGTGGATGATGGGCTGGATGAACGATACACTTCGTTATTTTGCTAAAGACCCAATGTACCGTAAATGGCATCAAAATGATATTACGTTTAGTTTGGTCTATGCTTTTTCTGAAAACTTCATGTTGCCGTTTTCGCACGATGAGGTTGTTTACGGAAAAGGCTCTTTAATTGAGAAAATGCCAGGTGATGAATGGCGTAAGTTTGCCAATTTACGTCTGATGTTTACCTATATGTTTACCCACCCAGGTACAAAATTATTGTTTATGGGCGGCGAATTTGCTCAATTTGCTGAGTGGAATTTTGAGAAAAGCCTTGATTGGCACTTGCTCGGAAATCAACCCAACAAAGGTGTAAATGAGCTAATGAAAGACCTCAACCGCCTTTATCGTTCAGAAGGAGCATTATTCGATAAACAATTTAGTCCTGATGGCTTTGAGTGGATTGATACCAGCGACCGTGAAAATGCCGTGATTGTATATGCACGTAAGGGTTTCAACGAAAAAGAAAACGTAATGGTTGTACTCAACTTTACGCCAGTTCCACGCTCAAATTATCGAATCGGAGTGCCGAGTGCTGGTACATACGCCGAAATATTTAATAGTGATAGACATGAATATTGGGGAAGTGGCACATTGAATGGCGATGTAGAAAGCCAAGCAATTGCTTCACATGGAAAGACAAACTCTATCGAGCTAACACTTCCACCGTTGGGTGCGATTGTGTTGAAATTGAAATAAGGATTTCTCTTAAAAAATAAACGTGCCACATCTCGTTGAAAAGGGGTGTGGCACGTTTATTTTCAGTTTAAAGAAGATTGCTGTGGAATTCGGGCTAAAGTTGATTTTGAAGTAAAAATTAATCCCAAAATGATAAGCCCTAAAACGATTAAAAGTGTCAGTTCAAACTGATTTTGAGACGCTGAACCCAACACAATTTTCTGTGATGTTTGATTCAGTCTTTCTCCTTCATTAATCTGAATATGTGATAAATGATTCAAGTTTGTCAGAATCGAATAAAATGACTCATCCAATGCGTGTTTGCCAATGTTTTTATTGGTATTTACTGCCCCTAAATATTGCTTTTCTAACGCAATGTTTTGATTAATTTTCTTCTTTAAATCTCTAAATAGTACCTCTTCGGTAGGTGTCAATTTTGTCTTTTCGTAAGCAGTAACTAATTGTTCAATAGCGGTATTGTGAGCAGTTATCTCAGCCTTATATTGTTTCAATTCTTGCTTATCTTTACTATCATCAATTAGTAGTTTTTTGCGAGAAAGATGGTCTGAAAATTCATAAATATAACTTTCGGCCAAAAGGCGGTCTTCGTAAACCACCGAAAATGTATTACCGAGTTCGGTAAAACTATTTTGGTCTGATACATTTTTAATGAATAAAAATACAAACAGAACTGTCAGAGCCAACGCCGCCTTTAGTTTTTGTTCGATACTGTATGCCCATTTCATAGCTAAATTTTATTTATATTGATGAAGGAAATTACTAAACAAATATAAATAGTAAGTATAACTACTCATAGATTTATTTGTATTATTCATTGTAAAATAGAAAAGCCACTTGCATTAAAAACAAGTGGCTTCTACTAAATTTTTACATCTTAATACCTAATTGCCCAGTACGGATTGCGTTGCATTTTAATGCTATCGTTTATGTATTTTGATATTACAGCGTCAAACTCTTGATTATTTACCTTCTTCCCTTTTAGTTTTGGCAAAGTCAGTTCTTTATCTACCTCTTTAAATTCGACAGACGTTGCTATGGCCATTACAGTGCCATCATCGGCATCGAGTTCGAGAATCATTCCTGGTAATCCATATACTTGTTCTGGCCCACCAGATATAGGTATATCGCCCGTAAACCAAGCTGTTATTTTCTGCCCTTTTACTTTATCTTCGGCTACGGCTTTCATACAAATATAGCCTGCTACCTCTTTTATCTGATTCATTACTTTCCACTCAATATGCTTCAACGAATCTTGTACTAAATACGTTTTACCTAAAATTTCAAGCATATCGGTGCGTTTTTCAGTCTCGAAATTTCGGTGAATAATCAACTCCCTGTTTCTACTTTTCCAGTTTTCATCTTCGTATTCCTGTTGGTCTTGCCCCCATGTGTAAAGCGTTTCTTTTTCGTTAAAATACAAGTTCATCTTTTGCTTGGGGTCAGGGTCATTCTTCCACGTATTTTCCATACGGTCTTTTTCTTCTTGCGTAAGGAATGGAAGTTTCTTCATCATTTTAATCCAGTTAATTTGGTATTCATAATGTACGACCCCTTCGGTTTTTTGGGCAAAGACTCCTCCAGATGATAAGAGGAGCATATATAAAAAGATTTTCTTCATTGGTTTAAATAATTTATAATGAGTTGTTTATGACTTTGCGACTGAAAGAATTCAGCCGCATTCGTAATTCATCAATCGTAATTCGACATTTTTGTCTTACCAACCACCGCCACTTCTACGCATTTGGTCTTTTACACCACGCATGTTATAGGTGAAACTTAGCATGAAATAACGAGCCAACGTTTCGGTTCTTGATTCAGAGTAATAATTCTGATTAGCAAACTGACTAATGTTCAAATTACGATTCAAAATATCATTAGCAGTTAAACGAATCTCTGTTTTTTTCGATTTTCCGATTTGCTTGTAAACCGACGCATTCCAAATTGGCTGACGTTGGTTAAACCCAAAACGTTCGTTAATGAAAACATTATAATTGATTCGAGAATTGAAATAAAAATCTTTTGGAAACTTCACATTCATTTCTGCTCCAAATCTGTGATTATAGATTGTCTGGTTTTGTGCCGTATTGATAGAATACTTCGTATTGGTGATACCAAAGTTAGCATTACCATAGAACGTAAATTTATCTGATGGCGTAAGGTCTAATCTGAGGCCTGCATAGTAACTTAGGTTATTCGTATTATTCAAAACGTCATTAATGTAAGTCAAGTTTTTGCTGGCATTAATATTACCATTCAAATTCATCGTTGCTTTCGTTTTT
The DNA here is from genome assembly GCA_023254245.1 of Emticicia sp. Classification (GTDB taxonomy): domain Bacteria; phylum Bacteroidota; class Bacteroidia; order Cytophagales; family Spirosomataceae; genus Emticicia. The sequence continues at coordinate 3,480 of JALQYE010000165.1, forward strand.
TTCAACGGAAACCCCAATCCAAAATACGTTCCTACATTATCGCCACCCGTAATATTCATAGGCTTAGTGGTTGTTTTGAATGTCTTGCTATCAATATTTTGGTTATAAATAATCTGATTTACATGATAGTTGTAGTTCATTCCAAAGTAGATACTCATAAAACTACCAGGGTTATAATAATTACCTCCCACATTAAAGTTATGGTCAACTTGTGGTAAAAGGTCTGGATTTCCTTCTCTGATATACAGCGGATTGCTGTTATCAACTACTGGTTGGAGGTCTTTGATGGATGGCTCCGAAACATTAGGCTCATAGCCAAACCACATATATCGGTTGTTTTTTAGGTCGAGGCTTCCTTGTAAATTAGCCAACCATGCAAAATATTTTTGGTCAACGATAGTTTCTGGTTTTTTAGGCTGCGTGAAGTTTCCTCTAAGCGAAAATTGTTGCCCAGCCACACCCGCCGAAATATTGATACCTTTATAGTTATATCTTAGGCTTGTACCAACTCTGTTATAAGAAATCGTATTTTCGAAGTAGCGAGTTAGTGAGTCAATCTGTAAGTTTGATTCATTATTCTTTACATTTCTATCTACAATACTATTACGTGTGCTGAAGTTATAGAAAGTTTCCGAAGAGAATTTCTTGCCAAATGGCTCCACATACAATAAGCTGGCTTTCAACTGGTTACGGTTGCTGAGCGTTGAGTTAAACTGATTGATATTTCTCAATAAATCATTTGTACTCGTAATTTTGTAAAACTCGTTTAACGAAACCTGTGTAGCATCACCATCTGAGTTAGTGAAATTGTACCCACCACTTGCAGCAAAGATTCTACCTTTTTTCTTGAATTTATGGCGGTAAATACCCGTAAGTGCCGCTGCTGATGAACTAAAGCCAGTTCGGTTATTGATAGTTGTTTGGTTTGAAAGTTCGCTATTGCCCGTAAAAAACTGCTGAAGCCCATCATAACGAGTATTTCCCTTTGAGAGCTTACCGTTACCAACAAACGTAAACGTATTAAGCGAGTCAACCATTTTTTCTAAACGGAACGATACTCGGTGATTATAGCTTTGGTTGCGAGTATAATCATTGTTGGTTGTATTAAACGAAGCATTATTATTCAAGAAATTCTGGCGACTCGAAAGAGCATCTAAAATCTGATTTTTACCATTGAAATAATAGCTCGAACTCAATTTATTTTTCTTAGTGTCATAGTTATAATTCAAACCCGCCGCATACGAATCGGTCAAACCTTGCCCACGGCCGCCACCTATTGGAATCGATAAGTCTTCATCGCCTTCATCACCACCAAAGTAGAAGTATCGGCCACCACCGCCAAACCCAAAGTCGGCGTTATCATTCCAATTAAACGATTGACTACCTCTAAAGTCCTGAAAATCATCAAAACCCATACCCACTTGGTTCGTATTATTTCCCAGTCCAATCAATGAAAACTGGTTCTTTTGGTCGAATTTATTATAATTCCCTTTTACTTCCATGCGTTCTTTATCACCAATTCCAGCTGTAACTTTTCCAAAACCACCTTTCTTAAATTCGTCTTTTAGCTCCAAATTCATGGTTTTTTCTTTCTTTCCATCGTCTATACCTGTGGCTTTGGCTTGTTCGGTTTTGTCGTTAAAAACCTGTACTTTTTTGATAGCCTCTGCCGATAAGTTTTTAGTTGCCATTTTGGTGTCTCCCCCAAAAAACTGCTTACCATCAACCGTTACCCGTTTTACGTCCTGCCCTTGGGCTTTAATATTTCCATCTTGGTCAACCGACATTCCTGGAAGTTTTCGTAGTAAATCTTCAACCGTTGAGCCAGGTGGGACTTTAAATGAAGCTGCATTATACTCGACCGTATCACCTTTGATACTAAGCGGAGCTTTAGCCGTGCGAACAACCACCTCATAAAGCTCTTTCATAATGGGTTTTAGCTGGATTTTCCCTAAATCAGTCACAGCACCTTCGGAGGGTGTAAACTCTTGCTGATAAGGCAAATAGCCCATGTAAGAAATCTTCAATAGGTATGTGCCACGCTTCACACCTTTGATTTCAAATTGGCCATCGGTTTCGGTGCGACCATAACTTACCAATGCCGAGTCTTTAGGCGTAAGCAACATAATAGTGGCCGATGGGAGTGTTGTATTCGAAGAGTCGATGACAATACCTTTGACCGAGATTCTTGCTGGATTTTGGGCAAATGCCGCTCCGCACGTGAGCAAAAATAGGCATACCATTGCCCGAGTGATAGTAATAGCTTTTTTCATAAAACGTGTTTTTTGAATTTTTGTGGTGGAAACTATTTTTAATGAGTCGTATTTTTTTAATCAATGTTGCACCAAGTTTTTGTAGATGGTACATTCTTTTCATTGAGCTAACTTACTTGATTGGCTAAAAAAAGTTACAATCGACTACGTAAATTTTTCGTAAAACTATTGTAAATGCCAACCGAGAAAATAAAAGTGTGTTGAAACGATGGGAATTTGTGATGAAACCCGCGGTTTTTACCAATTATTAAAGTTCTTAGAAGTAAATAAATGAAGTAAACACGAACAAAAATTGGAGTTTAGAGAAGGTAGTGGCTTTTTCATAAAAGTGTTTGACGGTTAATTGTGTATAGAAAAACTAACTAAGTATTTAGTTGATAACGATGCGAAAGTATCAATATTTTAAATACCAGAAAAAAATTTAAGATAATTTAAGAAAATTGAGTGAGTGGTAAGAAGCAGAAGATATTTTTGAAAAAGGAAGATTGAGGTAAATAGCGGTGGAATATACCCACCGTTTCGGAAATATATTTGAGCGTCAAATTTACATCGAAAACATAAAAATGATAAGTAAGATGAGATTGACCAGGGGAATGATACTTACTCTAAAGGCAAAGTCATACTTTTGACGAAAATAAGCTACCCAAGAAATAACTTGGCAGATGATAATGACCACTGGTAAGGCCAGCATTGTAATAAATACTCGCCAAAGGCTGGGATTTTGCCCAGAATCAAAAATCATAGGAGAGGTCATGGCACCCAGAATGGCAGGAACAAGACCCAATAATAATAGAACATTTAAGATAATAGTGGCTATTTTCATGTTTTTATAGGGATAGGTAAATTCAAATTTACTAATTTATTACATGCAAACCTATATCTATAAATGGTTTTATTAACTCTTGGGGGGCATCTGTAACCAAATATTGGATAATATTTATCGGAGCAAATTTCAGGTATTTGTCTTTTCCGAGTTTACTCGAATCACAAAGCAGATAGGTCTGCCGAGCATGAGCTGCCATTGCTGTTGTTATTTCAGCCTCTTTTTCACTGGCAGCACTCAAACCATTTTCTACCGAAATACCATCCACCCCCATAAAAGCTTTGTCGGCTTGGTAGCGTCTGATGTGCTCTACGGCAATTTGTCCGTGAATAGCTTGGCGTTTTGAATCGAGTTCACCTCCAATTAGGTTTAGAGAAATCTCAGTGTTTGATAATTCATAAGCTATTGGTAGTGAGTTTGTTATGACTTTTAGTCGTTTGTTTTTGATGAATTGGCATAGCCTAAATACGGTGCTTCCACAATCCATAAAAATTATATCGCCGTCTCTGATTTCTTGTGCTGCCAGTCGGGCAATGTAGTCTTTCTGCTCAATATTAGCCGCAATTTTCTGGTCAAAACTTGCTGGAATATTCGCTAAGCTGAGTTTCATGGCACCACCGTGCGTGCGAAAAATCATTCCATCGGCGGCCATTTGAGCCAAATCTCTACGAATTGTTATTTCGGAGGTTTCAACCTTTAGAGCTAATTCTTTTACGTCAACTTCGCCTTGTTCATCTACGATTTTTAATATTTTCTGCTTTCTGCTTTGATAACTCATTTCTTTTTATGAATATTTGCTCAAATATAATCAAATTTAATCATAAATAATCATTATGAATCCGAATGTTAAAGTTATAGAAGAAAAAATACTATCTGATGATTGGTATATATTAAAAAAAATAATTTTTGAGTATAGAAATAAAAAAGGGGAATGGAATATTCAATCTCGTGAAGCTCACGACCGAGGAAATGGAGCCGTTATCTTACTATATAATAAAATTGCTCAGACTGTTATTCTGACAGAACAATTTCGGATGCCAACGTATATTAATGGTAATGAAACGGGAATGTTAATTGAAGCCTGTGCTGGGTTATTGGATAGAGATAACCCTGAAGAGTGTATTAGACGAGAAACCGAAGAAGAAACGGGTTACAGGATTGGTGAAGTAAAAAAGATTTTTGAGGCTTATATGTCGCCAGCATCGGTTACAGAGGTATTGCATTTTTTTATAGCAGAATACACTAAAGACATGAAAATTAATGAAGGGGGAGGAGTAGAAGATGAGCAAGAAAATATTGAAGTATTAGAGATGAACTTTGATAAAGCCCTTGGCATGATAAAATCGGGTGAAATTAAAGATGGTAAAACAATTATATTGCTACAGTATTTGAGAATTAATAATATACTGTGATAAAAACCGCAACTTTTTATAGACTTAAAAATTATCTGAATGTGTTTCGGATAAAATATAAATGCTTGAATTACAGTATATTACTGATTTGAGTAAAAAAACTTTAAATATTTTTCAGAAAATTTGGCATCAGATTTGTAAAAAATTAAAAAGAGTGTTTTATATTTGCACTCCCAAACGGGAAAGGAGAGGTGCCTGAGTGGCCGAAAGGAGCAGTTTGCTAAACTGTCGTACGTCTAAAGCGTACCGCGGGTTCGAATCCCGCCCTCTCCGCAAAAAAACTTTAAAAAGTTTTTGTGTAAAAGTTTGAAATAAAAAAAATAATTTCTACTTTTGCACTCCCAAACGGAAACAACCTCGCAAGAGATTTCCAGCTCGGGGTGTAGCGTAGCCCGGTATCGCGTCTGCTTTGGGAGCAGAAGGTCGTCAGTTCGAATCTGGCCACCCCGACAAAATAAGTAACAAGTAGCATCAAAAGCCTCAAAATTGTATGATTTTGAGGCTTTTTTGTTTATTTTGTCCTATTTTAAACCATATCATTTCATATTGTATGTGACCTATTCGGTGACCTCATTTTTTGATTACATTTGTGCGATAAGGTGATGTAAATATTTGATTATCAAATGTTTATGTCATTTTGCTTGATTCGCTTTGATTTCATTTTGTTACCTGTAAAAGCACAGGAACAAGAAACAAAGCTAAATCATTTCAAATTACATCAAACAAAACAAATTATGAGCAGTAGGCAAGCAACTTCCTTTGGCGTGTCATTTCACGCAAAAAAGAGCAAAGAAAAAGATGGAAAGCTTCCCATCTATGCACGAATTACAGTTGATGGTAAACGTGTGGAATTATCAATCAAAAGAGATGTTGAGAAAGGTAATTAGGACGATGGCAAAGGCTCGGTGAAAGATTTGTACCACCCAAATTTATGCGAGAATTCTTCAAGATAAATTAAGTGAAGAAATGAAGAGTCTTGAAGAATGACTTGAACAAAAGCGAATAAAAATTTCCCAACGAAAAACGTGAACGTAGGCTTTTGCTTTTCCTGATTAGCTTTTCGAGTCGCCAGAAAAAATGTTTACATTCGGCAGGTTTATTAGTAACTTAGTTTGTGAAACTACCATAGCCACACAGTTTGAAGCGAGTTAAACCATTATAATGGTTTTTTAAGATGAATTTCGAAAATAAACCAAACTCTTGTAACATTTTTAATAGTTATTGTTCATTTTTTGAATGCATCTCCCCAAGAGATAAAATAATTTTGTTGAATGAAGAATATATTTTTAAAAACTTTATTTACTGCATTTATTCTACTTGTTGCCAACTCATGTTCTTATCAACAAGAACACCAATACCGTATTGTGTTTTTGCAATGCTGCCATGACGAATGGCGAGATGTGATGAATAGCGAAATGAAAAGAGAATTGGCTTTTCATCCAGAAATAAAGTTGGAAATTGTTGATTCTTACAGTAATACAGAAAAACAAGCTGAACAAATTCGGGCACTCGCCAAACAAAAAATAGATTTACTCATTATCACTCCCAATGAAGCTAAACCGCTTA
>JALQYE010000166.1 GCA_023254245.1 Emticicia sp.
ACTTTTGTTTTTTCCCATGAGAAACTCAACGTTGCTGCATCATCTTTCAAATCTGAGAAATCGAACGTAAGTGTTTCAACCGACGAAACATCTTGCGGACGAGCCGTAACACGCAAAACATCGTCAGAAGCTGAGTAGTTTTGTTCGGTAACATCCAGTTTTTTACTAAAAATGATTGTCCAGTTTGTTTGATTAGGAATTGACATGATGGCGTATTTTCCAGCTTTCAAAACTTGGCCTTGAACCGTAATATCACCCGTTGTTTCGATTCGGGTAGCAGCATTGGCACCAGTACGATATACTTTATCGAAAGGAATAAGTTTGCCGAAAATTTCACGACCTTTCAATGATGGGCGAGAATAGTCGATTGTAATTTTGCTAACACCAACAACTTGAGAGATTGATGCACCTGGACTTGGTGCTGGGGTAATTTGTGCAAAAGATAGAGTACCTGATAATAAGCAGCTTAATGCTAATAGAGCAATTTTTTTCATTGGATATACCGATTTTGTTGATTTGATGAACTAAATTCGTGCAAATCTACGTATAAAACTCCAAGTATGCACCGAAAAAAACTCCTCGATTTACTCGAAAACCATAATCCAAGCGATAATAATGAACGAAAGATGACAAATGAAACAGTTGAATTTGTGAAAACAAACGAAGATTGTTTCAAACGTGAGTTGTTGATTGGCCATGTAACAGGCTCAGCTTGGATTGTCAACGATGCTCGAACGCACGTTTTAATGATGCACCATCGAAAACTAAATCAGTGGTTTCAGCCTGGTGGCCATTGTGATGGTGACCCCGATGTTTTGAATGTTGCTCTGAAGGAAGCAAACGAAGAAACTGGCCTTAAAAACTTAAAAGTGGTTGATGGTAAGGTATTTGATGTCGATGTGCATTTGATTCCTGAGCGTAAAGGAATCCCCGCACATTACCATTATGATGTTCGTTTTTTGATTGAAGCCGATATGAACGAACCTTTAATTGTAACTGAGGAGTCAAATGATTTGGCTTGGGTTTCGCTCGAAAAAGTAGCTGAACACAACGATTCTGAGTCGATTATGCGAATGGCGAGGAAAATTTAATAAAAGCCAATAAGGTTGCGAAACGTAGCAACCTTATTGGCTAACAAGAATTTATCTGACTATTTTAGTCGAATATTTTAGATTTTCGGCAGTTACTTTCAAAATTACATTTGCAAGTGGTAAATCATTGAGAGCGGGTAATGTAATTTTACTTTCTTTGGTAGTCAAATTCCAAAGTATTTTTCCTGTCAAATCGGTAATTGAGTATTCAAAATTTGTTCCTGCATCGTTTTTCAGAACCCAAACTTTTGTACTCGTACCATCGTTGATTGGATTTGGGAAAACAATTACTTCTTGCCCTGATTTTTTCAATTCATTTATTAACGATTCCAGTTCAGCTAAGTCGTAGGCTTTATCAAAATTTGGAATTCCAAAGCCAACTCTATTATCAGGGTTTGTGTATTGGCTCGCCGAACGAATCAAATATTCTCGAACCTGCATATTAGTTAAACTCGGAAATGCCTGCCAAAAACTTGCCGCAAAACCTGCCAATAAGGGAGATGAAAAAGAGGTTCCATTACTCGTTCCGATAGCCCCATTTGTATTTCCAATGACAGTTCCAGCTCCTTGTGCCGAAAGTTCAGGTTTTACTCGACCATCAGCCGATGGCCCAAACGAACTGAATGAGGCAATATTTAGTGAGCCTGTAACCGCACCAACCGCAATAATTGAATCCGCATCAGCTGGTGTACCGATGTATTTCCAACTTCCACTACCCTCATTTCCTGCCGAAGCCACAACCAAAATTCCAGCTTGGGCAGCCCAGTCGGCTGCACGAGTGGCTAACGCACGGTCGCCGTTCATATCAGTATATTTATAATTTTGGGCTGGATTATCAAATTCGGTATATCCCAAAGAAGTATTGATTACATCTACGCCTACGCTATCGGCCATTTCGGCACCAAAAAGCCAGTTGGCTTCTTCTCGTTTGGTTTCAGAGGCAACGTCTTCAGTAGTTAATAACAAATAACTTGCTTTATAGGCAGTTCCAACGATTCGGCCATTCTCAAAAGCTGCCATGCACGATAATACATTGGTTCCGTGGTTGTGGTCATTATAAACATTTGCTTCATTATTTACAAAATCCCAAGTGCCTACCACTCTTTTATCATTGAATAAATCATTGAAGAAGCTTAATCTGTTGGCATTCAGAAAGCCAGAATCTAATACACCAATCAACATTCCTTCGCCACGATAGCCTTTGGTGTGCATTTTATCAGCACCAAGCATGGCAAGTTGTGTCTGCGAAAGACCATTATCTAAAATACCTTCGTTTCCGAATTTATCTTTTGTCTTTGATGTTTGATTTTCACCGTTCTGACGAGTATTTCTAATATCACCTTTTCCCTCTAAACCTCTAACAAACGAAAGATTGAGAATCTTGGCAAGTGTGGCGGCATCGGTTTGAATCAAAGCACCATTTATCCAACGAGACTTGTATAAAACTTTCGCTCCAGTTTTAGTGATTTCGGCCAGATAACTTGGGTTAGGAGGGAGGTCACGCTCTGTAATAGCGATTTTTTGATTCGCTCGACGTTTGATTGAGCGGTCAGACAAAAATTCTTTTGGTCGAGAAACGGAATAGGGCGAATTGGCTTTGTCTTTGAAAAGAACAAAGTATTGATTTTGGGCAAAAGTTGTGAAGGATGAAAATATGAGTAAACCAAGTATAAAACGTTTCATAAGCAAATGGTATAGTTTTCAGAATATAACGAAATAAAGGTCGAAATCTTTTATAAAAAAACAAAAGGCTACTTAATTGTTTGAATATAAGTAGCCTTTTTATTTATGAATATGAAGTTGAGTATTTTCTCGATATACTTCAACAATCAATTTGTTGCTTGTGCTTGTTCAAAAACAGAGTTTTGATTGAAAGATTTCATAATCCAACCACCACCCACAACATCATCCCCTTCATAGAAAACGGCTGCTTGACCTGGGGCAATGCCGCTTACTGGTTCGTGGAAGATTACTTTCATTTTGTCGCCTTCTTGCGTGATTGTCGCTGGCGAACCATCGTGTTTGTAACGGATTTTGGTATTTGTTTCTAAGCTCATGCCATTCAAATCTGCGTATTTTTGCATCACGAGTTTGCCCACCATCATGCCATCTTTATCTAATGATTTTTCGTGACCTAAAACCACTTCATTAGTGTCTTTTCTGATTTCGGTCACAAACATTGGTGTACCGAGAGCAATCCCCAAGCCTTTACGTTGTCCGATTGTGTAGAATGGGTAGCCTTCGTGTTTGCCCACTACTTTTCCATCTTCCAAAACAAAGTTTCCTCCTTTTACTCGTTCTTCTAAACCTTCCACACGACGTTTCAAAAAGCCTCGGTAATCATTATCTGGCACGAAACAAATTTCGTAAGATTCTTTTTTGTTTACCAAATCATAAAATTCTTTTTGAGTAGCCATTTCTCGAATTTCTGATTTTTTCAAATATCCTAACGGCAATTTTGTGCGGGCCAAACTTTCTTGCGAAACTCCCCAAAGCACATAGCTTTGGTCTTTCCAAGTATCAATTCCTTTTGAAATGATGTATCGTGAATTTTCTTCACGCACGTTGGCGTAGTGTCCAGTGGCTATAAATTCACAATCAAGTTTATCGGCACGGCGAAGCAATGAGTCCCATTTGATGTGTGTATTACACAACACGCATGGGTTTGGTGTGCGTCCTTCCAAATATTCGCCAGTGAAATGGTCGATTACATAATCACCAAATTCTTCACGAATATCCAATATATAATGTGGGAAACCTAAGTTTACAGCAATGTTTCGTGCATCATTGATGGAATCGAGGCTGCAACAGCCCGTTTCTTTTTTACTACCACCCGATGAGGCATAATCCCATGTTTTCATGGTCATGCCAATTACTTCGTAACCTTCTTCGTGGAGCATTACTGCTGCCAACGAACTGTCAATACCGCCACTCATGGCGACTAAAATTCTTCCGTGTTTGCTCATTTTGATTACTGCGTTGGTTCAAAGCCAACCGTCTATTATTTGATAATGTATAATTGCTCATGCAAAATTACTCAACAGAATTTGATTATGAATAGTTCTGAGGTAATTTTGAGGCAAAGAATTAGAATTGAATTTTGTTCGGTCACCGAGCGGAGTCGAAGTGTCCGAATAAAGTTTCGTAAATTAAAAAAGTAATGTCATTAAAAACACTCGTAAAAGTAAGTAATATAACCAATTTGTCAGATGCACGTTATTGTGCGGGTATGGGCGTAGAAATGATTGGTTTTGTGATGGATAAATTTTCGGCTGATTATACTTCGCCCGAAAAAATGAAAGAAATAAAATCTTGGGTGGCGGGTGTGCAGGTAGTTGGCGAAACCCAAAGTGCTGATTATGAAGAAGTAAAGGCTTTAGTGGAAGCCTATGAAATTGATATTTTACAAATTTCGGAAGCTGGACTTTTGCCGCAAATTTCAGATTTAGGGAAACCAGTCATCTTGAAACTCGAATTCGAGAGTGCATATCTCGAAGATTATTTGGAGCGATATTCTCAATTTGTAGAATTCTTTTTGGTTGATGGTGGTGATTTTTCAGATTTTGCTCGCTATACACTCAAAGAATATTCGTTTAATTATCCAATCGTTTTAGATTTTGGAATCACTGCCGAAAATGTAAGTGAACTTATCGAAGAAATGCAAATCAAAGGAATTGCACTGAAAGGAAGCAACGAAATTCGCCCTGGGTATAAAGATTATGAAGAATTGAGCGAAATTTTGGAACTTTTAGAAGAAGATTGATAATTTCGATACTCCAAAAGATAGTTTATAATGGCTATCTTTTGGAGTTAAAACCTGCCTATAGTTCATTTAAGTGGCATTTCAACCCTAAATTCCACCATTCCTACATTTAGTTTCCAAAATCCTCATCAAAAAAATCCCTTTGACATTATTTTTTTCCATTCATGTAGTTTGTATTACATAGTACCGTCTTTTGCCTATATCTTTGTTTCATCAATCACACAAACAGTGGTTGAATTAAATAGAAAAACAAAAAATATAAACAATATTAAGACAATGGAAAAGCGACTTTTTAAAATCAAAACAAACAAAATGATTGGTGGTGTAGCAGCTGGTTTAGCTGAGTATTTCAATCTCGATGTAACACTCGTACGTGTATTGTTCGTATTAGCATTTTTTGCTCCAATACCTGCAATTATCCCTTACGTTGTTCTCTGGATTGTGATGCCAACCAAAGAATCTCAAATTACAACTGTTAATTACACACCAGTAAATTAACCACAAAGGAAGTCTTCAGACTGGGCGTCCCCCTTAAGTGAAGACTTCCTTAAAAATAATCACAAAATCATGGAAAAGAAACTATATAGAATCAAAAATAGCCAATCGTTACTCGGTGGAGTCTCGCAAGGGTTGGCCGAATATTTTAATATAGATGTTACTCTAATTCGAGTAGTTTTTGTATTATTGTTTTTTACTCCTGTACCAGCATTTTTTGCCTATTTTATCTTGTGGGTAGTATTACCCGTGAAGCATAACTATGGTTTTGCTGGAGTGGGAGACTCGCAAGCATTTGACTCAACTAATGATATTAATTCTCAAACTTCAAACTTTACCTTCATGAGCCGTCACAATCAAAACAACAATTTAGTAGGTGGTGCAGTACTTATTATTCTGGGTATTATCTTTTCGTTTAAGACATTCTTTCACATTAACTTGTTTCGATATATCGGACAAATGTGGCCATTGATTTTGGTCGGATTAGGTGTGTGGCTTATCGTAAGAGATAGAAAAGACGATAACTTCACAAACTTTACCAACAACGATAGTTCATCTAATTTGTAATCAACGACATATAAATCCTGTAAGATTTCAAACAACTTGCAGGATTTTTTATTTGAGAATCACAATTTTTAATCAAAATAAACATATGGAACGCAAAAGTAATATTTTCTGGGGTGCTATACTTATCGTACTGGGCTTCTTGTTTTTGGGTACAAATCTTGATTGGTTCGAGTTAAACTGGTCATTCCGTAAAATCGCTCAGTTTTGGCCTATTATGCTTATTTTAGCAGGGGTAGCCGCATTTTTCAATCATAAAAAAAGTATCTATAATGCAACTTCGGCATTACTGATTGCCTTTGCAATTCCGCTCGGAATCTTTACGTGTGTGGATGATGGTGTACACGAACTCAAAGATGAAATTAGTGACGGAATTAATATCGACATTGACGATTTCGACGATGATGATGAGTCTTCTAAGTCGGATACGACTGTCGGCGACAGAAACAAGCAATATTTTGCTGTTGAAATGACTCCCGAAGTAAAAGAAGCTACTTTGAAATTGGGTGGGGGAGCTGCTGAATTTGATTTGGAGGAATCACCAAATAGACTTTTTGAAGCTACTACACTTTTGAGTTTTAAGAATGGCTATACATTGGAAGAAGAAAACAAAGATGGAAATAAGACAATCAATTTTGAGATGAAGGATAAAAAAGGCAAAGAATTCAATATCAATTTTGATAATGATAAAAAGTTTGATAATGATGTATTATTGAAATTAAGCACAGCCCCAGTTTGGAATATTGATATGGGCATTGGAGCAGGTGAATTTGATTTCGACTTTACGAATTACAAAGTCAAAAAACTTGATATCGAAACAGGAGCAGCTTCGATTGACATAAAACTTGGCGATAAACAAGAGAAAGTAGATGTTGATATAGATGCGGGTGTAGCCAGCGTAAAAATAAAAGTGCCTGAAGCCGTCGGTTGCGAAATCAGAATGGACGGAGCTTTAAATGCCAAAGATTTTGATAATTTCGAAAAAATTAAAAGTGGACTTTGGCAAACCAAAGGTTTCGATAAAGCCCCTAAAAAAATATACTTAAATGTCGATAGTGGGCTTTCTTCGTTAAAAGTGGACCGCTATTAAAAAAAATACGAATGACGATTTATGAATGACGATTTACAACGGGGTCGCCCGTGCGATGAAGATTTAGAAATTATTCTATCCATTCGTAAATCGTCACTCGTAAATCGTAAATTTCCTCACTATATTTGCAGAAAACCATTATTCTGCATGAAAAAAATCTTCTTCTTTGTAGTTTTTGCTCTAATTACTTTGTTTGCTAATGCTCAAACGCTCTCAACTGACGCAACTATTAGTTTGCTGACAGTCTCGCCAGGGGCAGAGTTATATTCTACCTTCGGGCATAGTGCTATCCGAATCCGTGACCCACGCCAAGGACTTGATTTTACTTTTAATTACGGTGCTTTTGATTTTCGTACGAAAGGTTTCTACATAAAATTTTTACGTGGAACGCTTCCTTATCAAATTAGTGGAAATTATTTTGAGAATGATGTGGCTGGTTGGAGTCAAGAAAATCGTTCGGTTATTGAGCAAGTATTGAATCTTTCGCAAGCTCAGAAGCAAGGGGTTTATGATTTTCTGCAAAATAATTATTTACCACAAAATCGTGAATATGCCTATAAATTCTTCTACGATAACTGCTCTACTCGTTTGCGTGATGTATTACGCAGGGTTTGTAAAGATAGTTTGCAGTTGAGCAAAACCCTTCACGCAGATAGTTCGTATCGCCAATGGATTGATTTGTATGCTCGTAAAAACGAAAAACTTTGGGCTGATTTTGGAATGGATTTGGCCATCGGTGAACCTTCTGACGAAATTACGGGTGCCAATGGAGCCATGTTTTTACCCGATAATTTAATGGATGCGTTCGATGCAGCCAAAATTAATCGTGATGGGAAATGGCAACCTTTAGTACTTTCAAAACAACTGATTAATCGAGATATGTTAGCCGTTGCTGATAAAGAAAAAGAGACAATAACGCCTAATATTTTATTTTGGACATTATTTGTACTTGTTTTAGGCTTTACTGCTTATCAATTTAAAAATGAAAGTAAGAGTTTTCTATTCGATAAAATTTTGTTTACGGTTGCAGGGATTTTTGGTTGGTTTATCTTCTTACTCTGGTTTTTTACTGACCACGGCGTAACTGAAAATAACCTAAATATTATCTGGACATATCCACTTTTATTTCCGATTGCTTTGCTGCTCAAAAAAGAAACAAAACGAGCGTGGCTTTCGAAGCATTTCTTAGCTTATGGAATCATTCTGGTCTTCTTTTTGGCTGCTTGGAAGTTTTTTCCACAAGAAATCAATTATGCTTTGATTCCAGTTGTATTGATGCTTTGTGTTCGAGCATTTTTTGTTTGGTGGAGAATCAGGAAAAAGTTGACTTCGTTTTAAAGTCGGTGGTGCGAAGCTCCGCCTTCACCAAAAATAAAAGGCTGTCCGACAAGACAGCCTTTGTTATTATAGTTTCTTCCATCTGAAAATTTCTTTCCCAGCTTTTCCTTCAATTCCTTCTTCGGCCCAAATAAATTCATAGAAAATAATTTCATTTTCTGCAAATTTATAGCCGTAAGTAGTTGATTTATTAGAGTTTGCGTATAAATCTATCAAATCAATATCGGTTTGGGTAGTTACATAGTCGCTCCAAACGTAATAGGTGGCCAACGAATCAACACCCGAAATTTTACCATCATATTTTAGTTCGATGTTTCCGTTGGGTGTTGAATATTTTCCTATCCAAAATTTCTTTTCTATAAAGCCAGTAGTGTCAACTTTTTTAAATAGACTATTGCCAATTTTCAGAATTCCATTGCTTACAGTTGCTTCAAATTCTGGTTTTGGTTTTGCTTCGTAGGCATCAAAAAACTGAACTTTCTCTCCTTTTTTTATCGAATAGGAAGACCCCTCGTGGAAATTCCAAACGATACTGGCGGTATCGGCTTTGGCATCGAAGTTTATCATTACTGTATCAGCAAAAGGTTTTGCTTGCAACGGCGATTTTGTGCGTTCGAGCGTTTCTAAATACTTAGCATTTACCCAAATTGTGTTTTCGAGTGTTTCGGGTTTGGTAGTTTCTTGCTTGGTTTCGGTCTTGCAGGCAATTATAGTTATCACTAAAGCAACAGACAGTATAAAATTTTTCATAGAGCGTAATCAAAGATTGAGGTTACGCTTGTAAATTTAAAAAAATTATGCTTTTCTGCCACCGTTTCCGTACCATTTCTTTTTAGGTTTGCCTCCGCCTTGTGCTGCATTGCCAGCATTATTAGGTTTTGGTGCAGTTCTGGTATTAGTGTTTGGTTTTTGTGAAGAATTATTCGGTCTTGCACTGCCTCTACCTTGTGGTTTTTGAACAACTGGCGGTCCAACGCTATAATTAGGTTGAATAGCATACGGATGTTCATGAATTACAGGTATTTTCTTGCCAATCAGTCTTTGAATATCTTTTAAATAACCTAATTCTTCATCTTCACAAAAAGAAAAGGCTGTACCGTTTGTTCCAGCACGACCCGTTCGTCCGATTCGGTGAACATAGGTTTCTGGAATATTCGGAATCTCGAAATTGATTACATAAGCCAAATCATCAACATCAATGCCACGTG
>JALQYE010000167.1 GCA_023254245.1 Emticicia sp.
ATGTACGTCCAGCCGTGTTGGTTGAGCCCCATTTTTACCATGGCATCGGCTGAGGCGATTACTTTTTCTCGGTCGATGTTTCTTGCCCATGAATTCCAACCGTTCCAACCGATTGGAGGAGTAAGAGCAATCGTATCACCGATGATAATTTTTAACTCCTTTGTGGCTTCACCAAAGGCATTTTTAGCCACTAAAGTGCTTACATAAGTGCCTTTTTGAGCCACTTTGCCCATTATAAAATTCATCGGGCGTTCGCCTGTAGCAGCAATGGTGTAAAGAAATGGATTATTGGGTCTTGCCCCAAAAAGTTTAGATGAGTTAATTTTAGGCTTTTTGTCGGGCTTGGGTGTTAGAATATATTTTTCATCAGTATTTGGCATCGTTTGTGGAATAAAGTCATCTTTCATGATAAACTTAGCATCTGCCCAATTGGAGTAGGAACGATTAAATCCATTTTCTTCAATCGTAACTAAAAGCCCTAAGCGTTTAACGCCCACAAGACTTACTTTTACTGGTTTGGGGGCATCGCCAAGTTTCATTTCACCACTTTCAAACAATATTTTTTTATCGCCGATTACATAAAATTTGAGTGGTAAATCTTTGACTCCTTTATCGTCAACTCCAACTATGGCCGAAAACTCGGTGGCATGACCATCTAAAAAGAATGATAAAACGCTGGTTGAGCTTACACCCACACCGTGTTTATAGAGTTTACCATTTATTTTCATGGAATCCCCACCCGCATTGGTTTTACCTAAAACCGCAGGAATTCCCTCTGAAAATGATTTAATTTTCAAGTCATCGAGCCAAATAGATTTCGTTTGGGCAAAGCTATTGGTACAGAACCCTAATACCGTAAGAAAAATTATTATCTTGTTCATTTTATGTTTTGTGCAAACTTATTTTTTAGCTACTTTTTCAGAAATCAAGGTTAATACTGCCTTATCGCTCCATTCTTGTCCATGCCCTGCCATAGCTGTAAATGAAACTTTTGCATCTGATTTAGGATTTTCAGTTTTATTTAGAAACTTTTGTAGAAACCTCGTGGCGACATTTGAGTAAAGTCCATCCATGTCACCCATCCAAATCCATATTTTACCTTGGAGTTTCGGCCCAAGCGTTGACCAGTTTTTCTCTAAAATCTTTTTTAAATCGTATTTCTCCCATTGTTTCGCAATAGCATGGTCGATTTTTCCAGTGAAAGGGTCGAACATCAAAGAAGGTAAACCATCTGCTTCTTTTGGGCCAAAAACAGCATTGTAAGCCCCAAATTGCCCACCAGAAACTAAATAATTACCTGTTCTACTATTAAGATTTTCGCCTGCAATCCAATCTTTCATCGAGAAAGTTGGTTCTCCATAAATTGTTCTTCGGCCTGGTTGTAAATATCCATAGCGATTATAGAAAATAGATTCATCTTCATAGATATTGATGAGTCCGTAGTGTTCAAAATCAACAGGGTCGGGGCTGTACGACCACGTACCATCAAAAAAATCAGGATAAAAGATTTGCAGAGCTAACGATACCCAACCTCCCGTAGAATTTCCTGTCAGAAAACGCATTTTTGATTCGGGTTTATAGCGAACTTGCCTTTCGATTTCTGGAATCAACTCTTCAATGAGTGCTTTACCACAAGGTCCATTATTCTCGGAATCAACTTGATAAGTATCTCCGTAAGGCCCTTGCGAATCAAGAAAAACATAGATGATTTGTGGTGCGTTTTTGCTAAACCACCAATCCGAAAAATCTTTGTTATTGACTATACCATTAATAGCGGTGTAGCGTCCGTTTAGCCCCGCTGCTCGGTAGCAAATCGGATAGCTTTTGTCAGGATTTTCAAAATAACCCGATGGCAATAAGATTGAAGCCTTCAAAAAACGAGGTTTACCCGAAAACTCGGATAGATATTTACTTTTAATTTCAACAGATTTTACAAAATCATGCTTAATGATATTGGTAGGCTCAATAATTTGATTGAGTGTAAGATTGAGTTGGAGGTTATTAGAAAACAACACCGAATCTATATTGCTATACAGATTTCCTACAATATTCTCTTGGCCATCTTCAATGTTTTGTTTGTAAACTACCTGAAAATAGTACTTATCAGTAGCATTTGGTTTTAGTTTATCTAAGCCAATAGCTAAAACATTTTTATCTTTCGAGTCCAGCAAAAAAGCTGAATTTGTCTCCCAATTTTGGGGCGTTACGCCAAAGGCAATTTCTGAGCGAAGCCGAGGCTCTCGCTCATGTTGCTTGGTTACGTGTAGAATTAATCGCCCACCTTTGATAAATGATTTTCTAATTTCAGGAGCAATCGCAATGTTTACACGCCAAGATACGAGGTCTTGAGCTTGTACGAGAATTGGTACAAATACGAGCAACAAAAAAACGAAGTTCTTCTTTTTCATTTAAAAGCTATCACTTTAAATTAATGGTCATTGACGGTGGTGCTTGCTCGGGCTTACTACCCCAATTTTTATTAGGATTTGCCCCCATATTTAAGGTTAATTTTCCGCCCTTTGTAACTGTTTCGTGCAGAATCCAAGGTTTTTCTAAGGTTTTATCGTTTAGTTTAGCCGACTGGATGTAAAGGTTTTTTGATGAATTATTCTTGGCCTCAATTGTAAATGTTTTGCCAGAATAATACTTCGGGTTTAGGTGAAACGTAATTTTATTAAAAATCGGACTACTAATTTCGTAGAACGGTTCGGGTGAAGTACCACCATTGGTTGAGAAAATACCCGATTTCATTAAAACCGCCAAACTACCCATGAGCCCTTGGTCTTCATCGCCACTGTAACCAAATTGTGGTGAAAGCCCACTATAAACCTTGTCGATTACTTGCCTTGACCAATACTGAGTCAACCACGGCGAACCAGCGTAGTTAAACAAAAAAGCTGTTTGAATACTCGGCTGATTGCCATAGTTGATATACACTCGGCGTAATTCCTCTAAAGTTTCTTTATCGTGCGATTTACCTGAAACAAAATCGTGTTTTTGTGCTTTTTCAAACGAAGAATTCAGCTTTGTAGTAAAGGCTTCTCTGCTTCCCATTAAATTTATTAAGCCTTGCACATCGTGCGGCACAAACCAAACATATTGTGCGGCATTTCCTTCCTCCCAACCATTATCGTAGCGTAGAATATCCACTGGTTCGGCCCATTTGCCGTCGAGTGTGCGGTTCCACATCCAACCAATATCAGCATTCCAAATATTTTTATAGTTGGTTGCACGCTTCATAAATAGTTCATAATCATCGTTTTTACCCAGTTTTTTTGCCATTTGTGCTAAGGTATAATCTTGATAGGCGTATTCGAGCGTTTGGGTAGAACCATCTTGATGAAAACCATATTTAATGTTACTAATTGGGTGAGGTACATAACCACGCTCCATGTAGTATTCGATACCTCCGCCTTTGAAAGTGTTGTGTTCGTAGCCTGCCTTGCTCATCATTCCACCAGGGAAATGATTTTTTCGTAAACCTTCATACGCTTTTTCAATATTAAAACCCTTGATTCCTTTCATGTAGGCACTTACAATAAATGGGGTAGTGGCGGCTCCTGTCATTACGTAGGTGTAATTACCTCCCGCAGGCCCACGAGGAATGAGTCCACCATCTTGGTACATCATTACCATTGAGTTGACAAACGATTCGGTAACTTCTGGATAAACCAAGTGCCACAAAGTATTAATTGTCCATTGGGCACCCCAAAATGAGTCTGAATTGTGGTGATTATATGTTGGTTTCCCTTTTTCATCGAGTGGAATTTGTCCAATTCTACGTTCGGCCCCCGTCATATCTGAATACTTACCATTTACATCTGAAATAATACGTCTTCCTTGCAAAGCGTGCCACAAATCCGTATAAAAGCGACGTTTTTCGGTGTCTGTTCCTCCTTCAATTTCTATTCTGCTAAGCCACTTATTCCATTCCTCACGGCTTTCTTTGACGGTTTTTTCAAAATCCCAATGCGGTAACTCACTCATTAGATTCAATCGGGCTTGCTCTTCACTCACATACGAGATGGCTACTTTCATTTTTCTAACTTCACCTGTTTGTGTCGTAAAGTTGACATACGCTCCAATTTTTTCGCCTTCAATACTATTAGTTACTTCTTCCAACTGACCTTTTCTCCAGCCTTTTAGTGAGTCGAAAGGTTTATCAAACTGAGCCACAAAAAAAACAGGTAGGGTTTTCGGACGGCGAATCGTAGGAGCCATGATGGCATAGCCTTCTATTTCTTGATTATTCACTTTTTTTATGAAACCTTTTTGGGTATCAGAAGGGCCAAGAAATGTAGAAAAATCAAAGAGAATTTGGCTTTTTGTTGATTTTGGGAATGTATATTTATGAAAACCTACTCGGGTGGTGGAGGTGAGTTCGGCAGTTATTCCATAAGCGTCTAAAACAACTTTATGGTAGCCAGCTTTGATAACTTCGGTTTTGTGCGAAAACTTAGAACCATACTTGTTTGAACCTAAATGTCCTTTAAATTCTCCAGTTGTGGGCATTACGGGAATGCCAGATAACTGCCAACCATGCACATGACTAAAGCATTTTATACTGTCTTTTTCGTAACGATACCCTGCATTCCAGTCGGCATCAATGGCATTATCGGGGCTAAGATTGACCATTCCAAAAGGGCGAGTGGCCGAATTGAAGAAAAACCAACGAGAATTGGCGGCATCTACCAATGGATATACCAAATCAACAGGTTCAACCTTTGCTTTTTGAGCAAATGAAAAATTTGTTGTTATGCTGATTAACAATAAAAATAAGGGTATTCGTAAAAAGTACATGTTAGGTTTTACAGTTTTTTGTAAATATTTATTGTCACCACGGAGTTTCACTGAGCTGAATCCACCGAGTTGCACAGAGAAGGATACTTAGTATAACTCCGTGAAAAACTCCGTGATACTCTGTGGTTAAGGAAATTAACTTAATTTCAGCGTATGTTTGAAAGGCGTAAATCCTGTCAGATAAACGGTTGGTGCATCTAATGGGGGCAATGCTCCACGCAAGATAATATTCTTATGTTCGAGCTTCCCCGAACTAAAATGTATACTATCATTACCTACAGTATAGGTGCCTTTTTGCTCAGAAAAAAGATATGCATTATCTTTTTTGTTTGATTTTACTACTCCTGAAAACGTACCGCCTGCTCGAAAAATCAGCTCAAGCGAAACAGGAACCCCATCGGTGCCACCCATACTAATTTCAATTTCAAGGCCATTATCTGCCTCTTTTATCTTTACAACCGTCCCTAACTGTTGAATTTCGCTTTGCTTACGGAGCGTTCGTGGCATTTTATCTAAGTCGCCATCAGGAGATATTTTATCTTTATCAAGTGGCTGATAATAAGGACCTTCGAGCGATTTTTGCAAAACCCAAGTATCGCCTTGTTGTTCGATTTTTTCTGACTGAAATTGGCCTTTACCAAAAAACGATGCTGCTACTCGCATGGCTTGCAAAACGGCATTGCCTTTATGAAAAGTCAGCCAACCTGTGTTATTTGATAGAATGGTAGTATCCCAATTATTACGTCGGATACGCACAACGCCCGAGTATGGAAATGCCTTTGCGTAGCTGTCTGGTAAAGGCTTATCGGCTGGTAATTCCTTCCAAAGTGTTGGGTCTTCTAAAAAATAATCAAGATACCCTGCCAGTTGTTCTTTCGTACTGGTTTTTTCAATTTGTCGAGCCATTGCTGCCATTTGACCATTGTTTTTTTGCAATGCCATAAAACGATAGCAATAATAATATTTCGACATATTGCCGATTGTTCCTTTATCTTGTCGGTTAGATGCTTCCGTAACGACCTCGCCATTAGGATGAACGTAGTAAAGGGTCATTTCGAGATTTTTCAGCACAGGCTCTAAAAGCTCGGGCTTGTTAAGTCCCTTGGCCATAATTATTAGCGAGCGATTAACAATAGGAGAGTAACTATTAGTACTCTTTTCGGTATATTGCCCGTCGGGGTCTAAATCAATATGCTCGGCAAGCCATTGGTCAATACGATTCAAATAGCGTTTATCGGGAAATAACTCATTTAATTTTGTTAAAGCTGCCGAAACCACCCAACGGTGGTTTGGTGTGTGAATACCACCCACAATTAAGCCTTCTCCCGCATTTTTCAGAAATTTCTGTAATAAATCAAGGGTATTTTCTGAGCCTTTAGTATTTGATTGTTTCAAAAATTTGTAGGCAGGAACCATGTTTTCTAAAACAAAAGCAGTATCGGGTGTTGAGTGGAAATTAGTAGCCAATAAATCAATCGTTCCATCGCTGTGCTGAAATTGAAGCATTGCTTTGGCAGCGGCTTCTACATCTTTCAACACCTCGCTTGATTGATAAAACGAGGACTCTGGACACGACATCAGCATACAGGCTTTGCCAATAAAACCACTCGTTGAGTGTGGATTCGGAATTTCCACATCATCCATATATCCACCCACGTATTTATGCGATGGGGCTGTCACTTTAGAGGCCTTGAAACTGGGTAATTGTTGGTCATGAATCTTAATCCATTCAAGCAACCAAGCGGGTTTAGTTGCTGATTTTTGTTGAACTAAACCAAAACCAACGAAAGGTAAGGCACAAAGCGAAGTAGCTCCCATTGCTACAAAATTTCTTCTATTCATGGGTGGTAGATATTTTAATAAGTTTGTTGGTGAAGTATTTTGCTTATAATTCTCTGATTTTTATGCTTCTGAAATGCACCTCATCGCCGTGGTCTTGCAAGAGGATATGTCCCGAAACCGCTTGGGCAAAATTTTGATACGTATTGTATTTACTCTTCGCAACGAGGTTACGAAATATTTGAGAATGACGGTTATATTCAACCATTTTTAGATTGTTTAACCAGTGTTCTACGTGTCCATCTTTTGAAACGATGCGAAGTTTATTCCATTTTCCTGGCGGATTCATTCGTTTATCATTATTACCTTCCGAAAGATTTTCGGCAGTAATTAAATCATAAAGCGAACCTGTAGTGCGGTTGCCGTTTACGCCTGCTTTGGCATCGGGGTGAACTTTGTCGTCGAGCATTTGAAATTCTGGACCTAAGCCAGTACCTGCTCTTTTCTTGCGGTCTTCTACTACAAAATATTTTACGCCACTATTAGCACCAGTTGTAAGTTTGAAATCTAATTCGAGTTCAAAATTTGAAAACTCTTGGTCGGTTATGATGTCGCCACTTTTTACTAAGGAATCTTTTTTTGTTCCGAGAACTTTCAGCACACCATCTTGAATTGCCCAACCGACTGTCGGGAATTTATCATCATTAGCCAAACGCCAACCTGCGGTAGTTTTACCGTCCCAAAGTAAACGCCAGCCTTTTCGTTGTTCATTTTCAGATAATTGATTGATTAGATAGCTAACTTCTGGAGCTTCTTCGCCACCTTTCCAAACAACATCTTTTAAGTTTTCGGTGGCAATTCTGATGTTTTTCCATTGAACTGTCAGGCCGACTTGTTCTTCTCGCTTGATTTGATGTACTTGTAAGGCTATAAAGCCACGAGCCGTTTGTTGGTCTAAGAGATTCGTACAAGGAATGCCATTGACCCAAGTTTTTATGCTATTTCCGATAGCTTCGATATGATATTTATTCCAATTGCCTGTTCTGAATGCTTTGCGTCCTTTCTGATTAACTGATAGTGGATATAACCAACCATTACGCCCTTCGTCAAAGATACCGCCACTCCAAGCTCTATCACCAGGGTCAATCTCTACTTGGTATCCGTGTACTTTACCAGCTTGAATATTTGGGTCACTAATGCTTCTGATTTGAATGCCTGAATTTAGGCCTGCTTCTACTTTTACTTCTAATTCCAAGACAAAATCACCGTAAAGTTCTTCGGTACATAAGAATGAATTGGGCGTATTGAGTTGTGAAACCCCGACAATGGTTTTATTAATAATCTTGTATTCGGCATTGCCATTTTTCTTAGTCCATCCCTTCAAATCTGTACCATTAAATAAGTCTTTCCATTGGGCTTGTGCCATCGAAAAAGAGCAAAGAAGTAAAATAGTGGTTAGGGCTGATAATAGATGCTTTTTCATAGTTAGGGTTGAAATAATGGTTTGGGTGGAAAAAAAGAGAAGAAGAAAGTTCTTCCTCTCTTTCGCATTCTATTTATTAACAAATCTACTATTAATTAGTACCCAGGGTTTTGTTTCATCGCAGGAAACGATAAGTCGATTTCGCTTTGTGGTATTGGTCGTAAATAATGCTTATCAGCAATTGCTTGACCTTTCACCCACGGATTGTATTTTTTCACTCTATCAACCAATTTACCCGTTCTTTTCAAGTCAAACCAGCGGCTATATTCTCCCATAAATTCTCTGGCTCTTTCATCTAAAATCAAATCAATCGTAATATTTGATGCCGTAGCTCTGTATGAAGCAGTTTCGAGCGATTTTTGGTTTTCGGGAGCAGCAGCACATTTAGGGTCTGTACCTTTCTTAGTACCTAAAGCACGGTCAAGCACACGATTATAATAAACTTCTGCACCACCTAATTTGCCACCTTTTGCCCCTTTTACAATAGCTTCAGCTGCAATTAAATAGGCTTCTGCCGAGCGGAAAATACACTCATTAAATGTGCCGTATGCATCACCGTAAGGAATACCTGGCTGCCAAAACTTCCACATTAGTGGAGCTTGAATATTAAAACCTGAGTTATCAATAGGGTAGCCTCCACCATATTCGTCAGTGTTTACAACAGCGTAGTTTTTCTTTCCACCTAAATCTACTCCTCTTTCGGCTAAAGTAGTAGCTGGTTTATTCCATGGGCGACAAAGTAATACTGTATCACCCGCAGCAAAACTTACTTTTAGATTTGCATTACTCAATGGAAGTGGCTTATAATCCTTAACTGCCGAAAGAGCATAACCAACACTCACAAAGTTATGTGCATAACGGGTATCGTTATCAGGGTCGAAGAAACGATAAGTGGCCGTATTGATTTGGTGTGTACCAAGGCAGCGATTATAGTCGGTTGTGCGGCCTTTGCTTCCAATGAAACCTTCACCACTTGGTCCAAATTTAGAGTGTAAATCGTTGCCACCAGCAGCATCTTGGGTAAATGCAGGGTCGGTTTTGTTGGTTAATACATCCGTATTATATTGTACAGAGAAGATAATTTCGGCATTTTTATCATTTTGAGCTCCTGTGTATTGTGTCAGAGGGTTGTTCGAACGCTTCGGAAATAAATCACTGTAGTTGGTCGCCAACGGATAGGCATCAATGATTTTATCGGCGTATTGAAGAGCCAAATCAAAATCAGCATTTGTGCCACCGAGCGAATTATTGTAGTTCCAACCTCTTGTTAGATACACTCTTGCCAATAGAAACTGTGCTGTTCCTTTCGTAATTCGACCATAATTAGAGGCAACTGCTGGCAATTTTGCTTCACAGTCAAGTAAGTCAGTAATGATTTGTTTGTAAACATCAGCCGCAGGAACGCGAGGGAAATCTTTTTGCGGAGTTACTGTTTCGGTCAATGGCATAGGAATATCGCCCCATTGCTG
Source organism: Emticicia sp. (assembly GCA_023254245.1). Lineage (GTDB taxonomy): Bacteria > Bacteroidota > Bacteroidia > Cytophagales > Spirosomataceae > Emticicia. The sequence continues at coordinate 9,532 of JALQYE010000167.1, forward strand.
AACAGCATAGAAGAGACA
>JALQYE010000168.1 GCA_023254245.1 Emticicia sp.
TAACTTGGCCGAACTAAAAGCCGATGCTCTCAATAATCGTCAGGAACTAACGCAGCTACGTACAAATATAAAAGTTAGTGAAACTGCTATTAAATTACAAGAAATGAATGCTATTCGTCCGCAAGTTTTTGTAGGAGGGAACACTGGTTTTCAAGGTTTTGGCTATACTTTCAAAAACCAAGCTTATCTCATTGGTCAGATTGGTTTGAGTTGGGATTTATACCACGGATACGAGAAAAAGTCGAAGATTCAGCAAGCAAAAATCCAGAAAGACATACTTGATACCAAGTTTGAAGAAGTACAAAAGCAGATTCAATTACAGATTTCACAGGCATATTTTGAGTTAGAAGCTGCAAAAAAAGCACTTAATACCGCAAAAGATGGTACGGTTAAAGCTGAAAAATATTTCAAGATTGTTGAAAGCCGTTACCGAAACGGGCAAGCAATAATGATTGAGTATCTACGGGCACGTTTGCAAGAATCGGTTGCGAAGTATGATATTCTGGTGAAGCAAGCAAATTTAGATAAGGTTGGGGCGGTGAGGTAAATATTGTCGATACTAAATTATAACAGCTTTTTATTTATGAAAAAGGTATTAATCATTCAAGGACATCCCGATGCCGAAAGTTTCAATTTTGCTCTTCATGAAGCCTATAAAAAAGGAGCGATTACCTCGGGGGCCGAAGTGAAAGAAATCATTGTTCGAGAGTTACGGTTTAATCCAAACTTACAATTTGGTTACCGAAAACGCACTGAATTAGAACCCGATTTGCTTGAATCTATCGAAAAAATCAAGTGGGCAGAACATATCGTATTATTCTATCCTGTTTGGTGGGGTTCTATGCCCGCTATTTTGAAAGGTTTTTTTGATAGAATTTTCTTGCCAGGCATCGCCTACGAAAAAATTGAAAACTCACTCTGGTGGAAAAAACTTTTGAAGGGACGTTCGGGACACATCATCAGTACCCTCGACCAGCCAGCTTGGTATTATTGGCTTTATTATCGCCGCCCGAGTTATCACGCTGTCAAAGAATTAACGTTTCATTTTGTAGGCATAAAGCCAGTTCTCACAACTACAATCGGCCCAATCCGCTTATCAAAAGATAACTACCGAGCCAATTGGCTTAAAAAATTAGAAAAATTAGGTTTTGAACAAAAATAAAAAATATATGAAAAGTTATACTTACGTAATTCTCATAACGGCTTTAATAACAGCCAGTTGCGGAAAGAAACAAGAGGCTAAAAAGGCTGAAGCCGAAGAAATACTGACGGTTGAAGTACAGCCAGTTAGCAGAAAATCATTGAGCGAACCAATCATTGCGAGTGGGGTGCTTTCATCAAAATCAGAAATGAAATTGGCATTCAAAACAGGTGGAATGATTCGCCGAGTATATGTACAGGAGGGCCAGTTCGTAAAAGGAGGACAACTTTTGGCTGAACTTGATTTATCAGAAATTGATGCCCAGGTACGCCAAGCAAAATTAGGTTTAGAAAAATCGGAACGAGATTTAGAGCGAGTTAAAAAGCTATACGCCGATGAAGCAACTACCCTTACAAGCGTACAAGATGCAACCACAGGCTTCGATGTTGCCAAACAAACCGTACAAGTTGCCGAATTTAACCAAAAACTTTCAAGAATCTACGCCCCAACGAGCGGACGAATTCTGAGAAAAATCTCGGAACAAGGCGAACTCATCACACCATTTGCTCCAGCCTTCATTCTCGGAACGGGCGAAAGTGCCTATATCGTAAACGTCGGTTTGGCCGACCGTGATGTAGTAAAAGTGAAAATTGGTGATGTGGCTACCGTTTATTTAGATGCCTACCCGAACGAATCCTTTCAAGCCCGAATCACCCAAATTGCTCAAACCGTGAATCCTGCAACGGGTACTTTCGAGGCCGAATTACAGATTCAACCTAACGGCCGAAAACTCATTTCGGGTTTCGTGGCAAAGGCCGAAATCTCGACAGGTAAAGGAGCTTCAACGCTCGCTGTTCCAATTGAAGCATTAGTAGAAGCTGATAAAAATACGGCATTTGTTTATATTTATAATACTTTAAATCAGACAGTTAACAAAGTGCCAGTTAGCATAGGAAATATTTTTGGCAATCACGTATCTATCATCTCGGGTATTAACGAAGGCACTCAAATCGTAACGAAAGGAGCAAATTTTCTGAGTGATAAGAGTAAGGTGAAGGTAACCCCAACCGCTGCGGCGGACCGCCCCTAAAGGGGAATAAATTATTCTATAACTATTTTATAAACTTTTAAATGGAAAGCCTCTTTAGGGGTTTGGGGTGTCATGAAATTAGTCGAATTTTCCGTTAAAAACTACCAATTCACCATTATCATTTTTGTGATGATTATGGCAATTGGGGTTAACTCATTGCTCAATATGCCCAAAGCCGAAGACCCAGCTTTGAAGGCAACTTTCAATAGTATTGTGGTTGTTTACCCTGGTACATCGCCTTCTGATATGGAAAAACTCATCGTTGACCCTATCGAGGATAAAATGTCTGAAATCAGTGATATTAAAAAAGTAATTTCGTCAGCTGACGAGGGTGTTGCCCAAATTCGTTTGGAGTTTGTTCACTCTATCAATCCCGATGATAAATACAACGAAGTTGTGCGTGAGCTAAACGCCATTCGTTCCAAACTTCCAGCCGACATTTACAGCCTTGATGTACTACGTTTCACACCCGAAGGGGTAAATATCATTCAATGTGCTGTGATGTCGGAAACGACACCCTACAAAGAATTAGAGAAAGAAGCCGATAAACTAAAAGATAAGCTTCTGAAAGTAAAATCAATCAAAACCTCTGAAATTTGGGCGTTTCCGAAGCAGCAAGTAACGATTTCGGTCAATTTGGATAAAATGGCTCAATTTCGTATTCCATTGAATCGGGTTTTAGGAGCAGTTCAATCAGAAAATGCTAATATTCCCGCAGGAAATATCGAAATCGGTAGTCGAAAATTCAGTGTAAAAACTTCGGGTAGCTATGAAAGTTTAGACGAAATAAAGAATACCATTGTTAGTTCGTCGGGTACAACCGTCACCTATCTACGTGATGTAGCCGACGTAAAATTTGACTACGAAGAAGAAACCTATTTGGGGCGTTTGAATGGAAAACGAGCCGTATTTATCACAGCCACCATGAAAGATGGGAGCAATATCTTCAAAACGGGCGAAGATATTCGGCCAATCATTGATGATTTTGCCAAAAATCTACCCGCTGATATGCAGTTTGAGCAAAGTTTCGACCAAGTAAAAAGTGTTTCGCATCGCTTATTTGGTTTGGCTCGTGACTTTGGGATTGCCATTTTGTTGGTACTAATCACACTCATTCCGTTGGGTATTCGTCCTGCCATTATCGTAATGATTTCAATTCCATTATCGCTGGCAATGGGCCTCACGATGCTCGATTTGGCAGGTTTCGGAATCAATCAGTTGAGTGTGGTTGGGCTTGTTATCGCACTTGGTTTATTGGTTGATGATTCGATTGTGGTGGTTGAAAATATTGCTCGCTTTCTGCGTACAGGTATGCCTCGTCGAGAAGCTGCCATAGAAGCTACCAAACAAATCAGTTTAGCCGTTTTGGGCTGTACGGCAACCTTGATTTTTGCCTTTTTACCGCTTTGTTTTCTTCCCGAATCGGCAGGAGATTTCATCCGAAGCCTTCCGATGGCCGTAATCATGACCATCATTGCATCGCTCTTTGTTTCGCTTACTATTGTTCCGTTTTTAGCAAGTCTTCTGATGCCCCGTGAAGAACACGGCGAAAACATTGTGCTACGTTTAATGAAAAAAGGTATAGAAGGTTCATACCGAAAAGTATTGCATAAAGCACTTTCTTACCCAAAAACTGCTCTTTTCGTTGCATTATTGATTTTTGCAGGTAGTTTGGCCTTGATTCCAGTGGTGGGTATGAGTGTTTTTCCACGCTCCGAAAAACCACAATTTTTGATAAATATCGAAACCCCGCTCGGTACTACACTTTCTGAAACCGATAAAGCTGCCCGATTTGTAGAAAATGAATTGTTAAAGCATAAAATTGTTAAGAATTTTGCCACAAACGTAGGAAAAAGTAATCCACGGATTTACTACAATACTTTGCCAGTTGGCGGTACACTCTCTAATTATTCGCAGTTGTTTGTGCAGCTTCAAGATAAAGTAGAAGTGCCAGAGCGTGAGCAATTTATTGACGAACTTAGAGCAATTTTTGATTCGTATCCAGGGGCAAAAATCCGTGTGATTCAGTTTGAGCAAGGAGCTCCATTTGAAGCACCGTTGGCGGTTAGAATCATGGGTGAAAATCTTGATTCGTTGCGAGTAATTTCGGCTAAAGTAGAGCGAGCTTTCAAAGAAACAAAAGGCACGATTTACGTAAATAACGCTCTTGCGGCTCAAAATGTTGATTTGCGTGTAAATATCAATAAAGATAAAGCAGGAATGTTGGGAATTCCGACGGTTGATATTGACCGCACCATCAGAATGGGAATTGCGGGTGTAAATTTAGGCATTTATAAAGAAAAAGAGGGTGAAGAAATGAACCTAAATGTCAATTTACCTCGTGAGCAACGCCCAAGTATGGATGTGTTTTCAAAGGTATTTGTGGCTAATCAGATGGGAACACTCGTGCCTTTGAGCCAGTTGGCTACGATTGGTTTTGAGACTTCGCCGAATAGAATCAATCACTATGACCGTGACCGTTATTCTACGGTTTCGGCTTTCATTAAAAGTGGATTTCTTACGCCAAATGTAACGAAAGAAGCCATGGCAAAATTGGCACAAATCAAGCTTCCGAAAGGTTATGAGTTTAAAATGGCAGGAGAAGTAGAGCGTTCGGCCGAAACTTTTGGCGGACTCGGTACGATTATTATCATTACCATTTTCGGAATTATTGCCATCTTGATTCTTGAGTTCAAAACCTTCAAAAGTACATTTATTGTGCTTTCGGTGATTCCATTGGGTATGATTGGAGCAATCTTAATACTCCTTTTTACAGGAAATTCCCTTTCGTTCACAGCCATTGTCGGAATCATCGCTTTGGCGGGTATTGAGGTGAAAAACTCCATTTTACTCGTAGATTATACCAATTTCTTACGTAAAGAAAATGGTTTGAGTATTGATGAAGCCATCGAAGAAGCAGGCGAAACTCGCTTTATACCAATCGTTCTGACAACTATGACGGCCATTGGCGGTATGATTCCGCTAATTATGGAACACTCGCCTCTTTATTCGCCATTGGCTTTGACGATTGTTGGTGGACTTATTTCATCATTGATTCTGACCCGAATCGTTACGCCTGTGATGTATAAACTATTGCCGCCGAGCTTAAAATAATTTACATAAGCCTGTGAGGTTTCGAAACACACCTTGCAGGCTTATACTTCAGTTTTTTTTGGCAGTAAATAATACATTACTCCGCCTACCGAAACAATTATTAAAACAATAATTAAAATCTTCTGAATATTTCCCTCATTCGGATTTTCGAGTAATTTCCTGATTTCTTTGGCCTGCGAGCCTGTCCAAACCGCCAATAATGTACGGGGAATCATGCCGAAAAAGCCACCTATAAGGATATTTTTGAGTTTAGCCCCCGATAATGCAAACACAAAGTTGGTGAGTGCAAAAGGCAGAATAGGTGAAAGTTTGGTGAAGAAAATAAACTTTAATTCTTCTTTACGGATATTCTCCAGAATATTATTAACATTCTTATTATCAGACAAGTATCCTCTGAATTTATCGCCATCAATGCGTTTGGTAATGCTATTTACGAGAAAAATAGCCACCATATTCATTAAAAAAACGGGTAAAACGGCGTGCCAACCGATAAAATATCCAAAAATTAGAGCCAGTAGGGTAGGAGGAGTAAAGGCAAACGTACAGGTAAGGCAACAAACGAATGTAATCAACGTCCAATCTTGCCAAGTAAAAGCCGAAACCGTACTTTCGTGAGTTATGACTGCCACCGTAAGTGCCGAACTAAAAATTAATGGAATAACCGTCAGAAAAATAGAGGAAATGAGCGGAAAAGAGTATTTGTTGGAGATTTTCAAACCAATAAAATTAAAAAAATCTCCTTCTTAGTTAAAGAAGGAGATAACTTGAATAAATAATATTTTGAAACACAAATTTAAAACAAAAATCCATAACGAAGCGTAATTGGGGTCTGACTGCCCAATAAACTTTGTGGACTAATAAAGCCTCGATTTGGATAACCTAAATTATACATCAACGAAATACAACTTCCACGTCGGCCATTTCCGCCTTGATAAAAACCTGCTCCTATGAGTGGAGAACTCCCCCAAATTCTTTTATTTGGGTCGTTTGAATTGATGTTGAACGAATAGAATTGGTCGGCGTAAGCATTAATAAACTCGTATTCGGCATGAGCAAAGAATTGTTTGAAAACTTGCTGACGAATAAATAGTTTAGGTCCAAAAATCGTATTATTGGTGTTTGTGGCACTATTGCGGTTGAATGTTCCCTGAAAAATAAAGTTTGCACCTATGCCCGCAACCGTTCCTTTATCGTTTAGTTCGTAGCCTACCATTGGCGAAGCATCAATATAAAAAGCACCAAAAAAGCCTAACCAAAACGTGCCGCCGTATCTCAGTTTTTCTTTCCACTCGGGCTTTGGTTTCTCAAAAAATACTTGAGTTTGAGTATCTTTATCGCCCGAAGTTGGAATCCCTTCTTGGGCAAAAACGCTTAATGTGCTAATAATCAATGCACTCGCTAAAATGATTTTACGCATATTCTAAAGTCTTCTCTTCCTGTAAAAACTCAGGCAGTTTGATGGTATCGAGGAGCTGTTCTTCGAGCATATTTGCCCACTCCGTAAGATAAACGATTACATCAGCCCGAACATTGTGGCGAAGATAACGATTTTCGGCTGGCAGACGCATTAAAATTTTCTTATCTGAAAGCTTTTCGAGGTTTTGAAGGTCTTCCAACGAAAATCCAGAAGTTAGCATCTCGTGGATAAGCATATCAATCGGCATTTCTGATATACCACAGTATTCGTTGAGTTGCTCGTTCCAGTCGCCGTTGCCCTGCATGGCGTACGCATGAATTTCAGCTTTGGTGCGTTTGGTTACTTCCTGTACGAGATTTCCGCAGTTGCAGCTGCCCATGTGGCCCCACATATACTCATTTCCTGAACTAAGTTTTTTTGCAGTGCGACGCAGTGCGTCAATGATTTCTACTTTTGCCTGTGCCATTTTTAATCAATAAGTTTATATATAAAAATGTAAGATGTATCTATTTTCGATTAAAACATACTGTGCGGTGCTTTTGTTTCTTGAATTTGAAGTAAAAATAAAAGGTCTCTTGAAAAAATATTCAAGAGACCCTCATAATAATTTTAACGAACTACGCTAATCTTTACGATTATGCTTTTTTAGCTTTCGTAGTTTTAGTTGCTTTGGCTTTAGTTTCAATTTTTGGTTCAGCAGCTACTTTTGCTTTCGCTACTTTCGCAGGAGCTTTTGTTTTTTCGGCTACTGGCTCAGCAGTTGCTTTAGCTTTTACAGTTTTAGCGGTAGCTTTCGGAGCAGCAGGAGCAACCTCAGCGGCTACTTCGATTACACAGTTTTCAACTGAAAATTCTGAATTATAATTATATTTTGAAGCTTGTGTATCGTTTACCCAACGGCCGTCATTTAATAAGTAACGGTATTCGTAAGAACCTGACTGTAAGCTAACTGAAGCCTTTAATGAACCGTCTTTTTGTTGTTTTAAAGCAACCCCTTTGTTAGAGTCCCAATTGTTAAAATCACCCAATAAAATACCCGAAGTTGCACCAGCTGCTACATCGGCAGGAAGAAGAAAATCAATTTTTTTGCTTGACATAATATGTATTTTCGTTTGTTTACGACACAAAGTTTTGCATAAAAAAATATCTTTTCCTAAAATAATCATTGAAAAGTGCAAAAATTCTTCAAAAAGTACAATTTTATTGAAGAATGGTTAAAAAAATAAGCAATTCAAGCCTGTTTTCTGAGACTTAAATTGCTTATTATCAATGTATTATTGGTTGCTGGTGAATTGGTTATTGGGGGAATCTGCAAAATAGCAATCTATTTTCTACAAAATATATGGAGTCTTAATTCCCAAATAACCAGTAACAAGTTTCCCAATAACCAATCACTAATTTTGATTAAACTGCTCAGTAATTACCTTGCGTAAAGCCTGATGTGGGCGAAGTCCATTATTGCGATAAACTTTCGGGCCTGCATCGGTTTTTGTATCCTGTGCGTTTCGCATCTGACGCACCGACGTACTTCTAAATTCTTCGTATTCTTCGTCGGTCATTTCATCACGATTGGCTTTTCCTTTTTCCAGACCATCATCAAACGTATTGATGCGGCGGTCTTGGTCGGCAACTTTTGAGCGGTTTAGCATATCTTCAATGTGAGCCAAAATTTCTTTTCTTTCAGCCTTTAGTTCAGCCAAGTTTGGCAATAATGCTAAATCATTTTCTAAGATACTTTTTTGAGTAATTTGTTGAGCTAACTCGCCTTCGGCGGTTTTTAGTTCCTCAACCAATTTGAGATTACGTTTTTTTAGTCGGCGAATGGCTGGCCCTGCTTGCAGCCAATTATACCAGTAGGCCTGCATAATCGGAAAGGAAATACCCAGACAGATGGCACCCGCAATGGCAAATAAAACCCCACTCAAAATAAACGACATTAACGCCCACGGACTATTCACTAAATCAAGGTTGAGTTTGTCGTAGGCTTTAAGCTGCTCGTCCATTTTCTGAATAAGTGCTTGGTTTTCAGCAGGATTCACGGCCGTTGGGTCCATTGGTTGGCTGTTGAGCTGCATCGCCTTAATTTGCTTATTGATGCTCTCTTTTAGCTTGTCGGTTTTGTAGGCTTCGTATCTGAACCAACCTAAAATAAGCATCGTAGCTACCGAAAAAGCCACCAAAAACCCTTGAAAAACAGCGTATGTACGCTTAGTTTTTGGCGAGTATTCGTTGATGTACGGTTGCTCAACCAATCTATCATAAGCAGGTTTTAGCAATACCGAAAGCATGGCTAAGCCAATTGCAAATGCCCAAGCCTCATAATTATCACGGATATTGAGTGCATAGGCTACAATTTCGTGCGAGATAATCAAATCGCCCGTCACGAATGCAATACCCGCCAGCAAGTACAAAATACCTGCAAACAACGAATACGGTGACTCATTTCGGTTACGTTTACCTTCGATTCGTTTGATATTTGCTAAATTCTCGTCGATTTGGTCTTGTACGAAACTTACTTTTCGCCCGTGCGTATTTACGCCCATGATGTATTCTTGCAGCTTATCGAACGAAGTTTTCTGTTTTTCTTTCGTTTCGGCAATTTCGGTATCAATTTTAGCCACTTCTTGCTTTTTCTCCGAAATGCGTTCTTGTAGCCATTCGTAGGTTACGTGGCTTGAAATGTATCCCTCATAAGGGTCATCTTC
>JALQYE010000169.1 GCA_023254245.1 Emticicia sp.
GTCCCAATTCAATATTTGAGTAATAGAATCTTCAAGCATCGGTACTTGAATAAACTGCGTATGTTCGCCCATATTGTAGCGTTGGGCTTTCGGTCTGTACGCACGTTCGTAGCGAATGAGTTGGGCAAAATTATCACTTTCGGCTCGATGCATCCAAGATTCTTCAACGGGTACTCCTTCATCGAAAAACTCTCCAAAATAGGCTATACCGATGCTGTAAGGCCCCAGAAGCCATTTATAACCTGCACAAATAAGGGCATCGGGTTGTATTTTTTCAATATTGAAATCAAGCATTCCGACTGATTGTGTACCATCAATGACCATTAATGCTCCTACTTCTTTGCAACGTTTCGAGATAGTTTCCAAATCAAACTTTACTCCATAAATCCAATGAATATGAGGCATAACAACCATCGCAGTTTCTGTATTGATACCTTCTAAAATAGCCTGATTCCACAATCCACCACGATTTTCGAGCGTTTCTGGTTTGGCAATAGTTTTATAGGTTAAACTATGCTTCTGGCAAACTCGGTCAAAAGCATAAACATTATTCGGAAACTCATCTTGAATCTGAATAATATGTTTTTTATCTGAAAGATTGGGTAAACGATGTACATTATGTGCAACAACGGCCATTCCGTAAGAAACCGAAGATATTATTGCAATTCGCTCAAAATCAGGCTCATTGATGAGCTGAGCGAAAAGTTTTTGTACTTTCTGTGGAAGAGAAAAATGGTCGCTACCCTTGATGAGATGTGTATGTGACGCTTTGAGTTGAATACCGTCAATTCCTCGCTCGACCGAACTTCTGAGGGTAGGAGAGTAGGCCGCACCGTTGAGATAAGTTACGCCTTCTTCAATAGAAAATAGATGCTTTTGGTTAGTTAAAGCCATAGTCTTTTGTTTGTAGATGATGATTGAATAAACAACTGTGGCACACTTCAAAGTGTGCCACAGTTTATCTTGCAACAAAAATAACCAAATTAATTATACCTTTCAGGTTTGTAAAGGTCTATTTCTATACTACTTTTTTGGTTGTCGATTATTTCTTGAACTAATTTGCCAGTGGCAGGAGCAAGACTGAGACCCATCATGGCGTGGCCAGATGCTATCACGAGATTTTTGTATTTGTTTGTGCGACCAATGTAAGGCAAACCATCGGGCGAACATGGACGTAAACCATACCAAACTTGTTCTCTTTGTGGTATAGCTATCTGATAATCAGGAAAATAATTCGGCACGGCCTTGATGATTCCACGCACACGATTCATATTTATTTCATCGTTCAGACCTCCAATTTCCATAGTTCCGCCAAAACGAATTAAATTATCAGACATTGGCGTAATGGCAACTCTTGCTTCCAATAAAATTGAGGGAATATTGAGTTTTTTTCCTTCATTCTGCTCGTAAGTCACGCTATAACCTTTGCCCGCTTGCATCGGAAGTCCAATTTTGAGCATTTCAGCCAAAAGTGGCGACCACGAACCTGTAGCGATGATTAAATGGTGAATGTTTAATGATGAATGATTAATGGCATCACCTACTGATTGTTTAACTTTTATGCTTTTAATTTCACTTTTTTCAAACTCAAAGCCTGTTACTTCGGTGTTGTAGAGGAACTTTACACCTTTATTTTCGAGGTGTTTCTTTAGGTTCTTTACTAACTGATTTGGATATAAATGAGCATCTCCCTCGTAGAAAATTGCCCCTGCTACATCGGGTTTTACTTCTGGCTCAAATTCGTGTAATTCTTTGGTAGAAAGGACTTTAGTTTTCAAACCAAGTTCGTTGGCTTGGTGAGCAACTTCCACTTCTTCTTCAAAACTATGTTCGGTTTTGCAAAGCATCATCAAGCCTTTTTCTTCAAAAGCAAAATCGAAATCGGGCGTTTTTGCCAACTCTTGGTACAAGGCTTTGCTTAGCAAACTAATATCTCGGAGGGCAGGCATAGCTCGTTCGACTTGTTTTTTATTAGCCGCTTGATAAAACTTCAATCCCCAAGAAAGCAAATCGAGATTAAGGCGAGGTTTTACATAGAATGGGCTCTCAGAATTGAACATCCATTTGATGCCTTTTTCTATCATTCCAGGCACTGCCAACGGAATAAAATGACTCGGCACAATCATACCAGCATTGCCCATTGAGCAACTATCGTCGCCATTTGAGCGTTCGATAATCGTTACTTCGTACCCTTGTTGATTGAGATAATATGCTGAAAATAAGCCAATTACTCCGCTACCGATGATGGTAATACCTCCACCATCCTCAGCTTCTAAAGGGAAGTGATTATTTGATTCTTTTTTCATATTGTCAAATTTGTAAGCGTATTTATAAAAGCTCCCCTTTAGGGGCTGGGAGGTTAAATCACCTGAAACCCAAACGCATAAGGGTCGTCTTGGTCGTCGATGGTGATGGTATTATTTCCGTAAATTCTTGCCCAACCTTCAATGCTTGGATAAATTGCATCAATATCACCAACTTTTGTTGTTCCCTCAATTCGCCCGATAAATTTACTTCCAATAATACTTTCATGGATAAATTCATCGCCCGCTTTGAGTTTGCCTTTGGCAGCCCATTGTGCCATACGTGCTGAAGTTCCAGTGCCACAAGGTGAGCGGTCGATGGCTTTATCGCCATAAAATACCGCATTTCGAGCAGTAGAAGTAGGGTCAATTACTGCTCCTGTCCATTCAATATGGCTCAAACCATTGATAGTTGGGTTGTCGGGGTGAACAAAAGTATGACTTTCATTGATTCTATCACGCAACACTTTCGCCCACGTAATGAGTTGGTCGGCTCTATAATTTTCTAATCCTGCAAAGTTTTCTTGTACATCAACAATAGCGTAGAAATTGCCGCCATACGCCACATCAACTTTGAGCATACCCAAATCTGGACATTCCACTTCTATATTTTCAGCCGCCAAAAATGAAGCAACATTAGTCAATTTTACTGATTTTACTTTATTGCCTTCTTGCTTGTATTCAATTAGAACCAAGCCTGCAGGGGCTTCCATTCGCACAAAACCAGGTTTTTTTGGTTGAATTAGCCCATGTTCGATTGCAATCGTAATTGTACCGATAGTTCCATGTCCACACATAGGAAGGCAACCCGAAGTTTCGATAAATAGCACTGCAACATCATTTTCGGGGTCATGGGGCGGGTACAAAATACTGCCCGACATCATGTCGTGTCCACGAGGTTCAAACATTAAACCCTTACGAATCCAGTCATATTCACGAAGAAAATGCTGGCGTTTTTCCGACATATTTTTACCCTCTAAATTTGGTCCACCGCCCGCTACCAAACGAACTGGATTTCCACATGTATGAGCATCTATGCAAAAGAATGATTTATTCATGTTGTATAACAATACACCCCTTTAGGGGCTGTGTGATTAAATCTGTGGCAAAACTGGTCTTGTTGCTAACGAATCGTTGATAATTTTCAAGATTTTTTCTCTTTCTTCACCTGCTAATGGTAAACGTGGCTCCCGTACCCATTCGGTGCCAAGCCCAGTTGCAACCTGTGCAAGTTTAATATTTTGAATGAATTTAGTCGAAACATCAAGGTGCATCAACGGGAAGTGCCAACGATAAATCTGACGGGCTTCTTCGTAACGACCTTGTTTTACTAATTCATAAATCACAACTGTCTCACGAGGGAAAGCATCAACTAAACCTGCAACCCAACCATCGGCACCCATGACAAGGCTCTCATAAGCTAAATCATCAACACCCGACATGATTTTGAAGCGTCCGCCAAATTCGTTGATAATATCAGTCATATAACGAATGTCTCCAGTTGACTCTTTCATGGCTTCAAAGTGTGGATTTGCTGCCAACTCATGGAACATCGGAATTGAAATAAAATTCTTGTAAGCTAATGGATTGTTATATGCCAAAACTGGTAAATCAGTTGAATCTGCTACACGGTGAAGATAATGAAGAATCTCACGATCATCGGCCGAATAACGCATCGGTGGCAATAACATAAAGCCATCTGCACCAGCTTGTTCATAAGTTTTTGCGATAGCCACCGCCTCACGAGTGATACACTCAGCAATACAAATCACCAATGGTACACGTCCTGCTATGGTTGTTTTAGCTGAATCGAGAAGAGTTAATTTCTCATCGGTCGTCAGTGTTCCGTTTTCACCCAACGAACCACAAATAATAATGCCATGCACTCCCGCCTCGATTTGTTTTTCGATGTTGAAGTTAAACATATCTAAATCAAGGCTTTCGTCTTGGAAAAAAGGAGTTGTTACGGCAGGATATACGCCAGTCCACGATGGTTTCATTTGCTAATTTTGAGTGATATAATGAATGAATATTAGAACATAATGCAAAAGTAATAGAAAGAAAAATCAAAAACTTATCTTAATTTCGCCAATAGTTGTACTAAATTATTATGAAATTAGGAATATGTTGTGGATTTGAGGTAAATTAGTATTTAATCTGTATTTCTATTTAATTATTCTATCTGTCATTCATTTAAAATTAGCTTTGAAACCATTATTATTCCGAATTCCAAAAACTGAAACAGAGTCATTCAGAGTGCAGGTTGATGATTTGCCGTATTTTTATGATACGCTACATTTTCATCCCGAATGGCAAATTACGCTTATTCTTGAAAGTACAGGAACACAATTTGTGGGTGATAATGTAGAGCGTTTCCAGCCTTTTGATGTTTATTTTTTGGGAAGTAACCTACCTCATGTATTCAGAAATGATGCCGAATATTATGCCGAAAATCATCGAGCATATTCTGTTTCGGTTTATTTTAGGGGAGATTTGTTAGGTGAAAACTTCTTCGATATTCCTGAAACACAGCACTTGAAAGCATTACTCACAGAAGCCTCGAGAGGTATCCGAATAAGAAATAATGAAGCCAATGCCCTTACAGATTTGATAAAATCAATCGCCAATAAGCAAGGGTTTGATAAATTACTTACTTTTTTACAGATTTTAAATGAAATTGATATTTCGCCCAATAAGGAGTTTTTATCAAGTATTACGTATCAATCTCCACAAAAAGAACTTGATAATCAGCGAATTAATGCAACATTTGAGTTCTTGATGAAAAATTTCGAGCGAGAGATTTCATTGGAAGAAGTGGCTGAAATTGCCAATATGACACCCAACGCTTTTTGCAGATTCTTTAAGGTTCGTACCAGAAAAACCTTTTCTGATTTTCTGAATGATATACGAGTCGGTCATGCTTGCCGAATGTTACAAAATAATGAAAAAAGTGTTTTGGAAATCTGCTTTTCGAGTGGCTTCAATAATGTTTCTAACTTTAATAGGCAATTTAAGCGTCGTATGAAAATGTCACCAAGTACTTATTTGAAGAAGTTTTGATTACAATCTAATCTTCAATCCATCATAAGCTAATCGGATATTTGGAGGAAGCTCTTTTTCGACTTCGCTATGCAAACCCATTTTATGACTTATATGAGTAAGATAAGTCATATCTGCATTCACTTTTTGAGCAACTTCAATGGCTTCGTCAAGCGTAAAATGAGAAATATGTTTTTGACGTTGCAAAGCTCCCAATACCAAAACCTTTGAACCATAAGCTTTTTCTAATTCTTGCTCGGAGATATAGTTTACATCAGTTATGTAAGTAAAATCTTTAATTCGGAAACCTAATACTGGTAAACGATGGTGTAGAACTTCGATAGGTCTAAAAGTTTCTTCTTTGATAGAAAATTCTTCATTACCAATTTCATGCACATTAATCAGTGGTACGCCAGGGTATTTTTGTTCTTCAAAAGCGTAAGCAAATTCACGTTTGAGTTGTGCTAATACTCTCGGATGTCCGTAAAGGTCTAAGTGCTGAATGCCATGCAGATAATTGTAGGGACGAATATCATCCAGACCAGCCGTGTGGTCTTTGTGTTCGTGGGTATAAATAATGCCGTCGATTCGTGGGATACGCTCACGGAGTGCTTGATGACGAAAATCAGGCCCCGTATCAATCACAAAACTTTTGTTTTCTACTTCAATCCAAACTGATACTCTGAGTCGTTTGTCTCGGTAATCCAGCGAATTACAAACCTCACAGCCACACGTCAGTACGGGAATACCACCCGAAGTACCTGTTCCGAGAAAAGTTACATTCATTTTTTTATAGTCGATAGACGATTGTCTGCGGTCAACAGCATAACCGAAAAAATAATTAAATTTGATGGCTATAAACTGTTGACCGTGGACTCTTGACTTATTATTCTGTTAGTCCTTTTACAACTTCGACTAATTTATCAAAATTCAAAGGTTTCATCAAAGCGTCATTAAAACCAGCTTCTTTGAAATCAGTTTCTGAATAATTCTTTGCATTACCTGTGATAGCCACAACAGGAAGCTTTGCCTTTGTTTTATCGCTCAATTCACGAATCGCTTTTACACATTCCATACCATCCATAATCGGCATATTGATGTCGAGCAACAAGATGTCAAAATCTTCTTTATCGAGCAATTGCATCACTTGTTCGCCATTCTTAACGGCAGTAATTTCAAAATTCTGGAATTCCAAAATCTTTTTGGCTAAGTTCTGAATCACTGAGCTATCTTCGGCAATTAATACTCGTTTCATTGGATAATAATAATAGTTTGATAAAATGGTCTTATAAGAATTTGGTCGTAAATATAAGGAAAGATGATTTTCTATAAAATCAAATTTTGCTTTATTTCAAAACTACGCATAAGTTAGTATTAAAAACGATAAAAAATCAACAAAATTTCTGTTTTCATTTAATTTATTCATAAAATTTTGTGTGCTTTGTGCAAAATTTTTAATTTTCATAGAATTGCGTTAATGTTGATGAATCGTACAATCTCCGCAGGGAAAAAAATATATTTTGCTTCTGATTTTCATTTGGGTGCTCCTTCGCACGCCGAAAGCCTTATCCGTGAACGCCGTATAATTGAGTGGCTCGAAACGATTCGCCATGATGCGGAAGTAATATTTTTGGTAGGTGATTTATTTGATTTTTGGTATGAATACAAGCATGTTGTTCCGAAAGGATTTGTACGTTTCTTTGGTAAACTGGCCGAATTATCAGATGCAGGAGTCGAAATTATTGTTTTTCTGGGCAATCGTGATATGTGGATGACCGACTATTTCGAGACCGAACTAAATATTCGAACCATTCGCCGACCACAAGTTTTTACATTTAATAATAAAACGTTTTATGTAGGCCACGGCGATGGTCTTGGTGCTGATGATTTTGGCTATAAGATTTTAAAGGTTGTCTTTGAAGGGAAAATACCAAGGTTCTTATTTGGGCGAGTAATGCACCCGAATCTCGGAATGTTGCTTGGACAAATCTGGACAAAAAATAGCTGGAAGAAAAAACGAGAACCAGAGAAATTTCTGGGTGAAAAACGAGAACACTTAGTGCAGTATTCAAAGCAAATAGAAGCAAAAAGTCATCATGATTTTTATGTATTCGGCCATCGACATACAATGGCCGAAATGAATATCTCTGATACTGCTCGCTATATAAATCTTGGTGATTGGATTTGGTATAATAGCTACGCAGTATTTGATGGCGAAACCATGAAGTTACTAACTTTTCAAGCAAAATAAACACCCTTAGGCATAAACAGTAGATTTGTTACCAACAAGAGTATTGTTTAAAATGTCAAGTTCAGTAGCGTCTTTGAAAGATTTAAGCTTAAAAGCTTGCTTAATGCTTTCTAATTGTGCTAAACTATGGCAATCTGAACCTAAAAATGCAACCAGTTTTTTATTAATTAGTAGTTCGGCTAATTCTTGGGCTTGCTTCGAATAGTAGCCTGTTAGCGAGCCAATATTTATTTGAAACAGAACACCGTTAAAGGCCAAACGATTTATAACTTCAATATCGTTCAGGTTAACGTAGCGTTCGGGATGAGCCAAGACTGGTGTATAACCAGCTTGTTTGATACGTAGGGCCGCTTCAAGGATATAAGATGCTTTCGTGACAAATGATGCTTCGAAAAGTAGGTATTTTCTACTTCCTCCAAAAGTCAATACTTCTTTTCGTTCGATAAGCTTAAATAATGCATCTTCCAAGTAGTATTCGGCGGCTGCTTCAAGCTCCATCGTAATATTTCTACGATTCAATACATTTCTAAGAATATAGAGTGATTGTAAGATATCTTCGTAGGCGTTGTTGTAATAGCCAGTCATGACATGAGGGGTTAAAATTATCTTACGATACCCCATTAGATACATTTCTTTTATTATTTCAATGCTCTGTTCAATGTCAACAGGGCCGTCGTCAAGCTGTGGCAATAAATGTGCATGTACATCAACTGTCAAGTTAGGTGTTTGAGTAGTTGTAGAATTACTCAAAAACCCTCTTTTAAAGATTGATTCAAACATTAAGGATAGTTTATTTTTTGGCATATTAGGATTCATCAAAGCAGCCTAAAATCTTAGCCTGCGATATATACGTGATGTTCCAAGACCATGCCAAATGTATCCGCTTATCATACAAAAATAGTAAACGGTATCAATTGCCCTATATTCAATATTAAAAAAAAATATTTGTTCGTAATTACGAAATTGGTACAATTTATGACGAAAGATTTTACCTAATTTTTACTAAATAAATTTTTAAAAGTAGGTAGTTCCAAGTCTTTTTCGGAAACATTGGGGCTCTCAATTCCCCAGTCGATATTTAAATCTGGGTCATTCCAAATAATTCCTCCTTCAGCAGCTTTATTATAATTATTTGTGCATTTATAGGCAAAAACACTATCTTCAAGAGCTGCAAAACCATGTGCAAAGCCTTCGGGAATATAAACCATATTTTGGAGTGTAGCATCTAATACAAATTTCTCGTATTTACCAAAAGTTGGTGAACCAGGCCGAATATCAAC
The DNA here is from genome assembly GCA_023254245.1 of Emticicia sp. GTDB lineage: Bacteria > Bacteroidota > Bacteroidia > Cytophagales > Spirosomataceae > Emticicia. Next base: position 8,874 of record JALQYE010000169.1, read on the forward strand.
TGCAATATCAATAACTTTTCCAGTGATAACTCTTACGAGTTTGCCTTGTGCGAAGGGAGGATTTTGAAAATGAAGTCCTCGCAATACTCCAGCCGTAGAAAATGACTGATTATCTTGCACAAATTGGAAGGAGATACCATTTTGTGCAAAAATATCATGTCTGTACGATTCAAAAAAGTGGCCACGGGCATCGCCAAAGATTCTTGGGTATATTTCAATCAGTCCTTCAATACTTGTTTTTCTAAACTCCATTATCGGATAATAATTTTAAAATAGGCAAGTTAATTTTTTAATCAATTACTTAGATAACTGACTTCTTCTAAGGTTTAAGAATACACAAAAGTACTATTTACTAAATAAAATCGTGTTATTTTTCTGATTAAATCGTATAATTTGCAGAAATTTGCCTCAAAAAACAGTAAATAATGACAAAACAGCAGCTTTTCGAGCAAATCACTAAAAAAAACTCATATTTATGTGTGGGGCTTGATACCGACATAAAAAAAATACCTTCTCATTTATTAAAAGAGAAAGACCCTATTTTTGAGTTTAACCGTCAGATAATAGATGCAACTGCTCAATAT
>JALQYE010000016.1 GCA_023254245.1 Emticicia sp.
CCCAGACGATGAAAATACCTTATTCATCACGTGGCTTTCAAAAGAAAAAATGGTTCGAGCAGGCTATATTGCCATGACTCGCGGTGATGGCGGACAAAACCTTGTTGGTTCTGAGCAAGGAGAATACGTAGGTTTGCTCCGCACGCACGAGCTTTTGGGTGCAAGAAGTATTGATGGAGGTGAACAATATTTCACTCGTGCTAATGACTTCGGTTTCACAAAAACAACTGATGAAGCTCTTGCAACTTGGGGAAAAGACCAAATTTTAGCCGATTTAGTTTGGCGTATTCGCAATTTCCAACCTGATGTAATTGTTAATCGTTTTCCACCTGATGCACGTGCAGGGCATGGTCATCACTCAGCTTCTGCCGTTTTATCAGAAGAAGCTTTCAAGGCAGCAGCCGACCCCAATCGTTTTCCAGAACAATTAAAGTTTGTAAAAACTTGGCAAGCAAAACGCTTAGTTTGGAATTCGTTTTCGCCAAACTTTCAGAATAATCAACCCGAAGGTAGTTTCATTAAAATTCCGTTAGGCGACTACAACCCCTTACTCGGAAAATCGTACACTGAAATTGCTGCAGAAGCTCGCTCAATGCACAAAAGTCAAGGTTTTGGTTCAGCAAAAACTAAAAACCAACGCACGGATTATGCCCTACACAAAGCTGGAGAAGAAGCCAAAAACGATTTATTTGATGGAATTGATATTTCGTGGAAAAGAATTAATGGCGGTGAGAAAATCGAAAAAATGGTAACTGAAGTATACAATAACTTTAAAGCACAAAATCCATCAGCATCAATACCAGCATTGAACGAAATTTATACTGCCATTAGTAATTTAGAGGAAAATGTTTGGACAAACTATAAGAAAAAAGAAGTACAAGAGTTAATCTTAGCTTGTACGGGTTTATGGTTCGAAGCAAATCCGACCGATTATTCTGTTTCTCCAAACGATAAAATCAAGGTAAATGTAAATGTAGTGAGTCGTAGCAATGCAAACATTACTCTCGAAAAACTCACTTTTAAAGGGGTAAATAAAGATACAATAGTAAATAAAAAATTAGTTTACAACGATGGACTCAACTTTACGACCGACTTACAAATTCCAACAAATCAACCAATTACGCAGCCTTACTGGTTAGTTGAGCGTAAAGAAAATGGCTTTTATAAAGTAAACGACCAATTATTGCGTGGATTACCAATGAAACCCGCTGATTTAGTTTGCGAATACAGTTTCACTATCGAAGGTAAACCATTTACCTTTCAAACGCCTCTCACCTACAAATTTGTTGAACCATCAGACGGCGAAATTTATAGATACTTTGAGGTTCGTCCAGAAGTGACAGCAACTATTGCCGAAAAGGTTTATTCATTTGGCGATAATAGTCCAAAAGATGTGGTTGTAACGTTGAAAGCAGGCAAAAAAGGTGTAACAGGTACAGTTAAATTAGATGTACCAAGTACATGGAAAGTAGAGCCCGCTATCATCAACTTTGATTTAAAAGATAAATACGAAGAGAAAAAGGTAACGTTTAAAGTATTCCCATCATCAACTGCCTCCGAAATTACGCTCAAAGCAATTGCTCAAACAGCGTCTGGTTCGTATGATAGAGGTATTGCCAGTATAGAATACAAGCACGTACCAACGCTTACCCTCTACCCATTCGCTGAAGCAAAAGCACTTCGGATTGACTTAAAGAAAAAAGGGAATAAGATTGGCTATATTGCAGGTGCGGGTGATGAAGTTCCTGCAGCTTTACAACAAATTGGTTACCAAGTAACGATGCTTACACCTGTTGAGCTGGCCAAAGACTTAAGTCAATTTGATGCTATTATCGTTGGAGTAAGGGCCTATAATACAGAAGAACACTTGAAGTATTTCCAAGAGAAACTCATGGATTATGTAAATAATGGAGGAAATGTTATTACTCAGTATCAAACAAACGCTTTTTACGGAGTTTCAAAAGTAAAAGAAATTGGACCCTACCCAATGGGAATTGGCCGTGGACGTGTAACTGATGAAAATGCTCCAATAAAAATTCTAAAGCCTCAGCACCCACTGCTAAACTCGCCAAACAAAATTACTTCAAAAGATTTTGAAGGCTGGATTCAAGAGCGTGGTTTATATTTTGCTGATAAATGGAGTGATAAGTACGAAACTATTTTTGCTATGAATGATGCCAACGAAACCGAACTCGAAGGTAGTGTTTTGTATGCAAAATACGGCAAAGGTAATTTTGTGTTTACTGGATTAGCATTTTTTAGAGAATTACCCGCAGGCGTTCCAGGTGCATATCGCCTATTTGCCAATATGATTTCGGTAGGAAAGTAACTGCCTGTCACATACAACAACAAAAAAGTCGAGCTTAGTCTCGACTTTTTTGTTAAGTACCACTCAATAAAAATGGTTTGGATAAGATTTAGCAAATCTTTAGTTTTATGTTAATCACTTAACATTCAGCCGTTTACAACCATTTCTTCTCATGAATACTAATAACATCTCCATCTACTTAGATGTAGCTTTATCGCTTAATTTTTTTTATTTTGTGTGTAGTATGTTTGTTTCTGGAATTGTAGAATTTATTCATACGATTTTTGAAAAAAGAGCAGCCTTCTTGCAAAAAGCCTTTGAAAAACTCAACTCTACCATTAATGACAAAAGCGAATCACTTTGGTCAAAACTCAAAGAAAATCCTTTTATCACAAACCTTGAAGATGAAGTAGATAAAAAATGGAAGCTTTGGGGTAGAAAAATGTCATATATTGATTCAAGCACGTTTGTGAGTGCTATCATCAATATATTGGGAAATGTAAAACTTGACGAAAATACAACCATACAAGATGTATTTGGTAAAATTAAACTTCAAATTGAAGGGTTTGACGCTGGTACTTTCCAACAAATCTTAAAAACCCTCGCTCAAGAATCAGATAGCCTAAAGACATTTGAAGTAAAACTTGCTAATTGGTTCGACCAATATATGGAACACGTATCAGGTTGGTTTAAGCGATATTCTCGACTTACTGTAATGATTACATCAGTTGTTGTTACGATAGCCCTAAATCTGAACACAATCGCAATTACTAAACAACTTTCAAGCGATAAAACTCTCAGAAATAGCATTGTGCAAAAAGCAGTAAACTATGTTGATAGCACCGCTGTTGATTTGGTAGATACAAATGCTTTTTATAGAAATGGTGCAAATTCCAGATTATTTTTGAAAGAGAACTATGCTTATTTATCAAACAAAATAGATACTGCATTACTCCAACCAAGTAATCAAACAAAACAATTGACAGCTATTGATTCATTGGCATATAGTGAAGCAACCGCAAAATATTTGGAAAACAATATTCAAAGTTTAGGATTAAAGATTGGCTATACCTTTAGTGGTACAAACATTTGGGAAAAGTTTGAACAGGTTTTCATGCAAAATAATATGACAGTTATTTGGACTCTATGTGGCTGGCTTCTGACAATTGCGGCTTTATCTTTTGGAGCTCCATTTTGGTTCGACCTTTTAGTAAAATTAGTCAACGTCAGAAATGTAATGAAAAAGCCAAACAGCAATTAACCTAACAACAAAAAGGCTGAATTGATATCTCAATTCAGCCTTAGTATATTTCTACGAAAATTATTTCTTAGGTTTCGGAGCAAGAAATACAATCATTCGCTTTCCTTCAAGCTTTAATTCTCCTTCTGGTTTGCCATATTCTTCTAAACCCGCAATAAATCGCTTCAACAATTCTGCACCTTGGTCTTTAAATACAATCTGACGCCCTACAAAGTGAACATACGCCTTAACTTTAGCATTTTCTTTCAAGAAACCAATTGCATGCTTTAGTTTAAAATCGAAGTCATGGTCATCGGTTTGTGGGCCGAATCTAATTTCTTTAATTACTGTTTTGGCAGCTTTGGCTTTTATTTCTTTTTGCTTCTTTTTTTGGTCATACTTAAATTTCGAATAGTCGATAATTCTACAAACTGGCGGATTAGCCGTTGGTACGATTTCAACTAAATCTAAACTTTGAGCTTGTGCCATAGCAAGAGCTTGTGCGGTATCGAAAATACCCTGCTCCACGTTATCACCTACTAAACGAACCTGCGGTACACGAATACGTTGGTTAATTCGGTGCTCGTCCTCCTTCTGTACTGGTTTTCTGAAATTACGATTGAATGGTTGTTGTGCCATTTAACGATTTTAAGGTTGCTAAAAATTGATTTTTACGAAAGTACAAACTAATTTGTATAAAACAAATATTAAAACTTCAAATATTGCAAAACCGAGACAATTATGCCTTAAACTGAGGTATATTTTTGTATATTTCAGTCTTAGCGTAAGCAATAAACTCTTCAATAGTCATTGAACCTAAATCTCCTTCACCTTTTCTTCTGACCGAAACTTTACCTTCTTCTGCTTCTTTTTCGCCTACGATTAGCATCAATGGCAATTTATTTACCTCTGCATCACGGATTTTACGGCCAATTTTCTCATCACGATGGTCAACATAGCCTCTAATGTCTTGTTCTTGTAATGTCAAGAATACATCATTAGCATAGTCTTCGTATTTTTCAGAAATTGGCAAAATAGCAATTTGGTCAGGTGATAACCACAATGGAAAATTACCTGCGGTTGTTTCAATCAAAATAGCAATGAAACGCTCCATTGAGCCAAATGGAGCTCGATGAATCATTACTGGGCGATGTTTTTGGTTGTCGGAACCTACGTACTCAAGTTCGAAACGTTGTGGTAGTTGATAATCAACCTGAATTGTTCCGAGCTGCCATTTACGCCCCAAGGCATCTTTCACCATAAAGTCGAGTTTAGGGCCATAGAAGGCTGCTTCACCTAATTCTTCAACAGTTTTAAGACCTTTTTCGGCAGCTGCACGGCGAATAGCATTTTCGGCTTTATCCCATGCCTCATCCGAACCAAAGTATTTTGTTTTATTTTCTGGGTCACGTAATGAAACTTGAGCCGAAAACTCTTCGAAACCAAGCGATTTGAATACATAAAGTACTAAATCAATTACTTTTTTGAACTCGTCTTCAACTTGGTCGTCGGTACAAAAAATGTGGGCATCATCTTGAGTAAATCCACGTACGCGAGTTAAACCATGCAACTCACCACTTTGTTCGTAGCGGTAAACTGTACCAAACTCAGCCAGACGTAAAGGTAATTCACGGTAGCTACGAGGTCTGGCACGGAAGATTTCGCAGTGATGGGGGCAGTTCATTGGTTTCAACAGAAACTCCTCTCCTTCTTCTGGCGTTGTGATTGGCTGGAATGAATCTTTTCCATACTTTTCCCAGTGACCCGAAGTTTGATATAATTGCTTACTTCCGATGTGCGGCGTTACAACTTGTTGATAGCCAGCTTTTACTTGTGCTTTACGCAAGAAATTTTCGAGTCTTTCACGCAACATAGCCCCTTTCGGCAACCACAAAGGCAGACCTTTACCTACCTTCTCAGAGAATGTAAACAAATCAAGTTCTTGGCCTAATTTACGGTGGTCACGGCGTTTGGCTTCCTCTAAAAGTGTTAGGTAATCTTCTAACTCTTTTTGTTTCGGAAATGTCACCCCATAAATACGAGTCAACATTTTATTGTTTTGGTCACCTTTAAAGTAAGCACCAGCCACATTCATGATTTTGGCGGCTTTTATAAAGCCAGTATTTGGAATGTGTGGCCCACGACACAAGTCGGTAAAGTTTCCTTGTTTATAAAAGGTAATCGAACCGTCTTCTAAACCTGAAAGTAGGTCTAACTTATACTCATCGCCTTTTTCTTCAAAATATTTGATTGCATCGGCTTTTGTCATCGGAATTCTTACATAATCATTCTTCTGACGAGCCAATTCAAGCATTTTATCTTCGATTTTCTTAAAATCATCGTTAGAGATGCTCTCGCCGTTTGTATCTACATCATAATAGAAACCGTTTTCGAGCGGCGGACCAACCCAAAATTTAACTTTCGGGTAAAGAGCCTCTAATGCTTCGGCCATTAGGTGAGCTGACGAATGCCAAAATGTTGATTTGCCGTCGGTATCATTCCACGTCAAAAGTTGTACGGTTGAGTCGGTTTCGATTGGCAAATTAGCATCTTGAACTGTGCCATTCACTTTGGCAGCCAATACATTTCTTGCGAGGCCCTCACTGATAGAAAGAGCCACGTCATAACTCGAACTCCCTTTTGGATATTCTCTTACACTTCCGTCGGGCAAAGTAATTTTAATCATAAAAAAAATTGTCAACTATTACCTAATATAATATATACTTGTTTTTAGCTCTTAAAGTTTCAAACGAAACCAAATTAATGTTCTATAATTTCAATCGTCTCGAAGAATCAGTTTTAATATTTACCTTCTTTTTAGGTGCAATTATGTTAACTCTAACCCTCGAAGTGTCTAAAAGTTTTTTGGGTTCTTCAACCACAACTGGTTTGGCAACTGGAGCTGGTACTCTTTTTACTGGAATCGGAATCGGTTCTTTATAAACTCCCAAAGCTGAATTTATTTGACCAGAAACTCTATTCAAGGCAATAATTGCTTGCGTATCATTCGGGTCTTTTTCAACTTCGGCTTTCAAAAACTCTTCGGCTTTTGTTAAAGAACCGAGCTGTTCGAGTGTTAAAGCAATTGAATAATTAATTTTCGGTGTTTCGGGTTTTTCGTCTAAAACCTTCTCATACAACTCCAATGCCTTTGTATAATTTTTCCATCTGAAATAAATTGAAGCAGAATAAAGCATCGCATCAATTCTTCTACTATCCATTTTTAACGCTTTATCATAATACACAAGAGCAGAATCTAATCGACCAAATTTGTTATATACTAAACCCCTATCCACCAAAAATTCTGAATTTTTGGGAAATTGAAAAATAGCTGAACTATTAACGGCTAACGCAGAATCATATAATCTACGATTTTTTAGAACTTCAGTGAGTGACGAATAAGCTAACTTAAATGATGGTTTCATATCTATTGCCTTATTCATTTTAAGAATAGCAGATACAGTATCGCCTTTCCGAGCGGCCAAAGTCCCTTGATAAAAGTAGGTTTCACCATCATAAGGAGCTATTTGCAAAGATTTTGCCAGATATTGTTCAGCGTTTTTTAAGTCGTTTCGTTGTTGCGACAAATCACCCAATAAAGTATATAATTCAGGCGTATCAACATTCAAGATTTCGGCACTCTGAGCAAAGGCATAAGCATCACGATACTGTTTCATATCTCGCAATATCAATGCTTTAACATAAAGATATTTACCAGTATTTTGTTTTAGGCGGTCAGCTCTATTAATATCTTCTAATGCTTTCTGACTATCGCCCATTTTATGTAAAATTATCGCTCGTTTGTAATAATTTTCGGCCAAACTTGGGTTACTTCGGATAGCATCCGTTAGAGCTTCAAGCGAAGCTGTATTTTGAATACTTTCAGTTTGAAATGGTGTGGGTGGAATCTTTGAACGCTCACGGTTATTTTGTCCGCACGCATACAAGAGTACTGAAAGAGAAATAAATAGGTAAAATTTCTGATTATTAGACATTCGTTAAATTCACACAAAAAACCTAAACTTGTGATTGTGCTATTATTTTTCACAAAAATCCGAATTTTTTCTTAGAATAAAAACGAAATTTTAAGTTAATGGTCGGTTTAGTACCATATAATTGTGCTCAATCTATTCAAAACCTCTTGACTTCAATTCTTTGTCTATTTCTTTAATGGCATTAAAGTTAATAATTGTAATTGGAAGCAAAGCGAATGGTACTGCCAGAGCACTCCAATTTTGTTTGCCATTGACAATATTTACTACATTAAGTATAACCAAAAAAGCAAACATACCAAGAAGTAAACCAGTCACAAACTTGGTGGTCTTTCTTCTCTTATTTAACTCTTCAATGGATAATTCGGTTAGTTTTTTCTGGGCCATTTGCCTAATGATTTGAAGATAAAAACAATACCATATAAAAAATTGAATCTTATAAATTTTATCCTAATTTAGTATTAAAAGCTATAATATCAACCTTGTTAGAAAGAAACTAAACCAAATAAGTTCAAAGTCATCATTGAATAGTAGAAAAACGATAAAAAACACCCAACGGCAGTTTTTTCTGGAAAGAATCTTGCAACACTAACTCGCCCATTTCGGGGTTTTGAACATTTGTATAATTCTGTTTAATAATGGTTTCGGCAATAACAGCCGAAAAACCCATTGAGTAGAGATTAAGAATAAAGAAATGATGCTTGTCGTCGAGAAGTTCGAGGCAATTTTTCAGTAACTCATTCAAACCTTCTTCTAAAACCCATTTTTCGCCATCAGGACCTCGGCCGTAAGCTGGTGGGTCAAGAATAATTCCATTATATTTCCTTCCACGTTTTACCTCTCTTTTAACAAATTTCAAGGCATCTTCAATCACCCAACGAATATCCGTTAAGCTACTTGCTTCCATGTTTTCTCTCGACCATGAAATTACTTGTTTTACAGAATCTACGTGCGTAATATCGGCTCCATTTGCTTTAGCAACCAATGAAGCTCCGCCAGTATAGGCAAATAGATTCAATACTTTTGGCTGTTGAAGCGATGCGTCAATCGATTTCATTGACGTCAGTTTTTCTTCAATATAACGCCAGTTTGCTGCTTGTTCAGGAAAAATTCCAACGTGCTTGAATGATGAGAGTGATAATTTAAATTTGAGTTTGGTTTTACCTTGCTCATAATTCATATACCATTTTTCGGGCATTTTTTTTATGTTATGCCATTCACCCCGCTCTTCTGGACTTAATTGGTCACGACCTTTGGTTTTCTTGAAAATTGCAAATGCCTTTCTTTGCCATACTTCCTCAGAAAGAGATTTGTCCCAAACGGCTTGAGGTTCTGGGCGAGCTAAAATAAAGTCGCCGAAGCGTTCGAGTTTTTCGTAATTACCCGAATCGAGTAATTCATACGAACTAATATTTGGTGTAAGTAAATTATACAAAATGAATTCTGAGTGCTTAGTTCTGAATTCTGAGTTGAAATTTGGTTTTGAGCAAAAATTGCAATGGAAACTCACCACTACAGTGGGCTGCTCAAAACTCAGAACTCAGAATTTTTGAAAGGTAAATAATTTTCTTTATGTTAGTTTCTGGTGTTTGTCGCTGTCCTCTCTTTCTTTTAGAAGGTTTTTCTTTAGTACCAGACATTTCTTTTATGACCTCAAATTTAATACGACTTCCATCAGCAATGAAATAATTTTCGTACCAATTTCTTACATTACGATATTTTGCAATGTACTGACTATTCTTTGGGTCGTCATTTTCGGTGGAAAGTTTATAGACATCTGGCTCGGCATAGCCTTTGGGTTTTGATACAATCAAGTTACCTTTCAGACAATATGCAATAGAGTTTTGTTTATTGATAGCCACAACTTCATCAATATCAGATGAAGTTTGCTTCAAATCTATTTTTTGTTGCTTTATCAAATTTCCATCTAAATCAAAATTTGCGGTAAAAGCATTCTGATAGTTATATCCTGCCAATACTTGTTTTGTTCTGGTACGTTGGTTGCTATAATTTAAATTAAAGTTATAGCCAACATAATCAGGATTATCTACGCTAACTACTTGGAAAGTAGGCTGGTAGAAACTGCCACCAAATACTATTTGATTTTCGGTAAAGGTAGTTTGGGTAGGTAGAAATGTATAAGTACTTGAAACTTTTTTTAGTTGTTCATCAGTGAGGATTTCGGTTCCTTTCAAGAGCTTACGATAGTCATAAAACTTTGTAAAAATTGTTTTATCGTATTCAAGTTTTGAAAAATAAATACCTTTTACCCCATTATTTGACTGATAAACTCCCGTTATGACACTGGTTATTGAGTCAACTGGTGTCAACTGAGCTGTAAGTGGAAAATTACCTGCATTAGACTGTATAGCACTTTTTGTAATTAATTTTCCGAGCGTATCATATTTGGCATAAACTACATAAGCATTTTTTATAAACTCTCCTTTTTTCTTTTTTTCGTTGGTATAACCTTGCTCTTTTATTGACCAAAGCGACTCTATCACATGCGTTTTTTGATTATAATTGATAAACTGAACCTGCACTTTACCAACTAAATCGGCAGAAGTGAATTGTCCTTCATTTGATATAAAATCAAAATCATAAAAGGTTCCTCCTTTTTCGTTCATTCCAGCTATCAAAATTCTATTTTTAAAGGCCACATAACTTTGGTCTTGAAAAAAATCTCGAAGTTCAAAACCTTTATTTTCTACTTTCCCATCTTTTAAATCGAAGCTAAACAACTGATAATACATTCCTTGACTTTCACTGAATAGAAAAGTAACTTTCTGATTATCAAGAAAATATGCTGTTGGCTTTCGTTCTACATCCAATAAAACTTCATTTTCCCATTCTTTTCTTAGTTCAGTATCAAATTTGACAATGACCGCTTTTGTAATATCTTTTTTAACAAAAATTAAGAGGCCATCTTTACCCAACGAAATTAATTTTTGCCAAGTTGGATTTCCACTAATTTCTATCTCAACCGTTTTTAAGACTCCAGAGGCAGGGTAAATAGGGTTGGATTTTTGAGCGTATAAAGAAATAGGAAATAAGACCAATAGAATGAAAAAAAAATGTTTCATCAGCATTGAGTTGGTTGAATTTTAGGCACAAAAATATGCCACACCTTTTATATAACGGTGTGGCATAAAGAATTTGATATTTTAGAAGGCAATTTTATTTAGATAAAATACCCTCCTACTACCTTCAGTTCGGTTGGCGATTCGTTGATACCCCCACGCCAAATAAAAATTCTGATGCCAGTATTCAATATCATCAGTGGCCGTATCTCTTACTTTATCACCTTCTTTTTGAGTATCAATATCAATAGTTTTTAAGCCTTCAACCACATCATTTCCTCTAACAATCTTACTGGCAAGTTTTCCTTTATTGCTGTAAACCAACGATATATCATCTCCTTCGGAATGGATTTTCACTTTCTCTTTTAGCTCCATACTTTTTACATTATCAAAGCTAAAACTATTATCCCAAATTAATTTCCCATTTAAGTCAAACCCTGCAACAACAGCATGTGTATATTTGAATCCATCAAATTGTTGGTTATTACTACCATAATTAGAATACATCCAAGGGTTCCACGCCCAAGAGTTTAGGCCATAGTAACGAGAAAGACGAAGCATATTTAACGAATTATATCCACCATATCCAAAGCCAAAAGGAGAGCCAAATGCACTACCATAATATGGATAACCATAACTGTTATTAGTTCTAAATTCTGGATAAAACACTTCGGCAACTAAAATGTATTGATTATCTTTTTTGATAATATCATGCACTAATACCCTATAATTGAGTTTTAAATCATCACCTCTACCTTTTTTCTTTTTTATTTTCTTCTCAATCTTTTCTTGTTGTTTGGGTGGCAAAAAGTTAAAGAAGTTTTTAAAATCAGTAAAGCTGTGCATTTTCAAATATTCAGGTGTTTCTCCATCAACTTTACTAATATAAAGCCCCTGCGACATAGGTCCACCATTAGATTGATAACCTTTAAATCCGTAATTGCCAATCATTAGCTGGGTTCCGTCATTTAATGAGAAAAGCTTTCCAGTCAATAACCCATAATCTTCTTCTGGTTCAACGGTTAGTTGCTCTACAATTTTTCCATTTGGGTTAATGCGTTTTACTGCCATATAACTCGAACGCCCTTTTTTAACCGAATAAGAAACTATCAACAATCCATTTGCCTCATCATAATCTAATGATGAAATGCTGGCTGTTCCTTTAATTCCACCTGCCAAGATACGGGGTTGCATTCGATTGAAGTTAACGCTCATTAAAACTGGTTCTTCTTTTACCATTCCTGCTAAATAAGCCACCTCGTTATAGACCTTAAATTCTGATACCTCAAATCGTCGGATATTCTCAAAGAAGAACTTTTGCATGATGCCAATGCCAGTTGAAACTTTGATAATTTGATACAAATCAGAATTATATTTGCTAAACAAAAAATATACGTCACGACCGTCTCGATGGAAATCTACCATTGATTGATTTTCTTCAAGCTCACCATTCGACGACCATGCTTGTTGTAATTGGGCATCATACTTGGTTATATTAAAACTCAATTTACCAGTTTTAGTAAGCACTAAAACCCCTTCTTCGCCTAAAGTAATCACCTGAAAACCTTGGTCATCACCACGAGTTGGTATTTCGATTCGGCGAACACTTTGAGCGTTTGAATAATGAATACTCAAACATGCAATGATAAAAAAACAAATTTTGAATAAAAACTTTTGAGATTTTCTAATTTCCATAACCTTTTGATACAATGATGTCAAACTCTTCTTTTTTTAGTTGCTGGACAGAGAGGCGTGACTGACGAATAAGCGACACATCCTGTAATCTTTCATCAGCCTTGATAGCTTTAAGTGTTACAGAATTAGGAAGTTTTTCAACGGGAGCTAAATCAACAACTACCCAACGAGCATCATCAGTAGTTGGGTCTTGATAGGCTTCTTTAATTATTTTAGCGATACCAACGACCTCAACTCCTTCGTTTGAATGATAAAATAGAACCAAATCATTCAGCTTCATAGCAGCCAGATTATTGCGTGCTTGATAGTTCCTAACACCATCCCAAGTGCCTACGCCTTGATTAACGAAATCGTCCCAAGAATATTTGAAAGGTTCTGATTTTACGAGCCAGTAATTCATTGAATATTGATTAAATTTTGATTAATGTTTGAATATATTAAATACAATGATGCAAATTTAAAGTAAAATTGAGACTAAGCTAAGTATTATTCAATATTGTAATGTATTGCCACTCAATAGAAATATAGATTAATGTTAAACTATATTAGATATAATAATGCAAAATTAAGCTAAAATTGAAGTTTAGCTAAGTAATATTCAATATTGAATATATTTTCACTGAATAGAAACATAACTTCTTACACTGAATTCATGTCAAAATTCAGGTATTTGTAGTACTTTTGTGGAACGATTTACCATTAAATAAGTTATTTAGAATTATTCTAAATTATTTAAAAAAAACTATTTCCTTTGTGAAAAATAGAATTATGAATAGCATGAAGGGAATTTTAATCTACTTATTTTTACAGTTTATTCTTCATGTTTCAGTTGCTCAAAGCCCAAATATTTTGTGGCAAAAATCTTTAGGCGGAAGTTTTTATGACAAAGCTGAATCGGTTGTAGAACTTAATGATGGTGGGTATATTGTTGCGGGGCATTCCCAATCAAGTAACTATGATGTATCATTAAATCATGGTGGATTCGACTGGTGGGTTGTCAGGCTAAGTAATACTGGAGCTATTATCTGGAAAAAAACATTAGGGGGGAGTGCTGACGACTATCTGAGAACAATAATAAAAACTCCAGATGGAAATATTCTTTGCATTGGCGATACTCAATCTAATAATGGAGACATTTCACATTACATTGACCAAATTGACTTTTGGGTTGCAAAGATTGATTTAGATGGTAATTTAATTTGGGAAAAGTGCTATGGTGGTGACCACATCGATAGAGGATATTCGGCTTGTTTAACTGATGACGGAAATATTCTTATTGCTGGTTCTACAGAATCTCAAACACCATACATTGAAAATAATCATGGTTTATCTGACTTTTTAGTAATAAAAATCGACCTTCAAGGTAATAAAATTTGGCAAAATACCTACGGCGGAAGCGGAAATGAGACTTGCAAATCAATTAAAAAATCAAACAACGGTGGTTATCTTTTAATCGGCAACAGTACATCAAACAATGGTGATTTAAGCACTAATTATGGGCAGCAAGATGTTTGGTTATTAAAGATTGATAATCTTGGCACCCTACAATGGCAACAATCATTTGGGGGAAGTAACGATGATTTTACAACTGATTTTACAGAAGACCAAAACGGAAATTTTTTAATAGTTGGCGAAACATACTCTTTCGATAACGATGCCGTTGAAAATCATAGTAGTATTGGTTCAAGAGATTACTTTATAATAAAAATATCTTCACAAGGTCAAAAAATATGGACTAAATGCTATGGCGGAAGTGGGAATGAATATGCCAGAGGTGTAATACAAAGTAATAGCAATGAGTATATAATAGTTGGAGAATCTTACTCGAACGATGGACAAGCACCTAACAACATTGGCAGTGCTGATATTTGGCTAATTAAATTAAACCCTACAAATGGAGAAATGATTTGGCAAAGAAAATATGGCAGTGAAGGTCATGATGAACCAAATGCCTTAATTCTGACTTTTGACAATAACTTTCTGGTTGTAGGTAATACTTTTCCAGTTAATAATTTTAATGATGTTACTCAGCATTATGGTGATGACGATTTTTGGGTTGTAAAACTGCTCAATAATGATTGTGTCAAAAATCTTTCGCTTAATAACGATATGCTTTACGGAAATAAGACCTTCATTTCTTCTGAGGGTATATCAAGTAGTGTAAAAAATCAAAGTTCTTCATCAAATATCATTTACTCTGCAGGAAAAAGTATTCTTTTACAAAATGGTTTTTCGATTAAAGCAGGAGCTGTTTTTGAGGCCAAGATTGAGGGCTGTAACTAAAAAAGCGAAGAGTAACCTCTTCGCTTTTTATAAATAACTCAAGATTCATCAATTAATTTCTTTCTTCTTTCCAACATTAATTGCGGGAATCTGATTTTCAAGTACCATTTTATTAAATGCTGGCACATCTTCATCAATTACCTTTTTGAGCTTGTCAGTTGTTTTCTCCATTTTCTTGCTCAAATCATCGAGTGCTTCGTAAGCACCTTTCGTTGGCTTGGCATCAGCACTTGACACAACACTTGCTACACCCGCTATTTTATCGTTTAATCTAATCGGATAGGCCAACAAATCTTGTGTTGCACGTGCTTTGTTTTGAACCAAAGATTGCTCTAAATCTTCTAAATTTTTAAGCATTGGCTTTGTAAGTTTCTGAAACTTCGCAATCAAAACTGTATCTTTTACACTCTTCATATATTCGGATACAGCTTTTTTGATTTCACGCATTTGATTGATTGCTTTGTGGTTTTCATCTAATTTCTTATGAATTTTCAGCAATAAGTCAAATTGTTCTTTCAATTCTGCATCGGTAGCAGGATTACGTGGGTCTTTTCTGATTTCAGCAATTTCCTCTTTTACCACATTTTTGCCAACAACTAATCTAACTTTATAATTTCCTGGTACAACTTTTGGTCCTGTTAGGCTACCTGCCCACATTGGAGAACGCTCTCCCTGAATCTCGGTTGCATCAGCATAACGCATATTCCACACAAAATGATTCAGACCAGCATTAGCCGAAAGAAGACCTGATTTTGTTTGTTTTGTATCTTCGTAAAAATCTTTCGATACTTTTTGCTCCTCACCTTTTACATCTTTTTTGCTTGAATAGGTAATGATGGTATCATTAGACATTGTTAAAAACTGTAATTTAACTTCATCTTTTGGAGCGGTTTTAAGATAATAATTTACCAAAACGCCATTTGGAGCATTTTGACCTTCGTCTTTTGGAGCACCACGACGGCCACCGCCATCACCGCCTTGCATACGATAAGAATGACGGGGCTTAAATAAGTGAATATCAGCCACCGCATTATCTTTAATTTCATACAATGGTGTAATATCATCTAAAATCCAGAACGAACGACCGTGAGTTGCAACCACTAAATCTTTTTCACGCTTTTGCACCTGTAAATCACGAATCGAAGTGATTGGAAGATTATTATTCATCAGATTCCATGAAGCTCCATCATCAAACGATACATAAATTCCTCTTTCTGTACCAGCATATAGCAACCCCTCTTTATTAGGGTCTTCACGCACAACGCGTGTATATTCATCAGCAGGAATACCACCTACTATACTTGTCCAAGTTTTGCCATAGTCACTTGTTTTAAATAAATAGGGCTTTCTATCTCCAAACATATAGCGAGTAGCTGCTACATAGGCTTTTCCTTTCGCAAAATCTGATGTATGAATAGTTGAAATCAATGCAAAATCACCTAATTGAGAAGTCGGAATCGTAATGTTTGACCAGCTTTTGCCGTTATCACGGGTTACATGGATATAACCATCGTCAGAACCTGCCCAAATATTTCCCTTTTCGATTGTTGATTCGGCAAGGGCAAAAATCGTAGCGTAGATTTCAGCACCCGTTTGGTCAAGTGTGATAGGCCCACCTGTTGCACCCGTTGTTTTTGGGTCATTTCTGGTCAAATCAGGGCTTATTGTTTCCCAAGAATGTCCACCATCATGCGTTACATGTACATATTGCGAAGTTGCATACAAGCGAGTATCATCGTGCGGAGAAAAAATAATTGGGTACGTCCACTGAAAACGGTATTTCTTTTCAGCCGATGTATGTCCCATATTATTTTCAGGATACACCATGATATTTTGTTCTTGGTTATTTTCAACGTTAAGTTTTGTCATATAACCATCGTACGAACCACCATAAGTAATTTTAGAATTTTTAGGGTCAATGGCTATGTAACCTGACTCTCCACCTGAAACTGGATACCAATCACGAATACCGATTGAATTACCATCTGTACGGCTGGCTATTCTAACCGTACTATTATCTTGCTGCGAACCATAAACGTTATATGGAAAATCATTATCGAGATGAACATGATAAAACTGAGCAGTTGGAATATCAATATCTGAAAATGTAAAACCATCGTTGAATGTTACTTCAGCTCCACCGTCGTCACCGATGATAAAATTAGCTGGATTTTTAGGATTTATCCAAACATCGTGTGTATCGCCGTGATGCACATTTAAGGTTCTGATTGTTTTTCCACCATCAGTAGATTTGAATGAATTAACATTCAAAATAATCAAAGCATTTTCATTCAATGGGTCGGCTTGAAGATTCATGTAGTACCATGGGCGTTGCCAAAGGTTTTTATTATCATTGACTAAAGTCCAGTGTTCGCCTGCATCATACGAAGTATACAAGCCACCTTTAGCATTTTCAATCATTGCATAAAGGCGATTAGAATTGGCAGGTGAAACCGTAATACCAATTTTTCCTAAAAGTCCTTTTGGCATACCTGGTTTCTCATTCAATGACTCCCACGTATCGCCACCATCAACTGATTTGTACAGCCCACAACCAGCTCCTCCGCTGCTCATACTATGGCCGTTTCTGTATGCTTGCCAAAGAGTTGCATAGATTACTCTCGGGTTATTAGGGTCAAGTCGAACATGATACGCTCCTGTACTATCATTTTTAGCCAAGATATGCTCCCAAGTTTTCCCACCATCTTTACTTCTGAATACTCCTCTTTCTTTGTTTGGAGCAAACGGATTTCCTACGGCAGCCACATAAACCAAGTTGTGGTCTTTTGGGTGTACTTCAATCGTTGCGATGGCATCGGCTTTTGGCAATCCCATGTGTTTCCATGTTTTTCCTGCATCTGTCGATTTATAAACACCATCACCATAACTGATATTGCTACGCATATCGGCCTCACCCATACCCACATATACAACATTTGGGTCAGATGGGGCAACTGCTATTGCTCCGACCGAACTTGATTTAAAAGTGCTATCGCCAACGTGGCCCCAATTAGCACCACCATCTGTTGTTTTCCAAACGCCACCACCGACTGCTCCAAAATAGTAAGTCAATGGTTGGTCGGCATGGCCAGCAACTGCCAATGAGCGACCTGCTCGGAAAGGGCCGATATTTCGCCATGATAACTCACTATACAAGCTTTTATCAATTTTTGATGAAACTGTATTTGTAGATGTCTGAGGTGCAAGAGTAGGCGTATTTACTTTCTTTTTCTGAGAAAAAGCCGAAATTGCCAACCCGCATCCTAAAAGTAGAAAGAAGAATTTCTTCATGTTGATGATTAGTTAAGGTTTATCGGTAAAAATACAGTCAATGTAATAACAAAACAAAAAAAAAAACGAAATTTGTAAACAAAATCACCTTACCCAATATAATATAATAAATTTTCAAAATTATGAATTTAATAATTTTCACTCCAGCAAATAGCTTTGCAACTTTTGTGGAGCAGTGGTCTCAGTTGTATGACCCAAATACAAATTGGGAGGCTAACTACCACAAGCACATAAAAATTGGTAAACCATTTACTCATAATGATATTCTTGAGTTATTTGAGTGGCAAAGCCAAGCTGGACTCGGTAAGATTAGAACTGCGGCAATTAAAGAGAAAATTTATCCTCATCTCGATTATATCAACGATATGAAGTTTGAAGAAACACTCGATTTAGTTGAGTTTAATGAGAAATTTGCAGATGTTGCAGCAGTATCACGTACTTTGGTACTTCACATGATTAAACCAGAAGTGTATCCTTTATTCGACCAAAATGTGCATGTTGCTTACAATTTTATTCATGGAATTGAAATGCACCCCAATGACTACCCAATAAAGAGTGAACCACGTTTAAAATTCTATTTCAAGCATTTATTACCCTTTATAACGCGAGAAAAAGGAGATATTTCGATGAAAAAAATTGACGAAGCTCTCAATACATTTGGCCAATTAATTAAACGAAACCCTAAGTTAAAAATATAATTACAGAGAACCGTATGTCAATTCATGGCTTTTTCTGAAATTTGCGAGTAAATTATACTTCATCTTATGAACAACAACCAACTCGAAAAAATTATTGATAACCTGGACACTGTATTTAGAGGCGATGCGTGGCACGGCCCATCGGTTATGGAATTTCTGAATTCGATGCCCTTAGATATTGTTGATGTCCAGAAAAACTTTTCTAAACATACCATTTGTCAGATTGTGTTTCATCTGACAGCTTGGAGGAAATTTGTTTTCGAAAAACTCAATGATAATGTTCGCTATGATTTGGTTGATGAAACTGATAACTATGGCCGAGAAGAAGATATAACTAAAGCAAATTGGCATAATTTGGTAAACAACCTTAAAGAAGCCCAAGAAACTTTGATGGATAAACTTACCGAATTTGATGATAATATTCTAAATCGTCTTGTACCTGGGCAAGATTATGATTATTATAAGTTGTTAACTGGCCTTATTCAACACGATACCTATCATTTGGGTATGATTTGGGTCTTATGGGATTAACCTCCATACACATTTTGAAACAGAATAAATTTAAACTAAAATAATCCTTTTCACGTTAAGGTATAGGAAATACAAAACTCTTCGATTTGAAGAGCCTTTTATTATGGAAGAATTACAAACAATAGAGCTTGACCGTATCAAGACACTACTCAATGCGACATTTCACGGTGGAGCATGGCATGGCCCCTCAGTTTTAGAAAATATTAAAGATATTAAGCCCAAAACTGCTGGTAATCGCCAAAAAAATATTCATACAATTGCAGAGTTGGTTTATCATATTACAACTTGGAGGATTTTTGCCTTAAAGAAAATTCAAGGTGATGAGGAATTTGTGATAAAAACCGAAAAGCAAAATTGGGGAAATATTATTGAAGTAGATGAATTTGAATGGGAAACGCTTCAAATGGAGCTCACCTTGAGTCATGATGAATTGATTAGTGCCTTAGAAGAAAAAGATGATAGTTTCTTGACTGAAATAGTGCCAGGTGCGGAATACGATTTTTATACGCTGCTTCATGGAATTATTCACCATGACTTGTATCATAATGGTCAGATAGCTATCTTGAAAAAATCAGCTCCAAAAGTTATTAAGTTTGATGATGAAGATGAGTTTAGAACTACAAGCTATTTTGAAGATGAATACTAAAATGTTTTAAATTGAAAAGAGTGCTGATAGTTTATATACATCAGCACTCTTTTCGGTTAAGATACTTAGTTATTCTTGATAATAGGAAGGATAAGCGAAAAAGTAGTATTTTCTGCTTTATTCGAAACTAAAGTTACCTTTCCACCATGTAATTTAGTAATTTTCTCTACCAACGAAAGCCCTATACCATAGCCTTTGATTGTTGCCGTATTATTGGCTCTGTAAAAAGGTTGAAAAATCAGGTTTGTTTCATCTTCGTTAATACCTTTGCTTAGATTCGAAAACTTAATAACAATATTATCTTGTTCTAATCTAAACAAAACATTAGTAGTTTGATTCGTTGAAAATTTACACCCATTTTCAAGTAAATTATATAAGGCAATTTTCAGTAAATATGGATTTCCCAATACTTTAAATTCTTCTTCTGCATCAGTGATATTTTCAAAACTAACAGTCACATTATATCCTACATTATTCATTTTTAAAATATCTTTTGTTTCCCAAAGTAACTCATCAAGTCTTATCGAGCTGAATAGAAAGGAATGATTTTCTTCGGTTAATCTGGATAATTCTAAAAGTGTCTGTGAGAGTTTACTAAGATTTTGCATATCTTCTAAAACCGAACCTAACGTTTTTATATAATCTTCTTTATCTCGGTCTTTAAGCAATACAACCTCAATTTGTGAGATAATTTTCGATAATGGATTCTTCAGCTCATGGCT
This sequence comes from Emticicia sp., assembly GCA_023254245.1. Lineage (GTDB taxonomy): Bacteria > Bacteroidota > Bacteroidia > Cytophagales > Spirosomataceae > Emticicia. The sequence continues at coordinate 20,487 of JALQYE010000016.1, forward strand.
TACATTAGATATAAAAAAACGCTGTTGCTTGAATGCCTCTTCGGTTCTGTTCAATAATTGGTTAAAAGTAATAGTAAGTACTCCTATTTCATCTTCTTCATTGTGTACTTTAAGACGTTTATCAAAGTCTTGCGGATATATATCGTTTACCTGACTAATTACATCTGAAATAGGTTGCAAGGCTCTTCCAGCAAAAAACCAACCTGTTATTCCTACGGCAAATACTAAAATAAAGTAGAGTATAAGCATCACTTGCAAAAGATTACTCACTGTATCATTTCCGTATAAATCTATAGCTGCTGCGATAATCAGGAATTTCTTTTTTGAAGAAGAATAATTGATAACAATCACTCCAAAATCGCTTATTTTAAACTTTTTGTCTCTACCATTACGAATAAGCATTTCTTTAGTGATAGTAAACTCCAGTAAGTCTTCACTTCGATAAACAATATGGTTGAGGGTATCAAAAACTATAATATTCTCTTTGTAAAGTAAGTCTCTGTTCGACTCATTGATTTTACGAAGCAATGCAGCATCAATCTCACTATTTTCGCTTAATAATTCGGCAGTTGTAATTGCTTTTGAGCGTAATCTGGTAAAAAAACGATTTGATACGTATGATTGATAAATGTAATAAATACCAACAAAAGCGGCCAATGAAATGGCTGATACAAGTAATACGAATTGTATTGTTAATTTCTGTCTGATTTTCATTGATTCTCGGTCTTAATTACATAGCCCATACCATAAATGTTATGCAGCAGTTTAACCTCAAAATCTTTATCTATTTTTTTTCTGAGAAGTGCAATATAAACCTCGACCACATTGGTGTTTGGTGAAAAATCTAAATCCCAAACTCTTTCTGAGATTTCGCCTTTAGAAACCACCCTGCCTTGATTTCGCAGCAAAAATTCTAATAATAAAAACTCTTTTGCCGTCAAATCTATTATTTTTCCTCCTCTTCTAACAAGTTTGCCATCTAAATCCATTTCGAGGTCTGCAAACCTAATGGTATTTGTACCGATATGCACCTGTTGGAATCGTTTAGTTAATGCTCTTATTCGGGCCAAAAGCTCTTGAAATGCAAAAGGTTTTGATAGGTAATCATCAGCACCTGAATCAAAGCCGACGAGTTTGTCGTGCAGCTCACCCAAAGCAGAAAGAATCAAAACAGGAGTTTGGTTTCCTTCACGTCGTAATTCTTTACAAACATCAAAACCATTTTTCCCTGGCATAATTACATCAGTAATTATAAGGTTATATTCATTTCGACGGCATAGGTGTAAGCCGATTGAACCATCATAACAAAAATCGACTTCATAACCATTCTCCTCAAGCCCTTGTTTAATCGACTGAATGGTCTTGACTTCATCTTCCATCAATAAAATTTTCATAAAAATAGGACTTATTTTAAATCAATTACCCTAAATATCAGGCAATTTATTAGTTTTTAATTATTACTAAAGTGATAGTTAATTATTGATTACTTTTTTTGTTAAAGTTATCTCTCAAATTTAATTTTATCTCATAAATATGTTAAAAAAAATACTCTCCCCCAACATATTACCCCAAATCAACTACTAAAAATCACAATTCAAACATAGCCAAACAAAGTAATTTTACCAATAAGATACAAACAACAACAACATTATTTATGGCAAAACTTAGCCACTTAGAAACCCATATAACAGAGAGAGGAAGCCTAACTGTGTTGGAAAAAATTTTACCCGAAGGAATAAAACGTATTTTTTATATTTACAATGCAGAAAATCAGGTGAGAGGAGGCCACCGACATAAACTTGCCTATAATGCTTTAGTTTGTGTCGGTGGTACTTGTAAAGTATATGTCCATAACGGCGAAATAGAAGAAATTTATCATTTAGATTCTCCCGACAAATGCCTTTTACTCGAACCAAGAGACTGGCACACAATGTATGATTTTTCTAAAAACTCGGTTTTGCTGGTTCTATCCGATAGATTTTATGAAAAAGAAGATTATGTCTACGAAAAATACTCCGACCTAAATAATTAAAACTCCCACCAAATTTTATTGGGGTACAAACTATCAATCACTACGGGTTCACCAATCATTGGTGTAGTCAATTTGAGGTCTTTATCGGCAGCAGCCACAGCCTTTAATCGTTTAATAGGCTCATTCCATGAATGATTTGCCAAAGGAAACTTAGCCCAGTGAACAGGCATTAAAACCTTGGTTTTTAAGTCTTTTGCTGCCAAATATGTTTCTTCGGGCAATGTATGTATCTGATGCCAAAGTAAATTATATTGACCATTTTCGAGCATTGCAATGTCAAATGGGCCATATTTTTCGCCTATTTCTTTAAAATGGGTATCATAGCCAGAATCTCCACCCATAAATAGTTTATATCCATGAATTTTTAAAACAAACGAAGACCATAGCGACTTACCACGAGTAAATCCTCTACCAGAAAAATGACGGGCTGGTGTGGCTATTACTTCTATATCATCGGTTATTTTTGCATTTTCCCACCACGCAAACTCCATAATTTTATCTGTACTGATACCCCAATGTTCTAAATGAGCTCCTACACCCAACGAAACATAAAATTTCTTCACTTTGGGAGCAATTTTTAGTATCGTTTCATAGTCAAGATGGTCATAATGGTCATGTGATAAAAAAAGCATATCAATTTCAGGCATATCTTCAACTTGATAAGTATTTGCTCCCTTGAAGGCTTGTACAAAAGCACCAATTGGCGATGCCGAACCGCTAAAAACTGGGTCAATTAGAATTGTTATCGCTCTTGATTTAATCAAATATGATGAATGTCCGAACCAAACAATAGTTGGCTTTTCGGCATTAAGAACTTTTAAATCAGTTTGAATAGAAGGTATTTCCTTCTGAGGAACTACATCATTAGGCTTACTAAAATACTCTTTAAGCATTTGCCAATAACTTCCTTTCTCCGACATCACAGAGGTAACAGATAAATTCTGAAAAACTCCATCTTTATAGGTGGCTACTTTTTTAATTCTTTCTAAACGCTGGCCTTCGGGGTCTTTTCCAAAAACTGCTTGTTGCATAAAAGCCCATACACTAATGGTCAATACAATTACAATTCCTACAATCCAAATTATCATTTTCTTTACAATTTTCATCTTTTTTTGTTTGTTAGGTATTAACTTCATTTGGAGTCTGAATAGTTCCAAACTCACAAAAACTACAAATTACTACATAAAAAACGCTTTTTTTTATCCGTATTTGGCAAATTGCTAAAATTTTTAGATATTCGGGTGTGCAAATTTTCCTAAGAAATAATAAGCAAGAATTTAACCTAAAATGGCTAAGTTCTTAAAATCGTAAATCCAATGTCACTCATCAGTAACAACCTCAAATACTTGCGTCGAATCAATGGTTTGACACAAGAACAATTTGCTCGACGCATTGGCACCAAAAGAGCTAATGTAGGTGCTTACGAAGAATCAAGAGCCATTCCACCCGTAGATACGCTCAAGATTATTGCCAACACTTTTGGTATTACAGTTGATGATTTTGTAAAAAAAGATATTCGTAAACTACGAGAAACCCCCGACCTAACTTTTGGGTTTGAAGCAAAACCATTTTATGCCAACGACCGAAGCGAAACATCACCTGTTTCGGCAGAAATTGACCCTTTTGATATTCCAATAAATAATCTACCAAATAATGTTTTTGAAGAGTCAAACTTCTCCCAAAATTCTTCAAAAACTGATTTTGATAATTATTCTGCTCCATCAATCGGAGATTTAATGAAGAGATTTTTGGGTGATGAACCACCCCTTAATCAAGAACTAAAAACAGCTGAAAGAGTAGCACAAAGTGTTAATCTTAAACCAACTTTTGAGCGAGAAGGGCCGATTGCTACGCAACCAAGCATTCCAGTAAGAAACCTACAACCAACTCAAAATCAATCAATTAATCAAAATATTCAATTAGTCAGACGTTTCCAGTTTAATGAGTATTTAGTCAAAAATAATGATTTTCATTTTCTAAAAAACCTCTCAACTTTCAATGTTCCGACACTTACAAACGGTGAGTACAGAGCATTTGAAGCAGGTGAAGATTTTGCATTTGAAGGGGCTTTATTGATTGGTTCTTTAGTAAAAAACTGGCATGAGATTGCCGATGGGAAAAACTATATTTTGGTCACAAAATCACAAGGTATCATCTACCGTAGAGTTTATAATCAAGTAAAAATTAAGGGGACTCTCCTACTGAGCACTGACAACAATCGATTTCCGAGTTCAGAAATTCCCTTCACTGATGTGATAGAAACTTGGGAAATTAAGGCCTTTATAAGTCATACGCTACCTGAGCCAAGTACACCATATAGCAAACTTGGGAATTTGGTTGATGAAATGAAATTTGAATTAGAACGAATAAAAAAGTAAATGCAGATTACCTCAAAACAACCCAGTATTGGTACAACGATTTTCACAGTAATGTCGCAATTAGCGGCTGAAACTGGTGCATTGAATTTATCACAGGGTTTTCCGAACTTTAATTGTTCGCCAAAACTTATCGAACTGGTCAATCATCACATGAAGCAAGGCATGAATCAATATGCCCCAATGGCGGGTATTATGCCTTTACGAGAGGCTATTGCTCAAAAAACCTTCGATTTGTACGGAATGAGTTACAGCCCAAACGATGAAATTACGGTTGTATCGGGCTGTACAGAAGCACTTTATGCAGTAATGACCGCCATTATTCACAAAGACGATGAGGTAATTGTATTTGAACCTGCTTATGATAGTTACGTTCCTTGTGTAGAATTGAATGGTGGAAAAGCGGTTTACGTAACACTTTCTCCTGAAAATGATTTTGCGATTGATTGGGAAGTCGTAAAGTCAAAAATTACGGAGCGAACGAAAGCGATTATGCTAACTACTCCCCATAATCCGACGGGTAAATGCTTTACGCAACCAGATATAGATTCATTAGCCGCTTTGTTGAAAGACACCAATATTTTTGTGGTTTCAGATGAAGTGTATGAACATATTATTTTTGATGGTAGAAAACACCTTTCACCAGCTATGCACGCAGATTTAAAAGAACGCACTTTCGTGTGTGGCTCATTTGGTAAGACTTTTCACACAACTGGCTGGAAACTGGGGTATTGTCTCGCTCCAAAAGCGTTATCAGCTGAATTTAGAAAAGCCCATCAATGGATTACGTTTTCTTGCCCAACGCCTTTTCAATATGCCTTTGCCGATTTTTTGAAAGAACCCGATAATTATCTTTCTGTAACGCAGTTTTACCAAGAAAAAAGAAACAAATTTATTAACTGGATAAAAGATTCGAGATTTGAATGGATTCCTGCCGAAGGTAGTTTTTTTCAGATGGTTTCGTATAAAAACATTACCGAAGAGTCTGATTATGACTTAGCCGTAAGATGGACAAAGGAAATTGGTGTTGCCTCAATACCGATTTCGGTATTTTATGCCGATAAAATTGATAATAAAATACTCAGATTTTGCTTTGCGAAAGATGATGAGATGCTTGAACGAGCAGCCGAGAGGCTGTGTAAATTGTAGCATATTAGGACAGTCCACAGGACTTCTATAACCTGTGGACTGCTTACCGTGCAATAATCACATTTTCATAATCTTCAAAATCTTATTAGGTTGAATCAGCAATGACTTTCCTACTTCATACCAAAGTTCATCGCCCACATTCAAAAATAATCCTTTGTGCGACGGCTTGGTTCCGTGAGCAAAATCTGCTTCAAATTCACCCGAAAATGTATTTTTCAAAATATAATTAAGTTCATCCCATACTAAAACTTTTGTTTCACTTGTTCCATCCATATTATTGGTACGAACCAACTGCAATTGTCTATTAACAAACGAGGCCGTTACAAAAACCTCAACGTTTTCTCCTGCTTGATTTTTCAGATAAGTCAATTTTAAAGCTGCTTCTTTTCCAGCTTTTTCATAGACTGCTTGTTGAATTTCTTCAATCAGATATTTAAACGCATCGGTATTTTTGGGATAAAAACTTTTGCCATTAAATTCTACTTGCCAAAAATCTTGATGAGCTTCTAATGTCTTTAGATGCAACTCATTGGCCGACTTCAAACTACCATAAACCACATCTACCCAAACTTTTGGTAATGTACCTTTCCAAGTGAAATTATCGTTGGTTGTAAACCCTTCTTCTAATATTTCATCTTCGGTTAGGTCTTCACGGTCGAGGTAGGTTAACTCAAAACTTAACTCTAATTCTTGGTCTAAACTTCCATTTATCTCAATGGCGTGAGCAAATGGTGCTGGAATATTTTCAGCCGTTTGATATTTGAGGGAGAACGTAGGCATTTATCGTTTTAATTTTATCAATTTTTCCCGTTGGCGTTTCAATCATTTTTTCCACAAAAAATACTTCCTTCGGGACTTCAAATTTAGGCAAAATTTCTTTGAAACCTTGCAGAATATCTATCTTAGTTGCATCATCTTTACTTGGGAAGGCCTGATTTATCTCTTTTTCGAGCACAAAAATTAATCGTTCACCCAGCCTTTCATCGGGTAAACTAAAAACAAAATAGCGTCCGTTGAGTTTTTGTTCGTCGGTCGAAAGATTTTTCAATATTCCTTCGGCAGTCTTTTCTACTTTCTCCAACTGAATCTTTACTCCTCCACTATTAATTACATTATCAATCCTACCATGCAGAATAAAACTACTTCCATTGATAATTTCGGCCACATCATTGGTTGTAATCCATTCATTATTAGTGGTTTTCGATTTTATCATCAAGCAGTTTTCGTCGTTGAGCTTAATATCGACACCATCGAGGGTATTGAAGAAATCATCTTTCTCTGAGCCATTAATTCGTTTGGTAGCAATGTGCGTAATGGTTTCGGTCATTCCATAGGTAACATACACAGGCGGGAAGATAGGCTGTACTTTCTCAATAATGGTTTCGTTTACGGCAGCTCCACCAATAATAATGGCTTTTGCTGAACCTAAAATCTCGGTAAAAATTGGTTTGCTCTCCAACAAAGTTTGGATTTGGAGCGGAACAAAAGCGAAAAAATTATGCCCACGATTCGATTTTAGAATATAGAGGTGCTTTTCGATATCTTCAAAAGGATTAGATTTTGGTTCAACAACTACCAAATCCATGCCTATCTCAAAAGCACGCACGAGCATCATCATACCTGCCACATAATCAATATTTAAACAACAAAAAGCAGTATCGCCTTCTTCTAAGTCAAAGGCTTTGGCGGTCATTTTTACTGATGCCACCATTTGCTTGCGGTGAAGTGTAATTATTTTGGGGATTCCAGTAGAGCCAGAAGTCTGGATTTCGAATGTCTCTTGCCCCGATTCCCATAGTTCTTTGAATTGAAAAACTTTTTTGTAGTATGGATTACTTGGCTGTGTATTGATACAAGAGCCATCTCTTTCTAAAAAAATCATGTCGTAAATAAAAATCCCTTCTCAAATTAAAAATTTGAGAAGGGTTGAATAAATATTTTGCTATACAAAATTAAGCAAAAACTCTTAAAGTATTGTTAGTTGCATCAAAAGATGTATTATAACGAGTAAGGGCGGCCGTAGCTGGACCTTTAGTTGCTGCTCCTGTTGATGAAAAAGTTGAGCCATGGTTCGGACAAAAGAAATCATTACTTGCAGAACGATAATTGATTGTAGTCTGCTCATGTGTACATCTTGAATCAACTGCAATCCAACTTCCGTTTGTATCATTTACACGTGCAATAATTACATTTTGGGCTTTCACAACTACAAAACTTCCTTTAGTTTTCAGCCCTGAATACGTTGCATCATTTATGTTGATTGTAAAGTCAACTTTTCCAGTACTTGTAGTTGGATTTGGGTCTGGAATTTCACCTCCATCGCCACACGACTGTAGGCAATTCATAAGCATTATTGCTCCAAAACTAAGCCCTACTTGTCGCATAAATTCTTTGCGGTCTATAGTAGTTATCTCTCCATTTTTTTCTTTTGACTGATTTTCAATATTGGTCATCATAGTTTTTGACATGATTATGTGATTTCCTTTTAAAACGTTTAGTTTCGATAATATGTTTTCAAAAATATCGAAATAATTAAACAAATACAAACTTCCATTTGTTGGTATTTTAGATATTATACTTCCTTATTTTAAATCATTTATGGATAAATAATATACAATTTTTTATTTTTACAGTTTTTTTATCCATTATATTTGCAATAAATAGATTATTTATCAGTTTTGAATCTTAAATATATCAGCTTTACGGATAGAACGAGATATTTTAGATTCAATAAAATGACACCTAAAGATGGAACACAATCCAATAGATAAAATAAAAGTTGCCGAAAACCCAGGTTTGCTTGAATATGCTCATACATCAGGTGGAGCCGTAATTCGCCCTGAAGATATGGGAAAAGTTAAAGGCAAAGCCCAGCTGGCGATGCGTCAGCAAACCCATGAGCAGATAAATAAGATTTACCGTCAGATGGAGTTGCTTGCTCAACAAGCCAAGGAAGTACAAAACAGAATTGAGGTTTCGGAGCGTATTTATGATGCTGTAATGGGTTTTGAGCCAATTATCGGGCATATTTACTATCTATATGAGAAAAAGGATGGTTCGGATATTCTTTCAATGGTTGCTCCGAGCGAATGGGGAAGAAAATTTCCATTCAACCAATTTTTGGCAAAAGTTTTTTTACTGGCCGACCACACTTGGAAAGTAGAGTTTTTTCAAGAAGATGACCGTACGGATACGATTGATTTGGATTAAGTATATGGGGCGAGCGAAAGCCGTATCCAGTTCGCAGCATCCATCATAAAAAGGGGCGAACTTAGAAGTTCGCCCCAAAAGTTATTTACACTCCTGCTGCTTTTGAGGCAGTTTTTGTATTATCGTCACTGTGTCGGTCAATAAGTTTATTTATTGGGTCGATACCAGCTTTTTTAGGTTCTTCTTTTACAATAATCGTAAAAATATTCTCCTTTTTATCTATTTTCCGTTTCTGTAAATAGAGCAATTTCTCTTCACCTTTGGCATCTTTGCCATATATACCAATATCAATCCAATCGGTTATGGCAATCGGTTTTTCATTACCTGAGCTATCAGCTCTAAATTTCTCGCTGATGGTCTTAATCGTCACTTCATACGTTTTATCTTTCAGTTGTTTGTAAGTTACACTTTCGGTTTTATTCTCAAAAAGCGTAATAGTTTCAAACATATCCTTGATAATATATTGCAACGAATCAGGAGTCTGAGCTTTAATATATTTCAATAAATCATTACTGGTTGGGTAGCGTTTGAATTTTGAATCTGGCCCTGAATACTGCCAATCTGCCAAGAAATTACGCAAAGCAAGGTTTACTTTTTCCTCTCCAATATAATCTTGAAGTGCATACATCACTACTGAACCTTTTCGGTAGTGAATATAGCCTTGTCCTTCTACCATATTCAGCGGCTGTTCTTTTTTGCGTTCAGCCGAGCGGCCTTGTAAATAACTATTCAATTCATATTTCAAGAACTTCTGCATTAATTCTGGCTTTACGGCGTGCTTCATCACCATCAAAGCCGAATATTGAGCTTGAGTTTCAGATAACATAGCATTGCCTTTTACATTGGCATCCGCCACTTGGTGTCCCCACCATTGATGGCCAAGTTCGTGGGCCGTTACATAAAACGGCATATCCAAATCTTCTTCGGGGTCTGAAATTTTCTGGATAAAGCCAATCCCCTCCGAAAAAGGCACTGTATTGGCAAAAGATTGAGCAAAATCTGCATATTTTGGAAACTCCATGATACGCATCTGTCGATACTGATACGGACTAAAGTTTTTGGAGAAATAATCAAACGAAGATTTCATCGACGACATCATTTTATCCAAGTTATATTCGTGGCCTTTGTTGTAATAAATTTCAAGGTTTACGCCATTCCATTTATCTTTCTTGACCTCATATCTTGCCGAAACAATTGAATAAAAATTACACATCGGTACATCCATTTTATAATGGAAATACTTGCGATTATTTGCCTCCCAAGATTTTTGCAAATACCCTGGTGCAATAGCCGTTTGGTCTTTTTCTGTGCCAATAATCATTTCAAAACGAATATAATCGGCGTCATCGCCAAAGAGGCTTTGTGATAAGCCAACTGGATTATTTTGTTCCATCATACGTTCTTTCTCGGGTAATTTGTTAGACCTACGAGAATCATCGTCGTCAATTTCATACTGATTTGCATAGCCTATCGTCGGGAAGTATAAATTATTGAAGAATGTACCATTATAGACCACATCGGTATTTGAGCCACCAGCTACAAAACCATTCGTTTCAAATTTTGTCTTGAACGACATTTTTACCGAGTCTTGTGGAGCAAGTGGTTTTGCCAACGTATAAATTGTGTAACCAAACTTTTCATATTGATTATTTGCTTTTGCTCCACCTTCAAACTTCAAATATTCCAGTTTCATTTTGTGCCTAATATCATTCTGAATATGCACATTGGCAATCGGTTTGTCGGTTTTATTTTTCAACCAAAAATACCCTTCGGCCGTAAAATCTCGGCTACTCGGATAAATTTCCACCTCAAGATTGACATCAATTATTTTTGGCTGTGGGATATTCTCAAATTTCTTTAAAGTTTTTTCATAAGCCACTTGCTTTTTCTCTTGTTCTTCTCTCGATTCATATTTATTAATCGTATTTGTGTTATAAAATACGTAACATCCAGCACCCACAAACGCCAAGAAAGCGAAAATACCCAAAGTAAGAATCGGTCGAGTAAGGCGAAGTTTTCCAACTTTAATACGAGTTTTCAATAGAGCTTCGGAGCCACGAACCGATAATACAACGGCAACCACAAACAGAAATACAACCAACATCAACCAATAAAACTTGAGCCATGAAAACGAAGTAATAAAATGGCCGTATTTATTCATATCGGAGTAATTACGGAGGCTTCCACTACCAAACATAATTAAGGGGTGTTGAATACCCGCTGCTCCCAAGAAAAAGGTTGTCAAGAAGAAAACAAACATCATGGCAAAACCAATGAACTTGTTGTTGGCCATCACTTGCACAAAAAACGACAGCAATGTATAAAGCACCAAGAAGGCCAACGTACTGGTAAACAAGGTTTTGAAGTACAAACCGATTTCAAAATTGAAATATCCATGCCCTGCTTGAACCAAAATACCTGCCACAATCAAAATCAAAAGTAAGCCAACGTAAACTATCAACATTCCGATAAATTTGGCCAGCAAATTGACCCAATCAGGCACTGGAGTTGCATCAACAATCAGGTGCATGTTGGTTACTCGCTCTTTCCAGATTAATTCACCCGAATAAAAAACAGCAATTATCAGAAAATACATATCAAACCCATTAAGTAGCCCTAATACATTTGCCGTAATTGGGTATGAACTTGTACCATACATTTTTTGGAAATAGAAAGAGCTAACGGCTAAATCCATAAGGCCCACAAAAACAATGGCGATGAACGGTACTTCACGAACGACCATTTTGCAATAAAAAATGGCTTGCTTCCAAAGCTGTGAGAGATTGGTACTAAAACCACTAAACTGATGAACAATCGGTATTTTCACCAATTCGGGGTTGATTTTTTCTTTGATTTCTTTTACAGCTTTTTTCTTGAAAAGGCTATTTCTAACAACATTAAAACTAAAAAGATAGTAAGTTGCAGCTAAAACTAAAATCCCAAAACCTCCCCAAACCAATCGATTCCACAATAAAACTCCTTCGAGCGGTACTATCTGAGAATTCTTTTGGGCGGGAGTCCAGTATTCAGTAAAAATAGTAAACGCACGCACACCAAAGGGGTCAAGCATAGCCGAAAGTGTCTTATTATCAATATCTTGCAGTAAGGTATCGGAAACTTGATAAAGTACAAACAGAATGATTCCTTGCGTATAAATGACAATCGTTGAACGGCTCAATGCCCCCGCTGCAAAGAAAATTGCACCTTGAATGAAAAGGTTTGTTACACCCCACACCATAAAAGGTTGTAAATAGGTCCAAGCATCAAAGGCGAGCATTGTTTTTTCTTTCCAAGAGGGGTCCCAGGGCAAAAACTTCCCGATAGCAAAACCAAACATAAAGGCCAGCCAAATTGAACAGTAGATGAGCACCATCACTAAAAACGAACCAAGGAAACGCCCAAACAGATAATCGAATTTCGACATCGTTGTGCTAAACATCAGTGATTCGGTTTTGTGTTCAAAATCACGAAGTACAGCTACACCCATAATTGCCGAACAAATAAAGGTGAAGAAGAACGTCATGATGATGGTCATGAACGCCAAATTGAAGGGTGAATTTTCTTTGATTTGTCCGCCAGCAACTCCACCAATCGTCACATATTTGGAAGTAACTGCCGCAAAACAAAGCACAAATAATATGGCAAAATAAATATACGTAGCAGGTCGATTTTTACGATACGAAAACTCAAACCTAAGTATTTCTTTTAACATAGATAGTTTTGGGTTTAAGCGTTAGCAAAAATTTTCGAGAAATAAACATCTTCTAAATCACCAGCAATAGCCGTAAAAGTTCCATCAGGGTTTGTATTAGATAGTACATGGATAATCGGATTTCCTCCGATGAGTTTTTCTGAAATTACATTGAAATTTTGTTTATAATCAGTCAATTCCGCCTTATTGATGCGTTTTTGCCAAATTTTTCCAGTAATCTGGCTTAAAGCTTCATCGGGGCTTCCCTTAAACAATACTTCACCTTTATTAAAAATCGCCATATCGGAACATAACTCTTTCACATCTTCAACAATGTGTGTCGAAAGAATTACAACCGTGTTTTCGCCCAATTCTGATAAAAGATTCAAGAAACGATTTCGCTCAGCGGGGTCAAGTCCAGCGGTTGGTTCATCAACAATGATTAGTTTCGGATTCGCCAACAAAGCCTGTGCAATACCAAAGCGTTGTTTCATTCCACCCGAATAGCCACCTAAATTTTTCTTACGTGCATCCCAAAGGTTTGTTTTCTGCAACAAAGCTTCTACTACCGTCTTACGTTCACTCGAATTCGTAATACCTTTCAAAACTGCTAAATGATTGAGCAATGTATAAGCATCAACTTTTGGATAAACACCAAATTCTTGTGGCAAATAGCCCAGCGTTTTTCGCACCTCATCTTTTTGCTTCAATACATCAATATCACCCAATGTAATTGAGCCATTATCTGGCTCTTGCAAAGTTGCGATAGTTCTCATTAACGAAGATTTTCCTGCACCATTTGGACCTAAAAGCCCAAACATTCCTTGATTAATGGTTAGGTTGACATCCTTTAGTGCATGGACGCCATTTGCATACGTTTTGTTTAGATTGGAGATGACTAACTGCATAGGGTTTGTGTTTAAATAGGTTTTATCTGAACTTTATACATTCAAATTAACGCTTTCACCCTGTTTTTGCCAAGTAATTGTTATGAAAGGAACGAAGTTGGGGTTGAAGTACAGATATCTTGTGACGAATTGTGCGGTAAAACCAGTAGTTTATTGGCTTGAAACAGAAAATGGTCACAAAAAAAGGGCGAACTCGAAAGTTCGCCCCATAAAGAAAATAATCTCAATTGATTATTGACCACGCAATGCACGAGGAATTGAGATAAAGGCAACTGGATTGCTCGCAGCTTCCAAAATTTTCACTCCTTCGATTTCTGCAATCGTACCAACTTTCACTGATTTACCTAAATCTAAATCTTTGATATCAATATTGATATAATCTGGGATGTTCTGAGCTGGTCCTTGAACACGGATTTTTTGCATTTTTTGAACCAATTTACCCCCTTTCTTTTGACCTTCTGATGGGCCATGTAACTTAACAGGTACTGCAACTTTGATAATTTTATCTGGCGTGATTTCTAAGAAATCAGCATGGATAATTTGGTCGGTAGTTGGGTGATACTGAGAATCTTGTAAAATACCAGTGTAGATTTTTCCTTCGATGTTGATTGTTACTTCATAAACATCTGGAGTAAACAACAACGGACGGAATAAATACTGTGGTACATAGAAAGATACTTGCTCAGTTCCTCCGTATAATACACACGGAACCATGCCTTGACCACGTAACTCTTGCGATGCAGTACGACCGAGATTCGCTCTGTTATACCCTACAATCTCTGCTTTTTTCATTTTGTTTTTTCTCCTTACTCTCAAATCGGAGTTTTTTTAGTGAATATTATGCCTTGAGAGTTCAGTTAAAGGCACAATCTTTAGGAATTAAAGCCCTAAAATCTGTTGATTATTTATAAACAAGGTGCTGATTGAACCATTATCGCGGATTCGTCCAATTGCTTTTCCGAACAACTCGGCCACCGAAAGAACTTTTATTTTCTCGTTGGCTTGGCGTAATGGTATCGTATCAGTCACAATCAATTCTGTTAAAACTGAGTTCGAAATATTATCGTTGGCTTTGCCCGATAGAACTGGGTGAGTACAAAACGCTCTTACTGATTTTGCTCCTTTCGATAAAATCAATTCAGCAGCTTTACAAATAGTACCTCCCGTATCAATCAAGTCGTCAACCAAAATAACATCCGACCCTTCAACATCTCCAATTAATTGCATCGAAGCAATTTCGTTGGCTTTTTTGCGGTGCTTATCGCAAATCACAATGTCGGCATCAAAATAAGAAGCAAACTTGCGACAACGAGAAACCCCACCCACGTCAGGCGAAGCAAATTTTAGGTTTGTAAGGTTTTGTGCTTTCAAATAAGGAACAAAAACCGAAGTACCTTCGAGGTGGTCAACCGGAATATCAAAGAAACCTTGAATCTGTCCAGCGTGCAAATCCATTGTCATTACTCGGTCAGCACCTGCTGCTGTAAGCATATTGGCAATCAATTTGGCCGCTATACCAACTCTTGGTTTATCTTTGCGGTCTTGGCGAGCGTATCCGAAATACGGAATAACTGCACAAACATAGTGAGCCGATGCTCTGCGAGCGGCATCAATGAGCATTAGAAGCTCCATGATGTTATCGCTGGGTGGAAAAGTAGATTGGACAATGAATACATCGCAGCCACGAACTGACTCATCAAAACTCACTGAAATCTCACTGTCGGCAAAACGGTTGATGCTTACACCACCTAAATCTTTGCCATAAAAATCTGCAACTCGGCTCGCCAAATAATTAGATGACGTACCAGAAAATATCTTAACTTCTGCCATGTTATTGGTTATGTCTCGAAAAGAAAGTGCAAAGGTACGGCTTTTGCTTAAAAAATCACAGATAGGATTGATTATTTTCTGAAATTTTACATAGATTTGCGATATTCATGGATTAAACTGTTGAGAGCCATGACCAACAAAAGATTAAAATTAATGCAGCTGTCGTTAGTGGACGAAGTTCCAGAGTTAAACAAAATTTTCTTTTTAGATGTCTTTGCCGAATCTTATTTTGATTCGAGCCGAAAACGCATGCGTTTGAATACCATCAATGGCCAAAGCGTACCAAGAGATTTGAAGGTTAGTTGTCCTGCAAAATTAGTTTCGAGTTATCCTGAAGGCACTATCTTTAAGTTAGATGCCCGATTGATTCGTCGTGGGGATGGGCGTCATCCTTACTTTATTGCTGTCAATCGTAGCAACTTACAGAGAGCACTCGAGTTTTTCGACTATAATTTGAAGGTACAAAACGGCTTCGATTACGAATTTCCGAAAAAGAAAGATAAAGATAAAAAAGAGAAGGTCAAATAATTCAATTGACAAGTGGAGTAGCTTTAGGCATTATTTTATGAAAAAATTTTTCTCTTGGACATTACTTTTTATTGTAGCACTTAAAATTGGCGGATTTTTCGTCATTTTGAGTGTTGAGAAAGAAATGGCAAGAAGACAGATGAAACAAAAAATTGCCGAGAGCATTGATATTAAAACGCTTACTTGCATCATTGGCACTCCAGAAAATCTTCAAAAATTAGAATGGGAAGAAGATGAAAAAGAATTTTGGTTTGAAAACGAGCTTTATGATATTGTAAAAACTCAAACGCTTGGTGGGCTTACCTATTATTATTGCATCTCAGATACAAACGAGAAAGAAGTAATCGCTAAAATCAAGCAACTTTCGAACAATCTACAAGCACAAAGCCCAATTA
This sequence comes from Emticicia sp., assembly GCA_023254245.1. GTDB lineage: Bacteria > Bacteroidota > Bacteroidia > Cytophagales > Spirosomataceae > Emticicia. The sequence continues at coordinate 36,605 of JALQYE010000016.1, forward strand.
GTAGTTCAACAAAACACGTACTGACGCTCATTTTTCAGCCAACTATTTATAGTCCTTTGTATTCTCCATCATTCAAAACTATCAATTACACATTATCTACTAAATTCAAATCCATCACTACTTTTTATCATTTTTTGCATATTTCAAAATTATTAGAACCACCCCAGTTTTAGTTTTTAGTCGATTTTTCTATGCTAACATTACAGCAGAACTGTATTGGGTAGAAATCTATTCAATAAACATAACTCCACGAATATATTTCGCTGGAGAAGCATTGTATTGCAATCAAAACTAAAAACTATTTTCATGAAAAGATTAATTATTTTACTATACGTTCTTAGCCCTTTTTCAGCACTATTTGCCCAGGAAACGCCAAAAGCACTTGATGAAGTAATTGTAAAAGAAAAACGAAAAACAGCCAAAGAAAGAGGCGAGTTTAAGCGTCACGCTCAAACCGTCGAAGCTCTCACAGAAGAAGATTTGAATCGTAATAACCCTGCATTTATCGAACAAAGCTTAGGTACAATGGCGGGCGTCCAAGTTGATAAAAGAACTCAGTTAGGTGGCCAAAGAATCGTGATTCGTGGGTATGGCAATGACCAAAAATTTAATAACTGGGGCGTAAAAGCGTACTATAACGGAGTGCCACTTACTACTGCCGATGGTGTAACCATACTCGATGATGTTGATTTTGCATTGGTTAATAATATTGAAGTTGTTAAGGGGCCAGCTGCCACCATGTATGGTGGTGGTGTTGGTGGTGTTGCTCGTTTTTATTTAAAACCGTCGGAAGATAAAGGAGTCACTCTCACAGAAAAGTTTGTTGCTGGTTCGTTCGGATTATTACAATCGAATACTCGTTTGGATATTGTCAATGATAGTTCTTCTATGTTTTTAAGTTACGGACATCTGCAATCAAACGGATACAGACCACGAGGTAATAGCTTGAAAAATTATCTCACTTATATGGGAGAGTTCAAACTTAATCCAAAACATACCATCACTGCTTATTTGAGCCACAACTACTCACATGAAAATATAACTGGTCAAATTTCGTATGCCGATTACTATGCTGGTATTGATAAAGGAAATGCCGCCTATGCTAAAAAAGATGCACGTAATGATTTCTTATCTACTCGTTTTAGCCTAAGTAGTGATTATAAATTTAACACACACTTCAGTAATCGTACAGCAGTATTCTATTTCGGACAAAACTTAAAGAATGTTTCTGCTGGAGCTGACGGCAATAGCGAAAACCCCAATTTTGGTATTCGTTCGGTTTTTGCTCTTAAAAATGATTTAAGTGCCAATACAACTAATGAATTAAATGCTGGGATAGAAATCCAACAATCTCGCTCATTAGTTTCAAGTTGGAGATTTTTAGGAACCGATGACGCCAACCCTTTAAAAGTTCAAGATATTTCCAGAGGGTCTTATTTTAAATATACAACCAACCAAAATTCGTTTTTTGTTCACAATCGTACCAATTTTAATAAATATGATTTAGCGTTGATTTTGGGAGTGAGTGCTAATCACCTTGATTACAAGCGTATTGATTTATTAGCTCCGCTTGGC
>JALQYE010000170.1 GCA_023254245.1 Emticicia sp.
ATCTCTTCGGGATTTTTATTCTGTATTATTTCTTGTAATATATATATCTGTATTAAGAAACCTTCATACAATCACTAACCAAATAGCTAATCAGTTTACCTGTGCTAAAATCGGTTTGTCCTGTTGAAAGTTGCGTTGCACCTTCACAAATATGCAGATATGCTACATCTGCTAAAGAAGCAGTTTGATGAATGTATTGACGTGCTTGCATGGCCGAAATACCACAAGGAGTCATGGCACTTGAAAGTATATTTTCCACACAATCAAGGTCGAGTTCAATGCCTGTTGGTGCGTTTTTTGTAAAATCAATGGCTTGCAAAATAGCTTCTTTGAAAGTCATTTTTTCAAGCAAAAAAATATCTTCCCAAAAAGAAAACTGAATGTAAGGATTCTGCGAAATTTCATCAATAATTGCTTGAGAATTATAATTTTCGTGCAGCCCGATGATTGCGTATTTTTCTAAAAAACCTTCTTCGTGTGCATATCTAAAACCATTGCCGCTGTGTCGGCCTTCTTTGGCTCTAAAATCAGAGTGAGCATCTAAATTGATGGTGTTGATGGCTTGTTTTTTTGCGATGCTTACACCTTTAATAATCGGGTAAGCGTTGTTATGTCCACCCCCAATAATGACTGGAGTTTTGCCAAAATTTATTATTTCTAAAATAGCTTTAACTACTTCCTTATCAATTATTTCAACGCTTTCTGAATTGGGTTTTAAATCATCAAAAGAAAGACATCCATAAATACCAATTTCATTACCCGAAAGCACTTTCGTACTTTGAATATTCAGAAAAGCATTCAAAAAACTATTCCAAGCTGTATGCGTGCCACCAATTCCTCGATTTACTTGTACGCCAATATCTTCGGCAATGCCAAGAAGTACGAATTTTACCTCATTGTTCTGCCAATTCAGATTGATTCTTTCGCCCAACTTAGTCTCACCCACACGGGTTTTGATGATTACGTTTAAATCTGCTTGTTGATATGTTTTTAGGTTTGGCATAATTTACTAAAATCTCCCATGAATCATGACTTTATCAATCAAATTTTCACCAAAAGAATAAGGAAAATAGGCCAGTGATGGCATTGGTTTTGTAAAAATCAAATTAGCCAATTTGCCTTTCGTGATACTTCCAACTTGCTCGGCAACCTCCATCGCAAATGCTCCATTGATTGTTGCGGCATTAATGGCTTCTTCGGGTAACATTTTCATCTGAATACAACTCAGGGCAATCAAAAAAGGAATATTTCCACTTGGCGAAGAACCTGGATTAAAATCACTGGCTAAAGCAAGAGCAATATTGGCATCAAGCATTTGTCGGGCGGGAGGATATTGCATTCTTAGAAAGAAAGCCGCTGATGGCAGGAGTGTACCAATAGTGTTAGAATTGGCTAAACAATCTATTTCTGTTTGACTCATAGTTTCCAGATGGTCAACTGAAATAGCTTGGTGTTTTACGCCCACTTGCACACCGCCAGAAAGATTTAGTTGATTGGCATGAATTTTAGGTTTGAGTCCATATTTATAGCCTGCTTCTAAAATTTGTTCGGTTTCAGCTACTGAAAAGAAACCTTCTTCGCAGAAAACATCAATATAATCAGCCAATTTTTCAGAAGCTACTATTGGTAGCATTTCATCAATAATTTGCCGAATATATCCTTGATGATTTTCCTTAAAACTTTGAGGATAAGTATGTGCTGCTAAAAAAGTAGATTTTATCAGTAAGGGCGATTTTTCTTTGAGTTGTTGAATCACACGCAACATTTTTAGCTCACCCGATACACTCAATCCATAACCACTTTTGATTTCGATAGCTCCCGTACCGAGATTTTTTACTGCTTCCAAGCGTTGCCAAGCTTGTTCCAATAACTCGCTTTCAGAGGTTTCTGCAATTCGTTTGGCTGAGTTTAAAATTCCACCACCTTTTTTTGCGATTTCGGCATAGCTTACACCTTTAATTTTATCAATAAATTCATTTTCCCGACTTCCTGCATACACAATATGCGTGTGTGAATCGCACCATGTGGGCATCACGAAAGCCCCTTTTGCATCATAAATTTCATCCGTTTCGTTGCTCAAATCCAATGCTTGCATCAAACCATAATTCACAATTTTCTCCCCCTCAATTCTCAAAAAGGCGTTTTCGAGCAGTGGCAAATCAGCCATTTTCGCACCTCGTAGTAAGTGAGTTTTTTCTCTGACCCCGATAAGTTGTTTTATGTTGATGATTAGCATTTTTGAGTCTTTTAATTTTAGTAGAGACAAGGCATGCCTTGTCTCTACAGCAATCAAAACCTGGAACAATTTTAATTGCAAAAATTGATTGTAAACAAAGAATTACGAAAGTCTTTCCTTCAAATCCAAACGATTTTTTCGTGCTATATCTTTGGCAATATCATAGCCCGCATCTGCATGGCGAATAACGCCCATTGCGGGGTCATTATGTAAAACCCTTTTGAGTCTTTTTTCTGCATCAGAAGTGCCATCAGCAACGATAACCATTCCCGCATGAATGGAGTAACCCATTCCTACGCCGCCACCATGATGCAGCGAAACCCAACTTGCACCACCCGCCGTATTGATGAGTGAGTTAAGCACTGGCCAGTCGGCAACTGCATCAGAGCCATCGAGCATGGCTTCGGTTTCTCGGTTGGGCGATGCCACCGAACCTGTATCAAGGTGGTCACGACCGATGACGATTGGAGCTTTGACTTTACCAGTTCGTACTAATTCATTAAAGGCCAACCCTGCTTTTTCTCTCTCTCCTTGGCCAAGCCAGCAAATTCTGGCAGGTAATCCTTGGAAAGCGATGCGTTCTTGAGCCATCGTTATCCATCGTTTCAATGATTCATTTTCTGGGAAAAGCGAAAGAATGAGTTCATCAGTTACTTTTATATCTTCGGGGTCGCCTGAGAGTGCTGCCCAACGAAAAGGCCCTTTTCCTTCACAGAAAAGTGGACGAATATAGGCAGGCACAAAACCTGGGAAATCGAAAGCATTTTTTAGCCCTTGTTCGTAGGCACGTCCACGCAAATTATTGCCATAATCGAAGGTAATTGCACCTTTTTGCTGCAATTCGAGCATCAATTCTACGTGCAAACGCATCGAACGATTGGTCATTTCAAGGTATTGAGCTGGATTTGTTTCACGCAATACACTGGCTTGTTCTTGCGAAATTTCATGCGGGAAATAGCCAATAATTGGGTCGTGAGCCGAGGTTTGGTCGGTTAAAATATCGGGTACAATATTCCGCTCGATGCAACGCTGGAGTAAATGAATAACATTACATTTTACACCAATAGAAATAGCTTCACCATTGTTTTTTGCCTCAATAGCACGGTCGATGGCTTCATCAATATCAGTTAAATAAATATCCAAATAGCGAGTTTCGATACGTTTCAAAATTCGCCATTCTTCCACTTCAGCTACTAAACACACACCATCGTTCATCGTAACGGCCAAAGGTTGAGCTCCGCCCATTCCGCCTAAACCTGCGGTAATTGAAAGCGTATTTTTTAGGGTATTGTCGAAGTGTTTTTTGGCAATGGCCGAAAAGGTTTCGTAGGTACCTTGTACAATGCCTTGTGAACCAATGTAAATCCATGAGCCAGCAGTCATTTGGCCGTACATCATTAATCCCTTTTGCTCAAGTTCGCTGAAATGCTCCCAAGTAGCCCATTTTGGAACGAGCTGAGAATTTGAAATCAAAACTCTTGGGGCATCTTTATGGGTAGGTAAAATCCCCACAGGTTTGCCCGACTGAATAAGCAAGGTTTCATCTTCTTCTAAATCTTGTAAAGCCTTGATTATCAAGTCGAATGATTCAATATTTCGAGCAGCTTTTCCACGTCCACCATAAACAATTAAGTCTTCTGGGCGTTCGGCAACCTCTGGGTCAAGGTTGTTGAGCAACATCCTTAATGCGGCTTCTTGTACCCAACCTTTGCAAGTGAGAGTGTTGCCAGTTGGTGTTTTATATTTTTTGAAATCGTAGGTTTTTTCGATGGTTTGCATAAATGTATTATTTTATCTGTTTTATCTCGAATAAAGCGAAGGGTCGCACCCTCGAGGTTTAAAGGAACAAATGATTTTGCACTTGTGTAAAACCGATTTAAATCGGTTTTTGAAATGATACGTTCCTTTGTTGATTTAGATAGCGATTTTAATCGCTAAACTAAAGATGTATCATATTCAAAAACTCCACCGCCAGTTTCATGTCGTTGTGTAGCACTCGGTCGGCTTCGTTGAAAGGTACTTTTTTGCGGAAATCTTCATAAATCTGCTCTATTATAGCAGAACTTCTGAGCGGTCGTCGGTAAGCCAACGCTTGGGTTGCGGTAAGTAACTCTATTGCCAAAATTCGTTCTACATTGTTAAGTACTCGTAAGCATTTAGTGGCGGCATTAGCACCCATACTCACGTGGTCTTCTTGTCCATTTGAAGAAACAATCGAGTCGATACTTGCGGGGGTGCAAAGTTGTTTGTTTTCACTCACGATTCCTGCGGCGGTGTATTGGGGAATCATTAAGCCAGAATTTAATCCCGAGTTTTTGACTAAAAACAGTGGCAAACCACGTTGTCCCGAAAGTAATTGATAGGTGCGTCGTTCGGAAATACTACCAATTTCAGCCATCGAAATAGCCATTAAATCGAAAGCAATGGCAAGGGGTTGTCCATGAAAATTTCCTCCTGAAAGAATCAAATCATCATCGGGGAAAATATTCGGATTATCGGTCACCGCATTGATTTCCTGCAAGAAAGTTTTCTCGATAAATTCCATCGAATCCTTACTCGCTCCGTGTACTTGTGGAATACAACGGAACGAGTAAGGGTCTTGTACTTGGTTTTTAGTTTGTTGAGCTATTGAACTATCTGAAAGATAGTTGAGTATCGTTTTAGCCGTGGAAACTTGCCCACTGTGTGGACGAATCGAATGGATTTTTGGGTGAAATGGTTGCAACGAACAATCAAAGGCATCAATAGAAACGGCCGAAATTAAATCGGCTAATTTTAATAACTTCTGTGCTTTTAAAACCCCATGAATACCGAAAGCCGTCATGAATTGTGTGCCATTTATCAACGCAATTCCTTCTTTGCTTTGTAGTTCGATTGGCTGCCAACCAAAATCCGATAATATTTTCTGAGCGGGTAGCTTTTTTCCTTTAAAATAGACTTCTCCTAAACCAATGAGTGGCAATGCCAAATGCGAAAGCGGAGAGAGGTCGCCCGAAGCTCCGAGCGACCCTTGTGCATATATAACAGGCGTAATCTCGTAATTATAAAAATCAATTAATCGCTGAACGGTTTGTTCTTGTACACCCGAATGACCGTAGGCAAGCGACTGAATTTTAAGAAAAAGCATCCATTTGACAATTTCTTTTGGTACTTCATCGCCCATACCGCAAGCGTGCGACTGCAACAGATTATATTGCAGTTGGGCAATTTGTGTTTTATCAATCGCTACATTTTGTAGAAACCCAAATCCAGTATTGATGCCATAAAAAAGGCTATCACTTTGCTGAATTTTTTTGTCGAGGAAATGACGGCAATGGTTGATTCGTTGGCGTGCATTTTCCGAAAGTATAAGGTCTTGGCTGTGTGTAGAAATTTCTTGTAAAGTATGTATGTCAAGCCAATCAGAGTCTATTCTGTGCGATATTTTGTCGATGATAGTTGTTAGCATAAACGAGCTTTATTTTTCAACAAAATTCGAGCTTCTAATTAATAATAAAAAATAGTATTTTTGTTTATAATTAATCATAATAAGTGATTAATGTAAGTTTGTAAATCACCCTACCCCCCTTCAAATCGGACCGTTGAAGCGGGGGAATTGTTACACGATAACAAAAAACTTCCCCTTTGAAAGGGGTAGGGGGATGTCATTCAAACCAATAAAAACATTTTAATCCCATCTGCTGGCATGGTATTTTAATGAAAGTATTTAGCTTTACGCCTTCGTTTTACACAACCAGTAAATAGAATTAAAACCTAATAAATGACACGAATAGCTAAGAATATCAATAAAAAGCCCGATGTAGTGCTAATTGGAGCAGGAATTATGAGTGCCACACTCGGAATTATGCTCAAAGAGTTTCAGCCCGACCTCACGATTGAGGTTTTTGAACGATTAGATTTTGTGGCTGGTGAAAGTTCGGATGCATGGAATAATGCAGGAACTGGGCATTCGGCACTTTGTGAATTAAATTACACTCCTGAACTCGAAGATGGTTCGATTGACTGCAAAAAAGCCATTGCGATTGATGAATCCTTCGAGACTTCTCGTCAGTTTTGGGCTTTTTTGGTCGAGAAAAACATTGTTAAATCACCCGAAAGTTTTATTCGAAGTATTCCGCACATGAGCTTTGTTTGGGGCGAAGAAAATGTAGAATATCTTAGAAAACGCCACGCTGCCCTTACCAAATATTATCCGTTTAAGGATATGCAGTATTCAGAAGACCATGCACAATTGAAAGAATGGATGCCAATCGTGATGCAAGAACGTGACCCAAGCCAACACATTGCAGCTACCCGAATGGATATTGGTACGGATGTGAATTTTGGTGCGTTGACTCGGGCTTTGCTTGATTATTTAGATGGGTTGAATGGCGTCAATATTCATTTGCACCATGAAGTAGAAGATATTGAGCGAGAAGATGATGAGAAAAAATGGACGATTGAGGTAAAAAATTTAGATACTGATGAAGAAACAGAAATAAAAGCCAAATTTGTGTTTATCGGAGCGGGAGGAGGTTCTTTGCATTTGCTCGAAAAGGCCGATATTCCCGAAGGAAAAGGTTTTGGTGGTTTTCCTGTGAGTGGGCAATGGTTGAAATGTATCAATCCTGAAGTGATAAATGCTCATCATGCCAAAGTATATGGTAAGGCTTCGGTAGGAGCTCCACCGATGTCGGTTCCGCATCTCGACTCTCGCATGATTGATGGAGAAAAAGCCTTACTTTTTGGGCCTTATGCAGGATTTTCGACAAAATTCTTGAAAAATGGGTCGTATTTCGACTTGCCGACTTCCATCAAATGGTCTAATCTTATTCCGATGATTTCGGCAGGTTTAGATAATATTCCGCTAACAAAATACTTGATTCATGAAGTGATGCAGTCGGAAGAAGCAAAACTGGAGGCTCTCCGAAACTTTATGCCGACCGCTAAAATGGAAGATTGGGAATTGGAAATAGCAGGGCAACGGGTGCAGGTAATCAAAAAGGACGACGAACACGGTGGGGTTTTGGAGTTCGGAACAGAAGTGGTCAGTGCTGCCGATGGTTCGTTGGCTGCTTTATTGGGGGCTTCGCCTGGGGCTTCAACCTCGGTTTCAATTATGCTTAATGTGATAAAAAGATGTTTTCCTATACAAATGCAGTCGGACGAATGGCAACAAAAAGTTAGGAAAATGATTCCTTCGTATGGTCGCCCATTGGTTGAGAATCCTGCCTTGTGCGATGAAGTAAGAGCATGGACAAGTAAAGTTTTAGAATTGAAAGGATAAAAAATGGAACTCCGACAACTCCGTTATTTTTTGATGCTTGCCCAAGAGCTACACTTTAAGCGTGCAGCTGATAAACTATTTATTGTTCAACCAGCACTTACGAAACAAATCCAAGATTTAGAAGCAGAATTGGGTGTTTGCTTGTTTGAACGTAACAAACGAAATGTAAAACTTTCAGTGGCAGGCGAATTTTTCAAACAAGAAATAACGCAGTTGTTTGAGCATTTAGAAAAGTCTAAAAATGAAGTAAAGCAAGTTGAATCAGGACAAAAAGGTGAGTTAAAAATTGGTTATGTAGGTTCGTGTATTCACACTTTTTTGCCTGATTTGCTTGGAAAACTGCACGATAAATACCCCGAAATTCATACGTATTTATCAGAAATGACTTCTGCTTTGCAACTTTTGGCGGTTCAAAAAGGCGAACTCGACATTGCCTTCTTGCGGAATCCTCCACCGAATAAACGTTTTCAACAGCGAATCGTTTTTCAGGAAAATTTTGCTTTGGTTTTGCCCAAAAATCATTGGCTTGATGCAACGAATTTTGAATCAATGGCACAAGTAGCCAACGAAAAATTTATTCTTCCCACCAAAACCGATGGCGAAATTTACCACAACCTTCAATGGAGTATTTGTGAAGATGCGGGTTTTACGCCGCAAATTTCGCATGAAACCGTACATGGTTATACAACGCTCAAATTGGTAGAAAATAATCTGGGTATTTCGCTCATTCCGATTTCGTTTGAACAAGTAACTAATGCTGCCATTAAATTTATTGAACTTTCAGATATTCCACAAAAAGCCGAAATTACTGCCCTGTGGAATCCACAAAACCCAAATCCGAGTTTGAGGCGGTTTTTGGAGGTAATTTGAGTAGTAAAAGTTATTTATTCAAAAATATCTGAGTAAAATAGATATATCCATCATTCCGTTTTATAACCCCAACACCCGTAAGGTTAAACTTTCCTTCAATATTTTTTCGATGCCCTACACTTTGTAGCCAACGGTTTACCACTTCTTGTGCCGTAAATTTACCATAGGCTACATTCTCGGCAATGGCGTTCGATTGCTCAATTTGGCTCATTAATCTATCGGCTCGACCTTCAAAACCATCGTGTCCGAACTCCACTCGGCCATCCGCCATATTTTTACTGTGTTTTAGTGCTTCTGCCGTAATGATTGGCATCATTTTGAGTGGTGCTAAACCTTTTCCTCTACGGTGTTGATTCACATAATCTAAAACCGATTGTTGGAGTTGGGTTTCACCATTGATTTGTTCGGGCGACTGTGAGTAGGCTTGAAGTGAGAGTAAAATGAAAACACAAAAGGCAAAAACGAAGCGATTTTTCATCATAAAATTATCAGTACGTTTATCCTAACGTAATTGATGGGGTTTTGTATTGTACTCTCGTCTATTAAATGTAAAAATATATGCTATCCTGCTGATAAATAATGCTTTACATAACTCAAACGTATGAGAATCCTGAAAGGATGATACGATTATAATGAAGCTGCCATAATCAATACAAAAGAACCCCAAAGGGGTGGTGTATCACCTCTTGGGGGGCTTTTGTACAAGCCAATGCTTTATTTTCTATAATTATATCAGCCCCGAGTCGGCGGTCCGATTCAGGCTTTTAAAATTCTAAGCCTTTGTTCTATGCTTTATATTCTTTCTTAAATTTTTTTAAGAATATTTTTCTCGGAATAATATTTAATAAAATTAAAACTCTATTTTTATGAACAAATGTCTGTAATTTAAAATTGCAGGCTTTTTCAACCTTCAATCTATAAAACTATAATGCGTAAAACTTTTTTATTACTGAGTTTTGTGCTGCTGGGTGCGTTTGTGCATCAGGCAATGGCACAAACTAAAAAACAGCCATTAATTGTCTTCGTAACT
>JALQYE010000171.1 GCA_023254245.1 Emticicia sp.
TGATTTTTTATTTCATGCCAGAATACATCAGCCAATAATCCGATTTTTGACAATTTCATTTGCCCATTTTCAATTTCCCCGAAAAAATGGTCACGATTTTTCGTACAGATTGTGATAAAATATGCTCCATTCCAGCCATAATTCCACCAAGATGCACGTGCCGATACAATGCGGTATTTATTTTTGAATTTATCGGTGGACATTTTATGATTGGATTTAATGTTATTTTTGGATTTTATTAATTTGTATATCATCGTCGCAGTAGAGACAAGGCATGCCTTGTCTCTACAATTTCAACGAATCCGTTTTTTTCATACATGTATCGACCCCGTTAAAATCGCAATTATTGTCATTACAATGGTTGTGCCCCATGCCCATTTGAAAGTATGGCGTTGATGTTCTCCTAAATCAACTTCTGATAAACCTACCAATAAAAACGTTGAAGCAGTAAGTGGGCTAATCGGAAAACCAACGGTCATTTGTCCAAGCAAGGCAGCCCGACCGATTTCGAGTTGGTCGATACCAAATTGAGTTGCGGTCTGACTCAAAATTGGCACAACTCCGAAATAATACGCATCAGGCGTGAACAAAATACTGGCAGGTAAACTCGTGATTGCGGTAATGGCAGGCAACCAATTTGCGTGATTTTGTGGAATTAAAGCAACCAAAGCATTGGCCATTTCTTCAATCATTTTAGAGCCAGTCAAGATTCCAGAAAATATTCCAGCGGCAAAAATCATACTCGAAACCATGAAAATATTCGTTCCGTGTCCTTTCATTACTTTTTGCTGGTCGGCGAGTTTTGGATAATTTACCAATAAAGCAACCATACTGGCTACCACAAATAAAACCGATGAAGGAATCCAACCTTTCATCAAAGCAACGATTAGAGAAACTGTAAGAATTGCATTGAAAACAATGAGTTTGGGTCTTCTAAGTCCTTGTTGTTCTTCGCTCAGATTTTCTTGATGATTATATTGAAAATCAATGATTCCGAGGCGATTCCGTTCTTTTTTGCCAAAAATATAAGCCACAAATAGCACCCAAACAATCCCCCCAATAATAGCCGGTACATTTGGATTGAAAATATGAACGGCATCAGATTTCATGACAGAAATGGCTCTTGCTGAAGTGCCCGACCAAGGAACAAGATGCATAGGCCCAACGCTCAAGGCTACAACACTCGAAAGGATTAAACGGTTGATTTTAAGTTGTTTATAAATGGGTAGAAACGCCGAAAGAACAATCATAAAAGTAGCAGTTCCATCGCCATCTAAATGCACAATCATGGTCAGAATAGCAGTGCCAAGAATTACCTTTAGCGGGTCACCTTTCACAGATTTTATGATTGCCGCAATCACAGGGTCGAAAAGTCCTGCATCAAGCATGGTGGCAAAATAAAGCACCGCAAACATTAATAGAATGCCCGTTGGAGCAACTTGTTTGATTCCAGTAATGGCAAATTCTCCTAATTCTTTTGGTGAAAAACCTGCGATTAAACCAAAGATGATAGGGGTAATAACCAAGGCTGTCATGACTGACATTTTCTTGGTCATTATCAGAACCAAGAAAATAATTATTGTAGCAAAACCGAAAATTGATAACATTATTTCATTTTATTGTGTAGATACAAGGTATGCCTTGTCTCTACGGGATTTTAATTTATATCATCTAAAAATCTTACCCTTCTTTACTAATTCGTCATATTTCTCAATATACATTTTATCCAAAGTTTCAGAGTCTTTGTATTTTACACGGAGAGCAGCTAATTTTTTGTGCAATTCTTCTTTTACTTTGGCATATTTAGGGTCGTTGTAAACGTTTTTCATTTCGTTTTTATCGTTTACACGGTCATAGAGTTCCCATTCATCGACATCGTAATAGAAATGTACTAATTTGTATTTTTCCGTGACAATCCCATAATGACGTTTCACCATGTGAACGCTCGGGTATTCGTAATAATGGTAATAGGCGGCATCACGGAAGTTTTTGCCTTGACCTTTGAAAATCGGAATCAAACTTTCTCCTTGCATATCCGATGGAGGCGTAATTCCCGCAGCTTCTAAAAAAGTTTGAGCAAAATCGAGATTCTGAACCATTTGCGTATTTTTAGAACCAGCTTTTATCACATTTGGCCAACGTACCAAAAGGGGAGTTTTGAAGGATTCGTCAAAGATAAAACGCTTATCAAACCAGCCGTGTTCTCCCAAATAAAAGCCTTGGTCAGAAGTATAAACCACAATTGTATTTTCTTCTAAATTGTTCTTTTTCAAGAAGTCTAATACTTGCCCTACGCCTTCATCAACCGCAGCAATACTGCCAAGATAATCTTGCATGTATCGTTGATAACGCCATTTCATTTTATCTTTTTCGGTCATACTTGGGTAACGTTTAATGAATTCTTCGTTCATTTTACCGTAGTATTCATTCCAAACTTTGCGTTGCTCGGGGTTCATTCTACCAACTGTTGCATTATAATTTCGTTTATCATACGAGTGAGATTCCTTGATACCGAGTTTGTCCATGTTTTCAGGGAAAATTTTTGAATCTCCTGCCCAATTCATATGTGTAAGTAGGTTCATTTCTGCCTCTTTCGATGCTCTACCACGGCCTTCATAATTATCAAAAAGGGTAGTTGGCTCAGGGAATGTTTTCTTCAAATATTCTTTAAAATGGCGTTCGGCTGGCAGCCATTCACGGTGAGGAGCTTTGTGTAGATACGCCAAGAAGAAGGGTTTTTCTTCATCACGTTCGTTTTTCAACCAATTTAATGTAATATCTGTAATGAGGTCGGTTACATAACCCGTAAGTTTCTTTTTTCCTTCTTTTTTTGTAATTATATCAGGATTGTAATAATCGCCTTGGTCGGGTAGAATCTGAAATTCATCAAATCCTTTGGGGTTATTTCCAAAATGAAGTTTCCCAAACATAGCAGTCTGATAACCATTCTTTTGTAGAATTTGTGGGAACGTAATATTGCTTGTATCAAACGGGAAATAGTTATCGATTTTTCCATTCAAATGGCTATGTTTTCCCGTCAGAATAACTGCTCTTGATGGGGCACAAATAGAGTTAGTTACACAAGCGTTTGTGAATAACATACCCTCTTTAGCAATTCTATCAATGTTGGGCGTTTGAGTGAGACGTTTGTCATAAGCCGAAATTGCTTGATAAGCATGGTCGTCGGACATGATGAAAACGATGTTGGGGCGTTTCGATTTTTGCTTTTTTTGTTTAAAGGCAAAAAAACTCAAAGAAACAATACCAATGGCAAGGATAGAATAGATGATTTTTTTCATGTTGGTTGAGTTGAAATAGTTTGATTTGCCACGAATATACAAATTCAATTCGTGGCAAAAAAGGTATTGTTTATTCTACAACTACTCCATTCTTTTTCAAAACATTATGAAAGAAAAGAACGTGGTAGGGTAACGAGTTTTCCCAATATGGCCAAGTATGAGCACCAGGACGCTCGGTATAATCATGAGCCACGCCTGCATAGAGTAAACGGCTATGGAGTTCACGATTAGCATCAATCAAGAAATCATCTATACCGCAATCAATCGTGATAGGCATGCCGTTTTTCTTGATAGCATCAACCATATTTACAATAGAGTTTTTTACAAAAACTTCTTGAGAAACATCTGATGTACCCAATAATTTCTCGAAGCGTTCTTTCAATGATTTGGTAAAATCTGCATTTACCTTAAATTTCGTATAGTTCATATCCATCGCACCACTCATTGTTCCTGCTGCTCCAAATAATTCTGGGTGACGAGTAGAAAGATACATGGCTCCGTGCCCACCCATCGAAAGACCCGTAATTACTCGGCCTTTATTGCTTTTTACGGTACGATAGGTCGCATCAATTTTTTGAATAACTTCTTTTGTAATGTAGGTTTCGAACTTATTATTTGGTTCAGACGGACTATCCAAATACCAACCGAAAGTTTCGCCTTCTGGCATCACAATGATTAAATTATATTTATCAGCAAGGTTTCGTACTAAGTTTTTGTCAGGCGTTGAAGTTAGCCAGTCACGAAAATGCCCACCACCACCGTGCAGAAGATACAAAACAGGATAAGATGCTTGGTTTTTGGCATAAGAAGCAGGTAAAACCACCGCTGCTTTGTAGGCTTTGTTCATCACTGCACTCGGCACATCTAATGTGTCAACCGTTGAGGCTTTGGCTGAAAAGGTAAAGAGAATTAGGGCTAAATAGAGGAATTTTTGCATAGTTTTTTAGGTATTTAATTTTACGTAGAAACGTTACATTAACGTCTCTACCGTGGTAATATATTTTAAATATCAAAATTTCAAATAGTCGTTAAAAAATGGCAATAAATCATTCAGTACACGGCCATCCATTGTCCAGATTTTATTGCCGTGGTCTCCGATGTATTCTTCGGCAAAATGATTAATGCCGAGGTTTTCTAAACGCTGGCTCAACATACCAATTTGTACTGGAAAACGTGGTGAATCATTTCTGCCCCAATCTAATTTTATGGCGGTCATTTTACGTAAATTATCTGCGTATTTATCAACCATGTAAACGGGCATATTGGCTTCCCACTTTTCCAAAATAGACTGATTTACAATCATTTTATCTCCTTCATAACTAAATGGAAAATCACAGAAGAAAGGAGGTTTATTTGGATTTGGAGACCATGCACGAGCTACCGCTACCAATACTTTTGGATAATACGTTTTCTTTAATTCTTCAGTAGTTTTAATATTTTGCACTTCTTTGAAGGAGGTACTATTAGGACCAAATTCTTTTACCATAGCCAGTAAACCTGGGCTCAAGGCATAAATACTGCTGAAAACCTCGGGGTGGAGCATTCCAATTTTGAAAGCACCATAACCACCCATCGAATGCCCTGCAATGCCTCGACTTTCACGAGTTGCGAGTGTTCGGTAGTTTTTATCCATGTATTCTACCAATTCTTTACTCTCAAATTCATCCCAATTGCCTGTCAATGAGGAGTTTGAGTAAAAACTTCCTTCAAAAAGTGTGTATTGGTCTGCTTGAACAAAAATGAAAGGCTTAATTTTTTGGCGTGCAATGCCTTCATCTAAAATCTTCTGCATTTGCGGAAAAATATTATCTTTTCCCATGAAACCGTGTAGATAATAAATGACTGGATAACGCTGTGTTGAAGCATCATAGTTGGGTGGGAGATAGACCGAAACTTTGCGATTAGGGTCTTCGCCACCTGTATTTTGCAGGGCTTTTGAATTAAGTGTGAAACTTACTACTTTACCAGTTTGGGCAGTTGCCCATGTGATGAGTGATAAATTGAGAACCAAAAAGAGTATATTTTTTTTCATAGAGAATGTTGGTTTAAAATTTGATTTTGGGTGTAGAGACAAGGCATACCTTGTCTCTACAGAGAATATGATTTTTAAAATTTATAATTATATCCAGCTCTGACTACTTGGGTTTCGTAGTAATCATGACTTGTGTATTTAAAGCCCGCACCTTGAATTTCTCGCTTGATAACCAATGTATTAAATAAATCAGTGGCGTTGATAAATACTTCACCTTTGCCTGATTGAACGCTCTTCTTAAATCCTGTATCGACTGAGAATCTGGAGTTGATTTTGCCTTGCGGAATAATATCAGGAGCGAGATAAGCCACCGATATTTGTCCATCAATACCTTTTGATAAATGCAAAGTGCTATTTAGCTTAACATTTCCCGAAAAAATCTCTTGTTTTTCTGCTGAAAAGACATTTTGCACGGGATATTTATTCAAGACCGAGAACGCATTTATCTGATTATGATAAGCATTTAAGTTGAAATTAAATGAGAATTTACTCGAAACTTCCTTCGAAAAGACCATCTCAACGCCTGAATTATAGCTTTTGCCAGCATTCTGAAAAATGGCATAAATCAGCGTGCTATTGGGTACAATACTCGAAATTCGGGTGATTGTTCCGTCGGCCATTTTGTGGTATAGAGTGGTATAGAAAGTGTTTTTTGCCCATTTTGCTTTGTAACCTAATTCGATAGAATTGGTAAATTGAGGTTTTAGGGCAGGGTTGCCAACTTTTATGATTTCGGCATCATCATATTTCGGAAAAATTCTGATGTCCACTTCATTGGGTCTATCAACTCTACGATTAAAAAATGCCGAAATCTTCTGGTTATCACTGATTTTGTAACCCAAACGTACATTCGGGAAAGGTTGTGTGTACGAATATCCATCACTTTTGTAAGTTGGATGGTCGGGATTTACCTCATATTTCAGATTGATATATTCGTAGCGTAAACCAATTTCGGCTTCGTAGTTTTTATCCTCATAAATATAGTTTCCATAAACCGCAGGAATAATTTCTCGATAATTTGCCCACCCACCAGCTTTCACATCAATGATGGAATTTTTTGAATCTGGGTAAAACTGCATATTGGTTGGAATATCACGCTTACGAAACTTCACACCACTTTCAAACCGACCATATTTAAGCGGCTTTTGGTAATCGACCGTAAAATCCTGTACTTGTTCATCAGAAAGTAACTTGAAGGCATCTCTCCCTGTGAAAGTTGGCATGTAATTGTCGAAAAAATATTTCTCGTTTTCACGGTGAAAAGTATAATTATAGCCAATATTTAGTTGATGTCCCGCATCTTTAAATTTATGAATATAATTGGCCGTAGCCATAGCCGTGGTTTTGAGTTCGTCTTCTAAAAACTGCCACAAACGTAGTCTTTCACTAAGATTTTTATTAAAAAAAGGCTCATCACCACGGTCGATGATTTTTTCTCCCCCGTAAAGTCCAGAAATAGTCAGTGAATTTTGTTCATCAATATTCCAATCAAAACCAGTTTTGGCGGTAATGAAATGGGTATTTCTATTCCGTTTTAATTGTTGGTTTATCACATCGCCATTGTCGTAGGTTCTTACTACAAACTCATTTTTGTTGAGGGTTTCGGTGTATAGATAATCGCCTTGCAAGAAATAATTTACCTTATTTTTGCGGTAATTAAGTGCCAACGAAGGATTGATTTTAGGCGTATGCGTGTATTGTGGTCGGATACTCGGGAGATTCTCTTTTCTTACCCATAAAGCTCCTAAACCACCTGCTAAACCAACTTTTCCGTTGAAACCTTCTTTTTTATTCTTCTTAAAAATAATATTAATGATTCCAGCATTGCCATTGGCATCGTATTTTGAAGATGGATTATTGATGATTTCCACTTTCTCGATTGCCGAAGCAGGAATATTATCTAAACCTGTTTGCGAGCCAAAACCCGTGAGAGCCGTTTGTTTACCATCAATCAAAACCGCAATTTTATCGTTGCCACGAAGTTGAATCTTGCCATCTTGAACCGTAATTCCTGGAAGATTTTGCATTGCTTGCAACACCGAACCACCACTTTGACTAATATTATCGGTTAAAGAGAATGTTTTCTTATCCATCACTTCACTAATCTGTTCAGTTTTGGCTGTTACACTCACTTCCTTTAATACCTGCGTGTCTTCCTCCAATTCGAGATTATTAAAATCTAAGAATTGAGTTAAGCTCCCAACATAGACAGCTTGTTTGTTTTTAGTATATCCTACCGACGAATATTCTAAATTATAGCTACCACTTTTTACACCATTAATCGAAAAACGTCCCTTTTCGTTGCTAACCGTGCCAGCAACGAATGTGTTTTCTTTTTCGGTTTTCAGCACAATACTGACAAATGGTAAAACACTTTTACTCTTTTTGTCTTTGATAGTGCCTGAAATTGTTACATTTCCTTGCCCGTATACAAGCGTAGAAATGCTTATGAATAGGCTCAAACTAAGTAATACTTTTCTTTTGGTCATTAGTCTTTTTGATTAATATTTGTGGTAAAATTGACCAAAAACTTATTAAAATGGGGTTAAAATTCTTATTACTTGACAAAAGATGAAAGACAAGAGACAAAAGATATATTTTGTCATTGCTTGAAACTTGTAAAAACAAGAATATTTTATTTCTAAAATCTCTTGTCTTTTGTCTAATATCTGATTTTCAGTTAGTGTTAGTTTTCTTCTAAAATTTTTACTCCCCAAGGGTCTAAATTCAAGTTTGTATCTTTTGAAATAGATTGATTGGAAAGGAGTTCGGTACTATTTCCAAAAACATTCTTCACCGTTTGTGGAACTGCCGCATAATTAAAAACATAGCTAATGGTTTTTCCTTGTTGGTTTATGCCAGTTTTTATGATAATGGGAAAAGCAAATTGCTGGTTAGTTTTCCATAAATCGGCTTTTTCGACAACATTCTTTATAATTTTCTCCGTAAGAGCTGGTGTGGTCAAGCAACCTATATAAGTAGCCGTGCCTTTTCCGAATTGATTTTGCGTAATGGCGGCATAATTTCCCCAAGAAGGGTGCTCATAATATGCCAAAACTTTGGCAGTTGTTGGCGTGATTAGCTCCATCCAAGTATTGACTTTATTCTCTTTACCCACTTCAAAAGGGTCGTTTTTCAATGAAACATTCTGAGGAATTGTAAATTGACTGTAAGAAATACCACAGGCTTCATTAATAATACTGGGTTGAATGCTACTTCTCACTTTTACATTTTCATCAGAAAAACCACTTTTGAATGTATAAAGCACATGACCGCCGTTTTTGACATATTGATTGAGTTTATTTAAAAGTTCATCAGATGCCGCATACAAAACTGGCACAATAATCAGTTTATATTTACTCAAATCAGGGTTCTTTGTTCCATCAATAAAATCTGTTCCGACATTCATTTTATACAAAGCATCGTAGTAGGGGCGAAGAATATCATTGTAGTTTTCTCTTGCTCCCCAACCAAAGCTAAACGCATTGAAAGCCGTGAGGGCTTCATTGCTAAAAAGTATGGCAACCTCGTTACTTTTCTTTAAATTAATGAGTTTGTCATTTAATCTGGCAAAATCTTTACCGATGGTTTTGGCTTCATTATAGGTTGGGTTTGGTTCAAAATCATGGCTTAGTAGTCCTTTCCAATACGTTTCTGCTGAATTATGAATCGAATGCCAGTGCCAATATTCGAGCATATTTGCTCCCGAAGCTAAATGGCTAAATGCCTGTAAACGCAACTGATTAGGGTAGGGTACCCACTGAGGGAAACCTTGTGCCTCGGTTTCGATGACAAAGTAATTTTGCCCCTGTTTCATCGAACGAGTTAAATCTCCACCAAGTGAAATCTCAATGCCCGTCAGTGCATCTTGTGTTGGATGATAAATGTCAATTCCTGCTACATCCAGAGCTTTTGCCGCAGCAAAATGGTCAACATCAGGTTGAATACCAAAAGAATAATTTCTCCATTCGAGGTCGAAATTTTGTGTTACGAACTGAGTGGGTTTGGCATACTCTTTTACAATTTTGGTTTGCCAAGCTAAAAAATCAGT
>JALQYE010000172.1:0-9099 GCA_023254245.1 Emticicia sp.
GGTAAATACCATCGAGGCCATTAAGCGTGTGAATGCTTCGGGTGCTTTCGACCCACAAAATATCGGTGCGATTGGTATTGCCTACCAAATGCACGGCTTGGTGATGGTCGATAAAAATAAAAAAGTATTACGTCCGTCAATCATTTGGTGCGATAGCCGTGCCGTTGAGATTGGTGCAAAAGCGTTTTTGGATATTGGTGAAGACGTTTGCTTAAATCATTTGCTCAATTCACCAGGAAATTTCACGGCCTCGAAGCTCGCTTGGGTAAAAGCCAACGAGCCGCATATTTACGAGCAATGCGACAAAATCATGCTACCAGGCGATTACATTGCGATGATGCTTACCGATGCCATCACGACTTCAAACTCTGGACTTTCGGAAGGTATTTTCTGGGATTTTCAAGCCAATGAGGTTTCGGCCGATGTGATGGATTATTATGGGTTTGATGAAGGTCTGATTCCAACCATAAAGCCAGTGTTTAGTAATCATGGTGAAGTAACAAGCGAAATTGCCACTCTTTTAGGCATAAAAGCGGGAATTCCTGTAACCTACAAAGCAGGCGACCAACCAAATAACGCTCTTTCACTTGATGTTTTAGAACCTGGCGAAATTGCTGCAACAGCAGGAACCTCGGGCGTAGTATATGCCGTGAGCGACCAAGTTTCGTACGACCCGCAATCTCGCATTAATTCGTTTGCTCACGTAAATCACCAATTAAATGGTAATTCACGCATCGGAATTTTACTTTGTATCAACGGAACGGGTATTCTGAATCGTTGGGCAAAAGAAAATTTTGGGGGTAACTTGAACTATGGCGAAATGAACCAACTGGCAGCAACCGCCCCAATTGGTAGCAATGGACTTTTGGTAATGCCTTTCGGAAACGGTGCCGAACGTATGCTAAACAACCGAATTTTGGGAGCTTCTTTCCAAAACCTTGACTTTAATATTCATTCAAGAAGCCACATTTTCCGTGCAGCACAAGAGGGAATTGCATTTTCGTTACACTACGGATTTGAAATCATGCAAACCAACGGCGTAGTGCCAAAAGTGATTCGTGCAGGAAATGCCAATATGTTTTTGAGCGATATTTTCAGTAATGCCTTAGTAAACGTAACTAACACCCCAGTTGAGTTATACGACACCGACGGAGCAAAAGGTGCGGCTCTCGGAGCGGGTTTTGGCGTAGGAGTTTATAGCTCGCCAAAAGAAGCGATGAGTAAGTTAACTAAACTGAAAGTAATTGAGCCAAACTCCTCACAAGTAGCTGAATATCAAGCAGTTTATGAGAAGTGGAAAGGTGTTTTAAATTGATGAATTACGAATGAGGAATTACGCATGAGTGTCTTATAGAAAGTGTAAATACTCGTAATTCGTCATTCGTAATTTTCTCCTCACCCCGCATGAAAACATTTACGGCAGCGGGCTTCATACGAATCTGATTCTCCGAGCATTACTTGCTGTTCGTTTGGTACTTTTCGGTAAGAATAGTTAGCAATATCGCCGCAGACTACGCATATCGCATGAACTTTGGTTACGTATTCGGCTATTGACATTAAAGCTGGCATTGGGCCAAACGGAATACCACGAGAATCCATATCAAGCCCCGCAATAATTACTCGTTTGCCATTTTCAGCCAGTTTATTAACTACTTCTATAATTCCTTCATCAAAAAATTGAGCTTCGTCAATGCCCACAACTTCACATTCCGAGGTCATTAGTAAAATCTCTTCCGACGTATGCACAGGTGTAGAGCGAATGGCCGTCTGATTATGCGACACAATATCTACTTCATGATAACGCACATCAATGGCGGGTTTGAAAATCTCTACTTTTTGTTTAGCTATTTTTGCACGCTTCAATCGACGAATCAATTCCTCGGTTTTTCCCGAAAACATTGAGCCACAAACCACTTCAATCCAGCCAGTTTTTTGTTCGTGCATTCTCCCTCTTTTTGGTTCGATAAACATTATTTAATTATTTTTTTCGTTCTAATAAAAACTGGCAACAAAGTTGCGTTAAATTTGCGTGTAGCTTTTAGTTATTAGCATTTAGCTATTAGCCTATATTTATCTAACTAATTGATTATCAGTAATATATATATCTTGTTTAGTTTGGAATTTATTGATAAAAGATAAAACCTAATAACTAAGTCGCTGACATCGGACCGCCGAAGCGGCTCAAAGTAAAATAGCCAACTACTAATAAAATACAAAAAAAACGAATTTACTAATGTCGAACAAATTGAATTTGTCCGCTGTCGAGAGATACAGTAAGGCTTTTGCCACTAAGGTGTGTAATGATTTTTTTGCCGAATATAGCAGTATTACGGGGAAGCAGATACTTGGTCTGACAAGTCTGCAACAAGTAAATATGTTGACTATCAAGGCATTATTTGATAAGTGGCAAGCCGAAACGCAACGTCTTCGTAGTCCGTATTTTGATTTTGGTGCTGTCGAGGTTCAGCAAGCACTAAAAACCTTTATGAATACCGTTTCGCAACATATTTCAATAAAAAGAGAGCACTTCGAGCCACTTTTAGTCGATTCAGTGGGCGAAACGTTGGTGCTTATCTTAGAGCCACAAACTTTTTATAAAGAATTGATGCGAGATTTACCAAGCTTCAAATTCAGTCAAGAAAATATTCGTCCGCTCACAAAATATATTCTAATTAATAAGGATGTTTTGCCAAAACTGGCCGAAAAACTCAATGGACAAGAGTTTGTATTTGCCAATCAGGCCATGACTTGGCTCGAAGAAACGCCTCTTGCCCTCGAAAAACCAGACCAGTATTTAGCTCAGTTCGCTGAAATTGTGCCGATTCCAGAAGAATTAGTTCCAAGTAAAGAAACCCCAAAAGTAGCTGATGCAAATGCTTCTTTCTTTGATTTTATAGCCCCCGTGGCACAGCCAAGACAAGAAGTAGCACAAACCCGATACGATCCACAACCTGTAGTAGAAAGAGTGATTGAAACACCTGCTCCTGTTATTGAGCGTGTGGTTGAGCCAGCTCCTGTCGTTGTGGTCGAACGCCGAGTTGAGGTTGCCCCAGTTATGACACAAAGAGCAGAGCCAACGCCTATCTATGAACAAAAAGTAGAATCACTTACACCGAGGGTAAACGGAGCAACGGCTGAGCGTTTAGCTCCAAAAGAAACCGAAGATATTAGACTCAACGAGAAACTGGCCAGCGACCAAAAATCAGTTAACGACCAAGCTCAATCAAGTAAGTCAGTGTTAGATTATCACCAAAATTCACGTATCGAAGGCATTACGGGTGCAATTTCGTTAAATCAACGCTTTTTGTTCACGAATAATCTTTTTGGTGGAAATATTCAGGCGTTCTCGCACGCACTCGAAGAACTCGAACTTTGTAAAGATTTTAGCGAAGCCAAAGAGTTAATTCTCAAAAAATATGTTCCTCGCTACATGTGGGATATAACAGGTGCCGAAGCCGAAGAATTTATTGACATCGTAAAACGTAGATTTAACTAATATTTAAGGGTCTGTATCGTAGAGGTCTGACCCTTGTAAGAGCCTTGAAGTCAGACCTGCGGTACAGACCTCAAGGCTTTTTTATTTGTCAAATTGTTTAGATTTCTCTATTTTGCCCAAAATTTAGTGAAATGTCAAAACTAATTGCTGTGTATTATAAAACATTTAAAAGAATGCAGAAAACACCCGTTTTCTG
This sequence comes from Emticicia sp., assembly GCA_023254245.1. Classification (GTDB taxonomy): domain Bacteria; phylum Bacteroidota; class Bacteroidia; order Cytophagales; family Spirosomataceae; genus Emticicia. The sequence continues at coordinate 3,693 of JALQYE010000172.1, forward strand.
CTTAGCAGCTTTTCTTTTGAAAATAAACTCGTCTTTCGCTTCGGGAGAACCCTTTCCGATTGGAGCAAAAAGTTGGGGCATTGCCAATGCAACGGTTGCTCTGGCCGACCGAAATTCGGTATTCAATAATCCCGCTGGTTTAGGGTTTCTACAAGAAAACTTCGTAAGTACTTCTTATCATGCACGCTATAATATTGCGGGCTTACAAACACTTTCGTTATCAGGCAATTACAACACAAAGTTCGCAAATATCGGACTTGGAATTGAGCGTTTTGGAGATAAACTCTACAACGAACAAAAACTGGGTTTAGCCATCGGAAAAAGCATAAATCGAGTTTCGTTAGGGCTTAAAGTAAGTTATTTTCAAGCAGCTATCGAAAACTTTGCTGCTAAAAATACACTATTGACCGAGTTTGGCGTAATGACCAAACTTAGCTCAAAGGTTCAAATGGGCTTTTGTGCGTATAACCTTACTGGAGCTAAACTCTTTGCTTCACAAGTCATTCCTACGGTTTTGCGTTTTGGGGTTTCGTTTACCCCAACCAAACAAATTTTATTAGTAGCCGAAGCCGAAAAAAATCTCGAATTACCAACGCTCATCAAAGCAGGTATTGAGTACCAAATCGTCAAAAACTTTTATCTCCGTACGGGGCTGACCTCCAAACTCAACATTGCTCATTTTGGTTTTGGGTTTCAGTCTAAGCAATTTATTTTTGACTATGCCTTTAGTAGCCACTCGGCTCTCGGATTTTCAAATCATTTATCCATTAGCTACCAAATCGGTAAAAGTAAGCTTCAGTAATTATTCGTATCTTCACCGAATATTTTAACTCAAATAGACTTTCCCACATGAAAATTGCCTTTTTTAGCACGAAACCTTACGATAAAGAATTTTTTGAAAAACATAATCAAACGCACGAACTCACTTTTTATGAGGTGGCTTTGAGCGAAACCTCTATTCGTTTAGCCGAAGGCTTCGACGGTATCTGTGTCTTCGTGAATGATAAAGTAAATGCTTCAATCATCGAAAAATTGGCAAAACTGGGCATCAAACTCATTGCGTTACGTTGTGCAGGATTCAATAATGTTGATTTAGAAGCTGCTAAAAATGCCAGTCTTACTGTTGTGCGTGTACCTGCTTACTCGCCTCATGCAGTGGCCGAACACGCCGTTGCGTTGATAATGACGCTTAACCGAAAAACACACAAAGCTTACAACCGTGTGCGAGAAGGTAATTTTTCGCTCGAAAAACTCAGTGGTTTTGACCTTTATCAGAAAACCGTTGGCGTAATTGGAACGGGTAAAATCGGAGAAGCGTTTGCACGTATCATGCAAGGGTTTGGCTGTAAAGTAATAGCTTATGATGTTTTCCCGAATCAAAGTTTGATAGATTTTGGTGTAAAATATGTTTCGCTTGATGAAGTTTTACAACAATCGGATATTATTTCATTGCACTGCCCACTTACCGATAAAACCCTTCATCTGATTAACGAAACATCTATTGCCCAAATGAAAACGGGTGCAATGCTCATCAACACAAGTCGTGGAGCTTTGGTTGATACGCAAGCAGTCATTGAAGGACTTAAAAGCAAAAAAATAGGTTATTTAGGGTTGGATGTTTACGAACAAGAAAGCAATATTTTCTTCAATGACCTTTCGGAAGAAATTTTGGTGGATGATACACTGGCTCGACTGATGACATTCCCGAATGTCTTAATCACTTCTCACCAAGGTTTTCTGACCGAAGAAGCACTAACGCAAATTGCTATCGTAACACTCAATAATATAACCGCTTTTGAGCAAGAGCAAAAATCAGGCAATGAAGTTGAGTTGTAGGACAGTCTGCATATACCTTTTATTCTCGCTCTGTTAAGAGCTAAAAAACCTGTCCTACAAAACTTAAACCTTTCGCAGTTTTGACTTGTTAATTTTATGAAATCATCCCATATAAAATCAAAATTATGATTCAAGCAGAAACCCTTCAATTTCTTTCAACACTCAAAGAAAACAATAACAAACCGTGGTTCGACGCCAACCGCAAAACCTACGAAACAGCCAAGAAAAACTTTGCTGAAGTCGTGCAAGAACTCATCAAAGGCATCGGAAAATTTGATAAAAGCATCGAAGAAGCTCAACTGGAGGTAAAAAACTGTACATTCCGAATCAACCGTGATGTACGTTTTTCTAAAAACAAAGACCCTTACAAAACTAATTTTGGAGCGTCGTTTAGCAAAGGAGGAAAAAAAGCCCATTCGGCGGGTTATTATCTACACATCGACCCAACCGAGTGTTTTTTGGCAGGCGGAATCTGGATGCCCGAACCCGATGATTTAAAAAAGATTCGCATCGAAATTGACTATAATTACGATGAAATCAACGGTATTCTAACAGCAGAAAGCTTCAAAAAATACTTCCCCAACGGACTCGACCGTGAAGCGTTCACCGTTCGTCCGCCAAAAGGCTACGACGAAACCAACCCAGCCATCGAGCTTATCAAACTCAAAAGCTTTACAGCATCATCTGTTATTAACTCGAAAGAAATCTTAAAACCGAACTTTACTGATACCGTTTTAGAAGGCTTCAAAGCCATGCAGCCATACATTGAGTTTTTGAATCGTGCAATTGAAGGATAAAAACACAAAAATCTAATAATCAGCGACTTACAATTATTAATTAGCAATTCTCAATTATTCATTAATCAAGATTGAACTAATTGAAAAATAAATATGTATATACATTAAATGTAAATGTATTTTAATTATGAAAACGATATTTCACAAAGCCAACGAACGTGGACACGCCAATCATGGTTGGCTAAATAGTTATCACTCTTTTAGTTTTGCTGGTTTCCACGACCCAAACAAAATTCATTTTGGAGCTTTAAGAGTTTTAAACGATGATACCGTTTCGGGTGGAATGGGTTTTGGTACGCACCCGCACGACAACATGGAAATTGTTTCGATTCCGCTTTCGGGCGATTTAGAGCATAAAGACAGCATGGGCAATACTGCTATCATCAAAAAAGGTGAGGTGCAAATTATGTCGGCGGGAACGGGAATTTATCACTCCGAAAAAAACAAAAATCATGGCGAAGCAGTGAAATTTTTGCAAATTTGGGTGTTCCCGAAACTCAAAAACATTGAGCCACGCTATGACCAACAAGAGTTTTCGATTGACGAACGTAAAAATAAATTTCAGACCGTAGTTTCTCCGCTCGAATCGAATGATGGTGGTGTAGGAATCAATCAAGATGCTTGGTTTTCGCTTGGAAATCTCGAAACAGGCCTTGAAACCTCTTACGAAATCAAACGTCAAGGAAACGGTATTTATGCGTTTGTTTTGGAAGGAGAAATTGAAATAAATGGTCAGAAATTGGGGCGTAGAGATGCCTTGGGAGTGAGCGAAACCGAAGCAATACAAATCAAAGCCAGCAGCGATGCGGAAGTATTGTTGATGGATATCCCGATGAGTTTTTGATTGACTTAATAGTCTGATAATAAGGAATTTATGAAAATTGAAATCATTTCGGGAAGCCCCCGACACGAAAGCGTAACAGTGAGAGTTGCGAAGTTTTTGCACAATTTTTTGTCAGAAACAACCACACACGAAGTAAATCTGCTTGATGTCAGAGATTTTCCGCTTCCTGCCATTCAGAAAGTGTGGACTTCGCTCGAAGCTGTTCCCGAAGAATGGAAGTATTTGGGTGAAAGAGTCTTCTCGGCCGATGCTTTTATTCTGGTTACGCCTGAGTTTAATGGTGGGTATTCGCCCGCATTAAAGAACCTGCTCGACCATTTTCCGAAGCAAAGCCGTAAGCCTTTTGGTGTTGTAACGGCTTCGGTTGGGGCAATGGGCGGAATGCGTGCAAGCCAGCAAATGCTGTTGTTAGTTGCTGCATTTTTTGGAGTGGTTTCACCGCAAATGCTCGTTACGCCATTGGTTGATAAAAAGTTTGATGCCGAAGGGAATCTGCTCGATGAATCATTCCAGAAACAAGTAGATTCGTTTGTAAAAGAATATTTATGGTTGGCCGAAAGTTTGGTGAAGTAAATATATTTTGAGCGAAGTAGGGTTGTAAAAAATTCTATTTCGCTCATTTTCAAACGAAACTGGAGTTTCGTTCCACATTATTTAGGCACTATAAACGTTTGCGAATGTGCTTTCTAAGCGAATTTCTGGCAAAATTGCTTTTAAATGATGCTTTAAATGCTCGGCATAATCTTGCATGATAAATTCGAGTTTGAAAAGTCCAACCCCGTTTATAGTAATTGTGTTTTGCAGAAAATCAGGATTTACAAACTCGATAATGTGTGAAATGTGCTTATTATAAGCATACCACAAATCAATCAATGCAGGCCAAGTGGCTTGATTATAATGCTGCTCGCTTACCCAAAAATCTTGAGCATAACCCACAAAATCAAGGTGTGGTTGTGCCATCATTCTAACAAATTTCTGCTGATTATTGCAGGCCGAATCTATCAAATGACCTAAAACCTCTTTCTTTGACCATTTGTGGGGCAAGGGCTTACTACTTGCTTCATGGTCAGTAATTTCTCTCAAAAAAGGCAATACGTAGTCGAGGGTTTGGCGTAAATGTTGGGCAGTGGCTTGCATGAAATCGAAAATTATCTGGTTTTGATTTTATTCTGCATCATTTCGATGGCTTTCAATAGTCTGTTTTGGCGAGTCTCTTCTTTTTTAGCACCTAATATCCACTGTACGTATTCTTTTTGGTGCGTAAACGATAAACTATCAAAAAATGGTTTTACATCGGCAGCCAACATTGCTTCGAGCAAATCTTGTGGTATCTCGACTACCCGTGGCTCAGTATCTTCTTCAATAGAAATATGCACCGTATCGCCATACGTTTTGCCTACTTTCTCACGCACCTCTTTGTTCATAAAAAGGCCGTACTTGCCACCCATGGGCGTAAGCAGTCCACGGTACTCGACCGTATCAATAATAGCTTTGATTTTTAGTCTTTTCTTACCAAAAGTTTCGAGAATATCAAACGGAATATCGCAGTAAGAACCATTGTGTTCTTCGTCTTTTTGGATGATGGCGTCGTATTCGATTTTCATTGTTTATAAATTTAATAGGACAAACTGGAAGCTTGTCCTACAATTTTACAAAATTTCTTTCAGTTCGACCAATTTCTTTATGTCAAATGTGGGCTTTTGCCCAGTTGGGATATTATCGGGATTATAAAAAACCGTGTCCATATTGGCACTAATTGCCCCCAAAATATCGGCTTCGTAGTTATCTCCTATCATTAAACTTTCTGCCAGATTTGCTTTCGTGGCTTCCAGTGCAAAATCAAATATTCGACGGTCGGGCTTACGAGTCCCTGCCAGTTCGTTGGTAATGATTTCTCCGAAATAATGATGAATTTCGGAGCTTTTCATCT
>JALQYE010000172.1:9109-9361 GCA_023254245.1 Emticicia sp.
TTGAATATCCTGCCAACCATTACTAATAATATGCAATTCATATTTGGGTAGTAGATAATCTAAAACTTCGACTGCTCCCTCAATCAAATGAGCTTTTTGGGGCAAAAGAGCTAAAAAATATTCATTGATTTCTAAGCCAAACGATTTTTTTAGGTCTTTCACTCCGAGATTTTCGAGTGTTTCTTGAAATCTTCGACGGCGAAGTTCATCGTGTGTAATCAAGTTTTGTTCGAGTAAACTCCAATGGTGTTT
>JALQYE010000173.1 GCA_023254245.1 Emticicia sp.
ACGTTTGTCATTTACTGCAGGAATCAATTTTGCATACTCGGCTGTTAGCTGAATAGATGACATTTCTTTGGTTTGAATCAAAGGAAGGGCATCAAGCATTCGAGTAATAAATCTTGAATCTTTACGAAGGTTCAAGTCAACGCCTAAAATCGTATTATTGACTGGCTCTTGGCCAATGGCTACCCTGGTCAAGAAGCCAGGGGTGCTTTCACGGAGCGTCATTGCTGTGGCACCAATATGAATGTCTTTGCTCAGATTATAGTCGAGTCTCGAACCGAGCATAATGCGGCGTTGTGTATTGAATAAATCAGGCTTTTCCCATTCGATACGAATCTGACGAGCTGAGTTAAGAATACTTTGGTTAATGATTTTGATTTTACCAAGTTGTGGTTCAATTGTATAATCAGCACCTTCTTGTAATTGAACGCCACCCGCAAAAATTCTTACCGATTGACCAGATGCACCCAAAGGGAGTGATATTTCAGAAGCATTGCTTGCTTGTAAACTACCACGAATAAAAAACTTGTTTTTGGTTGTAACTTGTTGTGCATCAGCCATCGTTGTGCGATACAGCTCATTGAAAACATATTTTTCCTTCAAGATTTGCTCGTCAATGTCAAATTTACTTTCGAGTGTTGACCCAAAAGGTTCGAGTACTGGGAAAATCATTTTTCCCATTTTTGTATCAATCGTTATATCTTCAACAAAGTCAAAGTTTCCATCGCCGTCGGGAAGTTGGGGGTCATTGTTTGGATTCAAACGGTCGAGGGTCATGATTCTGATGAGCGGAATATTCTGTAACTTACGTCCTTCTTGTAAGTTAGGAGTATCCATTCCTGTGCGGTCGTCTTTATAAATGATACGTAACTGAAACCCTTGTTTTCCAACTCCTGGCGTACCAAGTGAATAAATGTTTTTCATCATCAAATTCCACATCGGGCTATTCGTACGGTTGCGAATTGTTGATGATTTGATGAGCTTCAGCATGATTACCTCGTCTTCACGTCGAGCTGAGTAATCTTCGGTCAATTCTCCGACTTTATACGTACGGCCGTTATAAGTATATTCATAAGCAACTGCTAATATTTCGTCATTACGCAGAGGAGTAACCAATGAAATATAGCCCAATTCAGCATTAAACTTAAATTCTCTTTCTGTCAATCGCTTAGAGCCTCTCAATACTTCATAATCAATACCTCTTTTCAGCCCAAGTTTAGCGAGTGTCCCCGTACTATCGTCCACTCTTCTAAAATTCGGATTATTATTTAGCTTATCGTATAAATCGGTTGCTTTGTTATCTACTACATTGTATTTACCAGCAGCATTTGGAAGCTCCCCCAAGTCTGTAAAAGCTGTCAAATTTCGCATTGATTCAATGCTATTTGTGCGGTTGGTTACATAAACCTCTAAACGAGTAATTTTTACATTTGAAAGAACCAAAGGTAAATTACGAAGAGATTTTTCGTAATTATCTCTAAAAAATTGGGCTAAAAAGAAGTGACGGTTTTCATCGTAATTATCGCATCGAATCTCAAAAGTTCTGTTTTGTGAGCCTCCATTCAAAACAATAGATTCAGTACGAGAACGCTGTTGGGCAACTACGGCGGTTACATCCAATTTCCCAAATCTAAAAGCTGCTTTAACACCCATTAAGTTTTGTACACCTGGAATCAACTGACTTTTTACAGGCATACTAATATTTCCTCCCTCAACTTTTTGTAGAATATCTTCGGGTTGATTCTTGAAATTTAATTTTAGTTGATTTTCAAAATTGAAAGCTGCTTTGGTATCAAGGTTGGTCAACACACCCAGTTTATCACCAATCTTGCCATTAAAGTTGATGTTGATTTGTTCATTAAAATTAAAGAGTGTTTGCTTTCGTTGAATAAGTGGCAGAAATGGATTATCAATAAATTGTTTGATTAGCTGAAAATCAAGCGTTACGAAGCCATTGGGTTTTAAATCTGGTAAACTACCACCAAAAATACGGTCAACAACTGGGTTTTTCTCCAATAAAGGTTTCAAGCCACGACCACTAACCGCACTTTTTCCATCCTGTAAGTTTTCGTAGTCTCTTAAAATACTACGTCTGACACTGGCATTCTGAATGCTCGAATATTCATTAAAGGTAAGGGCTTGCGGAACTTTATAATCAATACGTTTGCCTGCTTTTTCACTAATAGAGATTTCTTTCGCATCGGGCGATAGCTTAAAATCTGTAATGATATTTTTTGAGTCTTTTAGATAGAAAGGTGATTGTGGTACTTTGGCCGTGTAACGATTTAAATAACGGTCTTGCCAGCGATAATTAGGTTTGCTGCCAGTGCGAGAAACAACTGTATCTTTTTGGGGTATAGCAAGTGAATCTATCTTTGGTTTCTCAACAGTAGTCGTACTCTTTTTGCGTGTTTGAGCAAATAAGCTGTTAGTACTTATTAATCCAAAAAAGCAAAAAAGTAATAGTAAAGTAACACGATTAAATTTTAATAGCTGTCTGAACATACAGTTTTTAGGAAATTTCAATAGGAGTATCATGAACTAAACGACTAAAACCTTGCCAATAGTCTGTGATGTCAATAATTTTAGCCTGTTTTTTTTAGTTTCAAGCAAAAGAACAACGCTGAATAAGTTTTTTATGATTCACTATCCAGCGTTATTTTATTTAATGGTTTTAACGAAGTGCGAGTTTAATGAGTTGTTCAACCGTTATATCGTTGCCTTCACGTTTTAGAATCGTGTCAATACTCTTCTCGGCAGTGGCTCTCGGAATACCAAGCATGACAAGGGCTGCCAACGATTCATTACGTACTTTGGTATTTACAGGGTCGAACATACTTGGAGTGATTCCACCAATAATATTATCCTTCTTCAATTTATCTTTCAGCTCAATGATGGTTCTTTGTGCAGTTTTAAGCCCAATACCTTTAATGCTTTGAATTGTTTTTACATCGTCGCTAACGATGGCCTGTTTGATTTCGGCTGAGGATAAAGAAGAAAGCATTACCAGTGCAGTACTTGGCCCGATACCAGATACACTCGTAAGGTCTTCAAACAGTATTTTCTCTTCTGCCTCATGAAACCCAAATAAAGTATGTGAGTCTTCTCTAACGATTAGTAATGTATGAAGTTTACAACGCTCGCCCGTATTATGCAAGGCTGCGTAGGTTTGTAAAGATATTTTTACTTGATAACCCACACCACCTATATCAATAATGACATAAGAGGGGTCTTTATAAGCAAGTTTACCGTCGAGATAAGCAATCATTCGTTATTCTTATTTATTTCACAATATTTAAACGTAGTCCTCCACTTACTTGTGGATTTAAAAAAAATGGCGAAGGCAACGCCTCCACGTATAAGCCTGCATCTACAAACACTGCCAATGGCTGATTCGGGAGTTTCAGTTCAAATCCAGCAGTTCCACTCGGGCCGAGTGATATTTTTTTTGTATGGTCAATTTTCTGTCCAATCAGAATATCTGCATAATGACTTCTATTATTTATTTGAGCTCCAAAACCATAATAAACATGTGCCCAATCTCTTCTGAAAATTTCAAGTTGCCATAGATAATGTCCTTGTATCATCAAACCAGCAGTTTTGTACTCACCTGCGTTGTATCGTCTTTGGCGATTATAGATAAAACCATACGTGCCAATATTTACATCAAATGCCCTATCGCCATTTTGGAAATATTTTCTTAGGTTAAAGCCAAGAGGTTCGCCAACTCTGAAACCCGCTGCCCAGTTATAATCATATTGAGCAAAAGTTTTGGAAGAAGCACCCAAGATAAAAATTGTTGTGAAAGCAAAAAGTAGTTTTTTCATTGTATTTTTCTATTCAAGAATTCAAGCATTTATCAAAAGTATAAAATACTGTTTATCAAACGAAATCTTGGGTAATTTTATTCAATAAAAAAGCGTCCGAACTTTCATTCGACGCTTTAATTTTTTCTTGATACCTGTTTTTACAAAACTAAATCAGTATTAACTAAGATATAATTTAGTTCGTTAATATCATCGGCATTGAGTTTTAATGTTCCTTTTACTGTAACACGGTCGTCGGTATTAAAACGCTTAGTTGATTTCTTGAATTTTATTTGTACAACTGATTCTGGGCCTGCACCTCCACAAAAGAAGCACGAGCTGTAAGGGTTTGCTGATAGTACATACACATTGGCATCAACATCTACTGGAATCATGTAGCCAGTGAGCATAATCTCTTTATCCTTTAGGTTGGTAACTTTCTGACCAAAAGTAGGGTATAGGATAAACATTGATTCTTCAGCACTCCACTTTTTCTTGAAAGTTACGTCACGGAGTGTTTCCCACGTAATCTTTGTAGGCTCATCTGCATACGTAAATGATAATAGTGATAAAGCAAAAAAGCCAAGTATGAATCTTCTTGTTAAATTTTTCATTTTTTTATGGTTGATGAATATGAATGATGTTTAAAGTTAAAACCTTATTCTGTAGCCAGTGTTTTTGAGATATTGATTCTGTAAATACCGATTGATGGAATAGCCGCTGCTAAAATTCCGACTAATAACGCTCCTACAAACAAATATATTTCGCCTGTTTGTAAACTAAATTGGCTTACATCGAAATGAAATTTCTTGCTTAAAGCATTTGAAATCAAATAGATGCCAATTCTGCTTAGGGCAATTCCTGCGATAAATCCAAGCAAAGATAAAATAATACCTTCTAATAACAACATCAAAAACAAACGAGTTCGGCTTGCACCCATCGAAAGCATCAATGCCATTTCGTATTTGCGTTCTTTCAATGAATTATACAGTGAAACAAAAACGCTGATTCCTGAAATAAGCATGATTACAGCAGCCAAAAATTGAAGCCCTTCAATTCCGATACCCAAAAGCTCAAATAAGCGATTCACTTCAATAGCAGGAACGGCAGCTTGTAGTTTTGAATTTTGGTTGATGTTTCGAGGCATCGTCATCATGCCCATTGGCGAACGAAATTTGATAATCGCACTCGTAATTTCTCTTTTTATTGTGCTGTCAGCTACCTCTTCTTCGTGGTGCTCATCTTTGTGTTCGTGAATATTCCAGACACTATTCAAGCTTGTCAGAATCAAGTTATCAACTACTGAATTGTTGTATTCTAAAACTCCAACAACTTTATAATTATTCTCGGCATGTTTTTCACCTTCCGAATCAAGTCCGTGTGAACTTGCAAATGTATCTCCAACTTTCAAATTGGCATTTTGAGCAGTTGAAGCTCCCAAAACTACTTCCAAATTTCCTTTGAACATTTTTCCAGAAGCAATTTTGGCCTTGAAATGCTCAAAATATTTTTTGTTTGTTCCTACAATTCTGAATCCTTGATAATTATCTCCCATCGAAAGAGGAATCATTTCTTTAACCAAAGGATTTTGAGCTATGGCTGCCACATCATCTAAATATACATTACCCGTTGGATTATCAATCTGATACACCGACGATAAAATTAATTGAAGTGGACTACCTTTGGCACCTACAACCAAGTCGATTCCGCTGATATTTTTGGCGAATTTATCTTGTAATTGCTTGCCCAAGAGCATTAACAATGAAATCATTGCAATGCCGAGTGTCATCAACAATATACATAAAAAACTATTCAGCTTTTTGTCGAGTATGTTTTTCCAACTTATTTTAAATAACATCTTGTTCGATTTACGATTTTCTAATCGGTAACTGAGCGTAGTCGAAGTTTCGATTAGGAAATCGTTATTTGTTAAAGTGTAATAATATTTTTAAAATTATCCTTCAATCTTTGGTCATGCGTGACTATAACCAATGCAGCTCCAATGTTTTTTGACTGATTTTCGAGTAATTGAATTACTTTTTCACAATTTTCATCATCTAAATTTGAGGTCGGTTCGTCGGCCAAAATTACATCTGGGTTATTCATCAAAGCCCTCGCAATACTCACTCTTTGCTGTTCCCCACCACTTAACATGGATGTTTTTTTATCGAGAAGTCCTACAATTCCTAAATTAGTTGCCAGTTTTTGAGCTTGTTCTTTTGACTCTTTTCGGTCGGCAAGGTAATTGGCCAGTAATAAATTATCCAAAACACTCAACGAACTCACAAAATGCGGCTTTTGATAAATAATACCGAGATGATTCGCACGCATCTTGGTAGCTTCTTTTGCCGAAAGCGTAGCTAATTCGTTATTATTTATTTTTATCGAACCTCCATTTGGCGTAAGCAATAGTGCTAATAAATGCAATAGTGTGGTTTTACCAGTTCCTGAATTGCCCAGAATCAGTAATGTTTCGCCTTTTTCGCAGCTAAACGAAGGGAAATTAAATGTCTTTTTGGTATCATACGAAAAACTTAGTTCGGAGCAAGCCAGCATTGTATCGGTTTTTTGATTCATTGTTTCAAAGATACTACATAAGCACTATTTAGCACAACAATATTTTCATTGCTTCATCAAAAAATAATCTCATCAATATGATTTAGAGCATTGCAAATCGCAATTATTTTTAATTAGATTTGTGAACTATTTTTATAAAAAATCAATTCTCTATAAAATTAGTAGATTATTTGTTTAATTTTTAAACTAAATCAAATTATGTCACTTAGATTAGGAGATATCGCACCAGATTTTACTGCTGAAACCACGCAGGGTACAATTAGTTTTCACGAATGGCTTGGCAACTCTTGGGGAATGTTGTTTTCTCATCCAGCCGATTTTACGCCAGTTTGTACGACAGAATTAGGCAAAACAGCACTGTTAAAAGATGATTTTGCCAAAAGAGGTGTAAAAGTGATTGCAGTTTCGGTGGATGATTTAGACTCGCACGGCAAGTGGGTACCTGATATTGAAGAAGTAAATGGTGTAACCGTAAACTTTCCTATCATTGCTGATGCCGACCGTAATGTGGCAACTTTATACGATATGATTCACCCCAATGCTTCTGAGAAGGCAACGGTTCGCTCGGTATTCATTATTGGACCTGATAAAAAAGTTAAATTAACGCTAACATACCCTGCCTCAACGGGTCGTAACTTCACCGAATTGTTGCGTGTAATTGATTCACTTCAACTTACATCAAATTATCAAGTAGCAACTCCAGCTGATTGGAAAGAAGGTGAAGATACAATCGTTGTACCAGCGGTTTCAACCGAAGATGCAATTGCAAAGTTTCCTAAGGGTGTTAGAGTTGTAAAACCGTACTTACGTTATACTCCTCAGCCTAATAAATAAGGTTATAGAATTCAAATGTGGTGTATCCTAAAGATATACCACATTTTTTTTGAAAAATATGCCAAAATCACAACTTTCGACTACTAAACTCGTAAATCGTTTTAATCCTACCGCATTTTATTTACTTTTGCACAATATTTGCAATATCATCTACATTGTTAGATTTATACTTGCTATTGGGTTTAATGAGAAAGAAAAAAAAAATGAGTCTTTGGGAAAAATTCCTCAATCAACTTTTTTCCTTGCGTGGACTCTACATTTTTATTGTAATTGCACTTATTACTTTATACCCAGTGTATGTAAGTGATGGCCAACGTTGGACTTATATTGAAAGTTTTGGTATAAAATTACCTCTTAGATACACTATTCATGGAATCGATGTTTCGCATCATAACGAGCAAATAGATTGGCATAAAGTAAAGCACAGTATTGAAGATAAAGTAGATATTAGCTTTTGCTTTATAAAAGCCACCGAAGGAAAAGACCTTAAAGATGAGGATTTTTCCAAAAATTGGCGAGAATCTAAAAAGACAGGCTTAATTCGTGGTGCATATCATTTTTATGTTCCGCGGGCGAACCCCGTTGAACAAGCCCAAAACTTTATCGAATCAGTTGTATTAGAAGAGGGAGATTTTGTGCCAGTTCTTGATTTTGAGATTCAAGGAACTAATAGGAGAGTAAGAGCCAGTTTGCTCGAAAATGTAAAGACCTTCATCAATATTATAGAAAACCATTATGGTGTAAAGCCTATTATTTATACCAATGGACACATCTACAAACAGTATATAAAAGGAAACTTAGACAAATATCCCCTTTGGATTTCAAATTATGATAGCCAAAAGTTAGAGGGATATGACGACGCCCGATTAATGATATGGCAACATAGCACCGATGGCAAAGTTGACGGTATCAGAGGAAATGTCGATTTCAATGTTTTTGTTGCCTCAAAAAGTCATTTAGACGATATTTGTATAAAATCAAAGGATTAGTTATTGCATAACTGGTTGTCGGTGGATTTGTTACTGGCGAACTACGAAGCCACTTTTCCAGTAATTAATTCTTTAGTAATCAGTCATCCAATTTCCCAGTAACCAGTTTACAAGTAACTATCAAAGAAAATATGCTTAACTCAACGAATTTTACTCAAACGCCTGCTTTCAAAAAACTTAAAGCTCACCACCGTACTATCAACAAAAAGCACTTAAAAGAGTTATTTGCTGAAGACAAAAATCGTTTTAAGAAATTCTCAATCAAGTTTAATGATATTTTACTTGATTACTCAAAAAATAATATCAATCGTCGAACAATCGGATACTTAACCGATTTGGCAAAAGAGTGCGATTTGTCAGGTGCTATTGAGCAAATGTTTACTGGCGAAAAAATCAATCAAACAGAAAATCGTTCAGTGCTTCACGTAGCGTTGCGTAATCGCTCCAATGCTCCAATTTTAGTTGATGGCAAAGATGTAATGCCAGACGTAAACGAGGTTCTCGAAAAAATGAAAGAGTTCTCTGGAAAAGTTATTTCAGGAACTTGGAAAGGTTATACGAATAAGTCAATCACTGACATCGTAAATATTGGTATTGGAGGTTCTGATTTAGGCCCTGTCATGGTTACTGAGGCTTTGAAACCTTACAAAAAGAAAAATATTAATATTCATTTAGTATCGAATGTTGACGGAACGCACATTGCCGAAACTTTGAAGAAAGTAAATCCTGAGACAACCTTATTTATGATTGCCTCAAAGACTTTCACTACCCAAGAAACAATGGCAAATGCCCATTCGGCACGTAATTGGTTTTTGGCAACTGCTATAGATAGTGAGTATGTAAAGAAACACTTTGTGGCCATCTCTACTAATCAAAAAGAGGTTGAAAAATTTGGTATCGACCCAGCCAATATGTTTGGTTTTTGGGATTGGGTAGGAGGGCGTTACTCTCTTTGGTCGGCTATTGGTTTATCTATTGCCTGCACGATTGGTTACGAAAACTTTGAACAATTACTTTTGGGAGCTCACGAAATGGATAATCATTTCCGTAGCACTCCTTTCGAAAAGAATATTCCTGTTATTTTGGCACTTTTAGGAATTTGGTATAATAATTTCTACGGTGCAGAATCACAAGCAATTTTGCCTT
>JALQYE010000174.1 GCA_023254245.1 Emticicia sp.
CAAATTCTCAGAGGAAAGTATAGATAATCTGGTACTACTTAAACAAAAGTACGAGACAGCCATTACGGAAATATCGACATTTAATAAAAATTCAACATTTTTAGGTTCAGATAATCAAGGATTTATAAGTATGAATCAATACATGACAGACCTTAAAACTCAAATAAAAACCAAAGTTATACTGTCATTCGTACGTTTAGCCTTAATCTATCGGGAGGTTTAGTTAAAGATTATGCAAGTAAGACAGTTACCTCAAAAAAGGGCTTATGGCTCACAACTGGCTATGATTTTACGGGAGAAAAAAACGAAAAAACGAAAGACAAAAAAGCAACCAACACCGAAAAACAAAAAGTATTTTCGGTGTTAGTCTTACTCCGCTACCTAAATAATATTGAACCCGAATATATTGATGCCGAAGAGCAAAAATATAGTAAGTTTTATGATGCGGGACTAAAAGTAAACTTTACCAATAATACAGTTCGGCATCTCAATCTTGCCATCGAAAGTATCTACCGAAAAGTTAAAAGCCCAACTCTTATGACTGCGGCTAAACCCTCTACGTTTAAAGATGGAGCTTACCGATTTGCTTTCAATGCAGAACAAAAACTTTTTGTTTACGCTTGCTCTCGGTCGAGATTTCGATGGCACCTATACCAAAAATGGAAATGTGTTTGCCCTAATAAATATTCTCGGAGCTATCGGCTCAGACAGAATAGAATAGTTTTTCTTATTACAACAATTCAAGAGGCTCTCCAGCCTCTTTTTTTTATATCTATACGGGAAAAACACCCCCCTCAAAAGGGTATTTCTCTCCTAAAAACAACCATCAACATTGATGAATTTTGTATCGAACCCAAACACTTTTTCTGTGAATTAATAAAACTCTTAAACACATAGCCACAATGACACCCCTCAAAACTCCCGAAAACACGGAGATAACTTATCTCGAAGCCGACATTAATTATACGATTTTTCACCTAAAAAATGGAACAAAAATGATTTCATCATTTACACTCAAAAAGTACGAAAGTGATATTGAGCTGAATGTTTTTTTGCGTGTGCATAAGTCGTACTTATTGAATCCCAATTTTATAAAGGATTTTAATCAAGTCGGGAAGAAAGCTACCATACAACTAACAACTGGAAAAGTTTTGACAGTTTCACGCAGAAAGTTAAAGTTAAACATGGTAAAAAAACAAATTCGACTCGACCAAAACAAAAGCTTATGATTTACATCCTCTCTTATTCTGATTCATTGATTGTTTTTTCTTAACTTGCTCACTCAACCTGAGCAAGTTTTTTTATGCAAACAATCATCATAAACGCCACTGTTCACACAGGCACAGAAGTACTTCAAAATCAATCTATTACAATTGAAAACGGTAGAGTAGTAAGGTCTAACGGGACATCTGACTCCAATGGAAGAGTCATAGATTTAAAAAACAAACATATTTCAGCAGGATTTGTTGACACGCACATCAATGGCGGTGAAAAATATTACTTTACCCAACATGCCAACGAAGAAACAATACAAGATATCTACGAGTCAAGTTTGAAGCTCGGTACTACGCACGTGTTACCTACACTCATTACCTCTCCACTCGAAAATATCCTGAAAGGAATCGAAGCTACACGTAGCTTTCTGGAGAAAAATTCAACGGGCGGCGAACCGCATACTGGCGTGCTTGGTATGCACCTCGAAGGGCCATTCTTGAACCTTGCCAAACGTGGAGCTCATTTGGCTCGATATATCAAAAAGCCAACCAATAGTGAGTTAGAAGAAATCATAAAATACGGCAAAGGTATTATTAAATTAATGACCATCGCTGCCGAAAATTTCACACCTGAGCAAATAGATATGCTGCTCGAAAGTGGTATAAATATCTCTCTCGGGCATTCAAATGCTACTTACAAACAAGCAAGAGATGCTTATAATCAAGGCATTAAATTGTGTACACATTTGTTCAATGCCATGACCCAGATGGGGCATCGTGAATTGGGTGTTGTAGGTGCAACCTTTGATAGCTCGGAAGTATATGCTCCAATTATTCTCGATGGTTTCCACTGCGATTATGCCGCTGCTCGCATTGCCTATAAATTGAAACAAGACAAACTTTTCTTGATTTCGGATGCACTTTTTGTGGGCGAGAAAGTAAAACAATTCAAATGGGAAGAATTTGATGCGTACCTCGAAAATGGTCAGTATCGCAATTCAGAAGGAAATTTGGCAGGAGCGGCCGTTTCAATGGCCGATTGCGTAAGAAATGCCGTAGAAAAAGTAGGTATTTCGCTCGAAGAGGCTATAAAAATGGCAACTATCCGCCCCGCAAAAGCCCTAAAACTTGAAAACGAAATCGGACAAATCGCCGAAGGTTTTCCAGCAAAATTTGTTGTTTTTGACGAAAATTTGAAAAGCTTTGAGCCATTACTTTTGTAACACAATTTTCCAGATTGTGTTTTTCGCATTGACAATTTAGAAAATTGTCATACAAGCTCTCAAACCATTTCTTACGAAAAACCGTTATTCAGTAGAAGCTCATTATTCATTTTCAATTCTACATTATCCATTAAATACATGGCATTCGATAAGAATATTTTAAAAATAAAAACACTTGGCGATTTAAAAGCCAGCGGCTACCGCCCAAAATCCATCAAACAAGAACTTCGTGATAATTTAGTTGAGAAACTTAAAAATAAAGAGTCGGTTTTTCCAGGAATTTGGGGGTATGAAGATACCGTTATTCCAGATGTCGAGAAAGCAATTCTTTCGATGCACCACATCAACCTTTTGGGTTTGCGTGGACAAGCGAAAACTCGTATTGCCCGCCTAATGATTAATCTTTTAGATGAATACGTGCCAATAGTAGAAGGTTCTGAACTTAATGACGACCCACTCGAACCACTTTCACGCTACGCTAAGGATTTAATTGCCGAGCACGGCGATGCAACACCCGTTTCGTGGCTGCACCGTGACGAACGCTACAATGAAAAGTTGGCAACACCCGATGTTTCGATTGCTGACTTAATTGGAGATGTTGACCCTATCAAAGCCGCAACTTTACGCTTGCCTTATTCCGACGAACGTGTGATTCACTTCGGTATGATTCCACGCTCGCATCGTTGTATTTTTGTGATTAACGAATTACCCGATTTACAAGCTCGTATTCAGGTTTCGTTGTTTAATATTTTACAAGAAGGCGATATTCAGATTCGTGGATTTAAGCTCCGTATGCCGCTCGATATTCAGTTTGTGTTTACGGCCAACCCTGAAGATTACACCAATCGTGGAAGTATCGTAACGCCGTTAAAAGACCGTATTGATAGCCAAATTGTTACGCACTACCCGAAATCTATCGAAATCGGACGTAAGATTACCGAACAAGAA
Source organism: Emticicia sp. (assembly GCA_023254245.1). Taxonomy (GTDB): domain Bacteria; phylum Bacteroidota; class Bacteroidia; order Cytophagales; family Spirosomataceae; genus Emticicia. The sequence continues at coordinate 3,386 of JALQYE010000174.1, forward strand.
GCTATCATTAAAGATGGTCAGAAGAAAATTGTGGTGAATGATATTCTGAAAGACTTGGTTGAGCAAATTGCGGTGGAAGCACGCCAAAGCGAATACGTTGATGCTAAAAGTGGGGTTTCGGCTCGTATGACAATTTCGGCCTATGAAAACTTGTTGAGTTCGGCAGAAAGACGCTCGCTGATTAATGGCGAGAAAAACGTAAACGCAAGAGTGTCTGATATTTACGGAGCGATTGCGGCCATCAATGGCAAGATAGAATTGGTTTACGAAGGTGAAGTTGAAGGACCAGTTTATGTAGCTCAAAGCCTCATCGGAAAAGCCATGCGAACGGAGTTTTTGAAATACTTCCCGAATCCAGAAGCCGTAAAGAAAAAGAAATCGGGTAAAAATCCGTTTCAGCAAGTATCAAATTGGTTTGGCGAAGGTAATATAATTGATTTTACGAATGACCTTACCGATAGAGAATACCGTGCAAGACTAAAAACTATCGAAGGCTTAGAAGAACTGGTAGAAGGATACCATGAGCGTTTGGGTGAAGATGATAAACTTTTCATGATGGAGTTTGCCCTGCATGGTTTGGCCGAATATTCACTCATCAGCAAACAAAATTTAGATACGGGTCTGCAATTCAAAGATTTATTGGATAGCATGTTCGACCCTAATAAAATGAATTTCGGCGATGACGACGAAGATGATTTTAGATAACACCTCGAAACCTCACTCATCCGAGTGAGGTTTTTTATTGTACTTACCTTTCAAATGGCTTTTTATTTTTCTATGTTTACAACTGCTTTGCTACCAGTCAAATTCATTTCATTGATGCCATGAAAAAAGCCTTTGTAATCATACTTTTGTTTTTCTGTAACGCTATTTTTGCTCAAAAAGCTCTTCAAAAGGACACACTTCTTTTCAATCAATACATCACTCAGTTTTCGCAAGTTCTCGATACCGACCCCGATTCGGCTTTAATTATCATCGAAACGTGTCAGCCCATTACCCAGCGAATCAATCAAGATATTTTTTGGTACAAATATTACTACGATGCTGCACGAGCCTATCATCTTTTGGCCGAATACGAAAAAGGTAAAACCCAAATAACAAAAGCATTGACATTTGCTCAAAAGCTAAAAAACAATAAATACATACTTCGGTGCAATCGTCTGCTATTCAGTTTTTATCACCGCCTAAACGACTACAAAAAAGCGAGTGAATATATTCCAATCCTTGAAAAAGGACTCGATGCTGGCTATGAAGACGAAATACCAGGCCAACTTTATGGAACGATTACCTCATTTTTCTCAGATTTAGATTCACCAGATAAGTGTATTTACTATGGATTAAAAGGCATAAAACTGGCCGAAAAGTACAATGATATAAAAGGACTATTGGCTTGCTATAATAATGTAGGCAACGCTTATCAACGAATAAATCAGTATAAAAAAGCTAAAGATTTATTCCAAAAGCAGTTTGAGATTGCAGAAAAAAACAACAGACAGCGGAATGCTGAGTTAGCCTTGATAAATGTATGCAATATTGATATTAATTTAGGAAATACCCAGAATTTAGGAAAAGACCTAAAACGATTTGAAGATTATGTAAAAGCCAATAATTTACGTCTAATCAAGCGAGATAGTGTTTTGTACTTCACGGCAAAATCAGTTTATAGCTACCAAACGGGTAATTTCGACGAAAGTCTGGGCTACATGAAAAAGTGGGAAACGCTTTTACATACTATCAATGATATAACCGATTTGGAAGCTCTGTATAACTCGTATGCCGAAGTCTATATTGCATGGCATAAATACGATAAAGCCAATTATTATTACGATAAGGCCGATTCGATTAAGATTTTGGCTAATAAACAAGCCCTTATGGAGTATTCGGAAGAACTAAAGGCCAAATATGAGCTGAAAGAAAAAGAAGTAAAGCTTTTGAAACAAGAACAAGAATTAGAAAAATCACGAAACAGAACTATCATTTTATTGAATGTTTTAATAGTAGTTGGAATTTTAGGCGGGTTCTTATTTTGGTTTTTCAGGAATAAACAACACACAAAAATCTTAGAAACAAAGCTGGCTTCGCAGAACAAAGAACGCCAACGGATTAGTCGAGAAATGCACGATGATTTGGGAGGAAACCTTACTTCATTGATTTACTCAGCTCATATCTTAAAATCACAACAGCCAGATAATCAACAAATTGCAAAAATTGCGAATATAGCCGATGATATTTCGGAGACTATCAACGAAATTGTTTGGTCGTTGAATGCTCACCAAAATAAATTATCGAATTGGGTGTTTTATACCAAAGGCCGTCTTTCGGAATTACTCGAAAACTCTGATTTAGATTTTAAGTTTGAGATTCCAGAAAACCTTCCAGAACGAACGCTTTCTGACGAGCAAAAACGTAACCTATACTTGGTTGTGAAAGAGGCCGTAAATAACACCATCAAACACGCCAAAGCTACGACTGTTTCAATAAAAATGAATTTTGAGCAAGGAATTGCGATTCGAATACAAGATAATGGCATTGGCTTCAATGATTCGACCAAAACAAAAACGGGAAGTGGTAATGGTTTATCGAATATGAAGAGTAGAATGGAAGAAATTGATGGTAAAATTTCATGGAAAAATCAGGACGGAACACTCGTCGAAATTTCGCTAACCTAACTTTTGTTATATTGAAAACCTGCGATTGGATTTATATTTTTGTTGCTAATTCTTTTCGCTCAAACTTGCCAAAAATACTTACATGACCAACATCAGTGTAGCCATAGTTGAAGACCAAACCGATATTCGTGAAGGCTTGAAGTATGTAATTGACTATACCGATGGTTTTACGTGCTTGGCCGTGTATAAAGATGCTGAAAGTGCCATTGTGGGTATCAAGCAACAACAACCCCAAGTAGTTTTAATGGATATTCATTTACCCCAAATGTCGGGTATTGAGTGCGTGAGTGAGCTAAAGGCTGCATTTCCTGCGGTTCAATTTTTGATGTTTTCTATCTTTGAAAACGACGAAAATATCTTTGAAGCACTCAAAGCAGGTGCCAGTGGGTATATATTGAAGAAAACTCCACCAAACAAGGTTTTAGATGCCATCAGAGAGCTTTATGAAGGTGGTTCTCCGATGAGTGCCAGCATTGCTCGTCGAGTAATTTCGCACTTTCAAAAGCCACAAAGTACCGAAAAACAATCACTTACTTCAAGAGAGAAAGAAATCTTAGAATTACTTTCAAAAGGCTTTTTATACAAAGAAATAGCAGATAAATTAGGCACATCAACGGGTACTGTCCGTCAGCAAATTCATAAAATCTACGAAAAACTTCATGTACAAAATCGTACGGAAGCCCTCAACAAATTCTTCGGTAATACCTAACTTTTGTTAGATTGACAGCCGCTCTCATTCAGACTAATTTTGGATAATCTTTTGATGAACGCCAGAATTAATTTAGACATGAAACAGTTGAAAATTCCGATTGGAGGAGGTAAAAAAGTATTTCCCCATGATATTATTTATCTAAAAGCCAATGCCAATTATTCAGAAGTCTACTTAGTTAATGGCAAACACCTTTTGGTTTCTACTACCTTAAAAAAACTTGAAAACCGTTTTCTTAACCTTGGTTTTTTCCGCACACACAGGTCTTCATTAATCAATCTGAGTTTTGTTAAAAACTATACGTCTTATTTTGATGGTGGTGTAATTGAACTATCAAATAACGAGACAATTATTGTTTCTCGCCGCAAAAACCGAATTCTCAAAACCTTAATTTAAAATCCTCATGAAAAAGACTTTTATTATTCTCATTATCAGCATATTATCAAATACAATAAACGCACAGCAAGCAACACAAATCGACCCCAAATATATTGCTCTGCCTCGTTTTGCTGATTTGACGGCCATTCAAGCCGCCATCACAAGCCCAGTAAATGGCATGATGGTTTATAATAATGCTACCCAATCGTTTTGGTATTATAATGGTACCTGGAATAATCTATCGGTAGCAGCCAGTGGAAACCAATGGACAACAACCGGAACTAACATCTATAATACTAATACAGGTAATGTAGGGCTTGGCGTGTCAAACCCTGTAGAACCCATAGAAACGAAAGGCCGAATTTTATTACGAAGCTTAACCACCAATGAATCGGCGGGTATTATACTCAACAATCTGTCAAATACAACTCGAAATGTATTTATAGGAACCGACCAAGCGAATAATTTAGGGTTCCATAGTTATGGCCGAAACGCCAGTGTTATGAGTCTAAATTTAAGTTCGGGAGGACTCAGAATTGAGGGGCCTACTACCGCAAACTCTGGAAATAATTCATTAAGTTTGGGTGGTTTTGGAAAAATGTCAGTTGATGCACCAGGTGTGTTAGGAGGTAGGTTCACAATTCTTGATAACGGGAACGTCGGAATCGGCACAAATGCACCAACTCACAAATTAAACGTAGTTGGTAGTGCCAGAATTGAGGGTGGCGGAAATTTGTCTTTTAAGAACACCTCAACCTTTGGTGGAACTGCCTCTATAGCGTATAGTAATGATGGGTATCTCATACTTAACCCCGATTATACCGTAGATGGAGCGGGTGTATGGCTAAATCCGCTAAATGTACTTACGGGAACAAAGTTTAAGAACAATGGAGAAATATCTTTAAATAATAATTCTGGAACTTTGAATCAGGTACTTACAAGTGGTGGGTCTGGTGGTGCTGCCACTTGGAAATCAACGAGTCAATTAATACAAAACTTTTCTATCTCGGCACCTTCCTTTACAATCCCTAATAATCAGACAAATAATATACCGAATTCTTCTATAACTTTTACAACTACCACTGGCGGTAGGCTCATAGTTTTCCCGAGAATAGAAACCACTTTTAACTGTGCTAATCCATTAGACCACTGCCTACTTTCATGGGATTTCACGCCAAAAGTGGATGGTAGCTCAATAATATTTACAGGAAGTGGAATCACCCGATTCCAACAAGCAATTGCTTATATAACTGTACTTGAAGAAAGAAGTTTGGGGCCATACACCGTAACTCTATCGCCAGGCACTCATACTATCTCATTTGATATAAAGCTTAATACTGTTGCTCCGCCACCAGCAGTTATATTGAGTGCTTTTGCACAGTTTATTCCTAATTGAGAATGAAAAAAGGCAGTCTTGAAATCTCAAAACTGCCTTTTAAAATTATTCTAAAACCTCACCCCAACTTCGCTAAAGCCTCTTCCAAAGCTTTGATTTTAGTTTCGGCATCGGCTAATTTTTGGCGTTCTTTTTCGATGATTTCTGGCTTTGCATTTTGAACAAAACGCTCATTCGATAATTTCGCTTCGGTCGATTTCTTGAAACCTATGATATAATCTAAATCTTTTTGTAGAGCTGCTTTTTCTTCCTCTACATCCAAATTTTTGCCTAAATCAATCGTTAGTTCATCGCCTTTGATAACGAAACTCATGCCATCTGCTTTATCGCTAACATATTGAATATCAGAGATGTTCGCCATTTTCTTGATTAAACCAGATAATGTCTCGTAACGTGCCTGATTTTCTGTCTTAACCGCCAATGGCAATGCTTCTTTCGGCGAAATTTGCTTTGAATTACGGGTATTACGAACCGTTGAAACAATTTCAAGCAATAATTCAAAATCACTCAAAAGGCTTTCGTTTACTTCGCCACCTTTCGGGAATTCTGCTAAACAAATCGAATCGTTTGTACCTCTTTCCTTAATAGACTGCCACAATTCTTCCGAAATAAATGGCATCCAAGGGTGAATCAAACGCATCAATTCATCAAAGATTTCGAGCGTTGCATCGTATGTTTCTTGGTCGATTGGTAAGCCTTTTCCATCAACGTAAGCTGGCTTAATCATTTCCAAATACAACGAACAAAAATCATCCCAAATGAGGTTG
>JALQYE010000175.1 GCA_023254245.1 Emticicia sp.
TGATGCGGTTGGACTTTTTGATGTAATTGAACATATCGAAGATGATAAAGCATTTTTAACCTCACTTGCTCAGTATTTGCCCTCGGGTTCACACATTTACATTACTGTGCCTGCTCATCAGTGGCTTTGGTCAGAAGTCGATGACGAAAGCGGACACTTCCGTCGTTATACTCTTGAAATGTTTGATAAACTCGCCAAAGATTGCGGACTTGACTATACCTACGGGAGTTACATTTTCTCCTACTTACCGCCAATTATGGGTGTTTTGCGAGCAATTCCATTTCGTCTCGCCAAACTTTTTGGAAAAACACGCAAAAATACCCTTGATGCCGAGTTTGACAATCATACGCCATCAAAATTGGCCACTACGATATTCAATAAAATTCATAGTTGGGAATTAGCTCAACTGCGAAAGTCAAAAATGTCGTTCGGAGCAAGTTGTGCGGTGGTTCTGACAAAAAAATAAGTTTGAAGCGGTTCGCCGCCCGTTCGGAATGCCTCAATGATTGAATAAAAACTAATTATTTTCGCATTCTACCTTTTTACTCATTCAAACATTCAACATTAATTTTCTCGTGATTCCTTTTAATAAACCATACCTTTCTGGCAACGAGCTACAATACATCGGAGAGGCCGTGCAATCGGGTAAAATCTCTGGGAATGGCGTTTTTACAAAAAAAAGCCAGCAGTTTTTTGAAGAAAAATACGGTTTTCGCCGCTGCCTGCTTACCACTTCGTGTACGGACGCCCTCGAAATGGCAGCCATTTTATGTGATATTCAAGTAGGTGATGAAGTAATTGTGCCATCTTATACGTTTGTTTCTACGGCCAATGCCTTTGTGCTTCGTGGAGCAAAAATCGTTTTTGCCGATAGCTCGGCCAAAAATCCTAATCTTGATGCCGATAAACTTTTGGGCTTAATTACCCCAAAAACCAAAGCAATTGTGGTAGTGCATTACGCAGGAATTGCTTGTGATATGGACAAAATCATGAGTATTGCCGAGGCCAATAACTTATTCGTTATCGAAGATGCTGCCCAAGCCGTTGATTCATTCTACAAAGGTCGCTCGTTGGGAAGTATCGGGCATTTATCGGCTTTTAGTTTTCACGAAACCAAAAATATTATTTCGGGAGAAGGTGGAATGTTGGTCATCAACGATGAGCGTTTCGAGAAACGTGCCGAAATTATATGGGAAAAAGGGACTAATCGCTCGGCCTTTTGGCGTGGTGAAGTCGATAAGTATAATTGGGTAGATATTGGTTCGTCGTTTTTACCTTCAGAAGTCGTTGCTGCATACTTATATGCTCAACTCGAAAATCTTGAAAAAATACAAACAAGACGCAAACAGATTTGGGCGAAATACTACGAAGCATTCACGGATTTAGAGCAATCGGGCAAATTAAAATTACCAGTGGTGCCAAATTATGCCACTAATAACGCCCACATGTTTTATTTGCTTACCGATTCGATTGAGCAGCGTGATGCCTTGATTGGATTCTTGAAAGCCAACAAAATTTATGCGGTTTTTCACTATATTTCGTTGCATAGTAGTCCGTTTTATAAAGAAAAAGCAGGAGATGTTTCGTTACCCGTAAGCGATTACTATTCTGATTGTTTGGTACGCTTACCTTTGTTTTATGAACTTGCTGAAGCCGAACAACAATTAATTATTGATAAAATTATTGAGTTTTATAATTCGTAAGTTATGACAAGTATTGATAAGGTTTTATCAATGCCATTAATCTTCGTTACATGCCTCTTTTTTTTAATAAATCATTTATTATCAGTTTTTTATCGTTACTGATTTTCTTCGGCTTCATTATTTTTTTAGGTGAAGATGCTTCAATCAGAGTGCATGATAATCTGGAAGCCAACATTGCTTGGTATAAATCATTGGTTGACCAAGATTTGCTTTTGGCGAGTTCGTACACGCCCAATGAAACCGTAATGCAAGCACCACGAATTGCTTTTGGCTCAGAATGGAGCCTAATTGCGTGGTTGTTTCTGTGGTTTAAGCCAATTGTTGCCTATAATATCAATGTAATCCTGATGGGTTTGGTAGCTTATATGGGTACGTACTTATTGGCTAAGGATACGCTCAAGCTTTCTCCAAAAATAGCTCCTTTTGTTGCGTTGGGTTTTGCTTTATTACCCTTTTGGTTTTCGGGCGGGTTGAGTTCGGCAGGGCAACCTTTACTTTTTTGGAGTTTTGATAGAATCTTAAAAAAATACAATGCTGTTATTGATTGGATTATCTTCCTGTTATTTCCTTTTTACTCCTCTTTAATTCTATCGGGATTGTTTATGATGGTCTTGATGGTTGGGTATTTAGGGTTAAGTTTTCTGAAAAAAGAAAGAAGCGTTGCCTACGATAAAGGCATTTTATCGTTGTTAATGCTTACAGTAGGGTATATTTTAGTTGATTATCGCTTATTTTTAGATATTCTTAAAATCGGAACGCCCGCTGGGTTTATTCCCCATCGAGTAGAGTTTGTACAAGGAAATACTTTCTCGGAGTGTCTGAAAGCTGCCAAAAACTCGTTTATCGGGGGGCAAAATCACTTTCAATCTTTTCATACGTATGTCATCCTTCCGCTCATATTTTTTTACATAATTTATGGTTTTTTCAAGCAGAAAAAGCTCGTTGTTATTGTTTTTTATATTCTTTGTCTGGTCTTTATTGCTCTGATTGATGGGTTTTGGAATTTTGTAGGATTTGAAACGCTTAAAGATAAATTACCCATCTTGAAAGCCATTCAACTCGACCGCTTTTATTCACTCTATCCGATTCTGTGGTTTGGAGTTTTTATTCTTATAATCAGAGAATTACCTATAAAAGTTGCGGTCGCTTTGGCCAGTATTCAAGTCATCATTGTCCTATTCTCAAATCAGTTGGTGGGCGATTATATCAAGAAAACCATTCACGGTCGAGACTACATTTCGTACCGAGAATTTTATGCCGAAGACCTTTTCTCGAAAGTAAAAACCGTACTGAAACAAGATGAAAATCCGAATAAGCGTGTTGGAATGGTAGGGCTGCATCCTGCGGTGGCACAGTATAACCAGATTCCGACAATTGACGGGTATGTGGTGCTTTATTCATTGGCATATAAACACCAAATTCAATCAATTATCCAGCCCGAATTGAATCAAAATACATTCATCAAAAAGTATTTTGAACAGTGGGGTAGTAGATGCTATTTATTTGATAATGAGGCGGTTATTGCAGGTGATGGAATCTTGAAAAAACAAAAATGCTGTACCGAAAGCTTAGATTATAACTTCGAGCAATTGAAACAATTAAAATGCGGGTATATTTTGTCGGCCGTTGAAGTAAAACACCCATCAGAGCATTTAAAGTTGCTTTCAAAAGTAGAAGATTCCAACTGGCGAGTGTGGATTTATAAAATTTTATAGTCCACAGTCGATGGTCAACAGTCCACGGGATTTTTTTACTTAGGTTTTTATGATGGACTAAACTTAAATTTCTTTATTTTCATCGAAAGATAAATTTATCTTTGCAATAGATTGATAATCAGACTTTTAATTCACTGTTGACCGTTGACTATCGACCGTGGACTATTTATTTCAACCCTATAAATTCTTACATGAAAAATTATACTTACACGCTTTGTATCGTAGTAGCGGCTACTGTTGCCTATTTCTTTCCTGAATATTTTACCGAAATCAACGGGTTTCAGCTCAAAGAGTTAATCATTCCGTTGTTGCAAATCATTATGTTTGGTATGGGTACAACCATGACCTACGATGATTTTATGGGAGTAATAAAAATGCCCAAAGCGGTAGTAGTTGGCTTGGTGTGTCAGTTTACAATTATGCCGTTCTTGGGTTTCGCTATTGCCAAAAGTTTTAATTTTCCGCCCGAAATTGCCGCAGGCGTTATTTTGGTGGGCTGTTCGCCAAGCGGTTTAGCATCAAACGTGATGTCGTATATTGCCAAAGCCAATGTGGCCTTATCTATTACCATTACTTCTTTTGCCACACTTCTGGCTCCCATCATGACGCCGTTTCTAATGAAAGTGCTTGGCGGACAATTCATCGAAGTAAACTTCTGGAGTATGACGCTTGACATCGCCAAAATGATAATTGTACCAGTGAGTATTGGTTTTTTAGTAACGAAACTGTTGGCAGGGCGTGCAGCGTGGTTACAAAAAGTTTTACCAATTATTTCGATGGCAGGAATAGCCTTTATTATCGTGATTATTACAGCGGCTGGACAAAAATCGCTACAAACCGTAGGGCTTGCTTTAGTTTTAGCAACTTTCTTGCACAATATTGGCGGTTTTATTTTAGGTTATTGGGGAGCAAGATTAGTAAAACTCCCTGAGCAGGATTGCCGAACAGTGGCCATTGAAGTAGGTCTGCAAAATGCAGGGTTGGCATCTGGTTTAGCCAAAGCAATGGGAAAACTCGCTACGGTTGGCATAGCTCCTGCACTTTTTGGCCCAATTATGAACACCAATGGTTCGCTTTTAGCCAGCTTTTGGAGTACGAGAAAGCCTTCATGAGTTTTGAATTCTGACGGGGCCGCCCGTGTGGTATAGAGTTCTGAGTCATTTTTGATGTCTGAGTGGACAGAGCCGCCAGTGTACAGTTCGGTCGAAGCCACCTAAAAAAGTTCCCCCATCGGGTGCGGAGGGGGCTACTTCAATTTCGCCACATTGCTCATTACACTTTCATTCTGCAAACGGTCAAGGGCTGTTACTACATACACGTAGTTTTTTTCTTGATTATAGGTTTTATCGGTGCAGCTCAAAATTCCTTCGTTTCTGACAATCTGTAAGATTCTTGCAGGATTTTCGAGGTTTATTTGCTCATTTTCTTCAAAACGATACACCACAAACGCATTTACTTCGTCGCCATCTTTAGGAGGAGTGGCGGGTAATTCCCATGTAATAGCTACACCTAAATCTGCAATTTTACGAATCTTTACATTTTGAGGGGCATTCGGTGGAACTTTATCTTTCCACGGCATTGTAGGCATTAAGGCTGGGTAGTAGTAAAGTTTTTTTAGCGAATCGCTGACGGATAACTCATTATTAATCAGTTGTTTAGAGCTGAAATAGATGCTGCCCGAAATCTGTGGTTTTGTGCGGTTATAACGCACCTGACGAGGAATCTGATTAGCCTTTTCCCAACCGATTTCTTTGCTTCCAGCCTTCACTCGATATACACCATGACCAATATAAAGATGACGACCAAACGCATTTTTGGTCCACCAATCGGTCATTACTTTGTAAGGAACTTTATCAAACTCAAAGCTGAAATAAATCTGCGGCGTGATATAATCGAGCCAGCCTTCTTTTGCCCATTTGCGGGTATCGGCATACAGATTATCATACGAGGGCTGTCCGCCCTGCGTGGCCGAACCGATAGGGTCATTTGAAGCATTTCGCCACACTGCTGATGGACTAATACCGAATTTTACTTTTGGTTTTTCTCGTTTAATAGCTTCGCTGACATTTTTCACGACCATATCTACATTGTAGCGTCGCCAATCTTCGATGTTCTTGAAACCGTTGCCGTATTTCTTGAAGGTATCTTCGTCACGTAGTTTTTGGTTAGGTTCGTTGTACGGATAAAAATAATCATCGAAATGAATACCATCAACATCGTAGTTACGAACGATTGTTACGACCACATCTGTTATGTAATCACGCACTTCTGGAATCCCTAAATTGAATAATTTATGACCACCATACGTCAGAAACCACTCGGGTTTGTTTTTGGTGATGTGTTCGTCCATGATGCTCTTAGAAGCTTTGTGAGTACCTCGATTCATATTCAACCACGCATGAAACTCCAAGCCTCGTTGGTGGGTTTCCTGAATCATAAATACCATTGGGTCGTAGTAAGGCTCAGGTGCTTTGCCTTGCTCGCCCGAAAGCCATTCCGACCACGGTTCTTTACCACGGGCATAAAAAGCATCGGCTGCTGCACGCACTTGCACCAGTACGGCATTCATACCGTAGCTTTTTTGTTTGTCGAGTATAGTTCTGAATTCTTGTTGTTGCGATTCCGAACTAAGGCCTTTGCGGCTTGGCCAGTCAATATTATCAACAGTTGCTACCCAAACCCCACGAAATTCACGCTTTGGGCCAACAGGTTTTGAAACAATTTGTTGGGTAACTTTTTTACTACACCCACTCAGGAAAGCATAGATTAGTAGATAAAAAGCAGCTTTTTTGAAGTGCATTGCAATACTTTTTTTGAAATTTTATTCAAAATTAGAGAAAAATTTAACCCAAAGGTTATTTTTTGTTACTTTTGCTTGTGTTTATATAGTTGTTAGCTATTGACTATTAACTTTTAGATACGAAATTATACATTTAGAAAAGAGGATAGGGTTGAAATTGACCTATTTGCTCATTCAAAATTCACTCATTCAAGATTTCCTGTGAAAGAATACGGAAGTAATATACAGAAACTAACAGACTACATCGTGAGTCTGCCTGACCGTGAGCAACGCACAAAATATGCCCATATTTTGATTGAATTGATGCGTCAGATTCACCCAAATATGCGTGAGGGAATAGACTATTCTAAAAAACTCTGGGATGACCTCTACATCATTGCCAATTTTGATTTAGATGTAGATAGTCCATTTCCACCACCACCCAAAGAAATTTTGGGTAAAAAACCAATGACCGTTCCGTACAATCAGCACCAGCTAAAGCACCGTTTGTATGGCCGAAATTTAGAGTTATTGGTTGTAAAAGCCATGATTACGCAAGATTACGACGAACGTAAAGCATTTATTTCTTATATGGTGCGTTTGATGAAGAGTTTTTTCCAAGTTTGGAATAAAGACACCATTGAAACGGCTGATTGTTTACAGCAGATTTTGGAACTTTCTGGCTTTAAACTTCAAAAAGAAATTGACGAATTGCGTCGTGATGGTTTGATGGAATCTTCGCCAAGAGATGGCAGCAGTAATCGCCAACGTACGCAACAAAACCAAGGCCAAAACGGTGGTGGGCATCAGTTCAGAGATAATCGTGGTGGTGACCGTGATAATCGTGACCGTAATCGTGGCAATGACCGTAATGACCGCAATAAAAATTTCGGTAACGGCAACTACAAAAACGACCGTAACGACCGAAATAACAACAATAAAAACAATAATAACCGCAGACCGAGATAATTATTTAGTTCTGAGTTTGATTTGTTAAAGACTTAGAAATTAATAACTCATAACTCAGCACTCATAACTCATAACTCTTAAAAATGGCATCATTTAAAATAACAGGAGGACGAAAACTTAAAGGAGAAATTATTCCGCAGGGAGCAAAAAACGAAGCATTACAGATTTTGTGTGCCGTTTTAATGACCAAAGAACCTGTAACGATTCATAACATCCCAAATATCCGTGATGTAAATAAACTCATGGAATTGCTTGAAGATATGGGCGTAAGCCGCAATAAAATCGGAGAAGGCTCATACCGTTTTCAGGCTGATGCCGTAAACTTCGAGTATTTCGAAACGGCCGAATACAAAGATAAAGCTGCTTCGTTGCGTGGCTCAATCATGCTTTTAGGGCCAATGTTGGCTCGTTTTGGTAAAGGAAAAGCTCCTCGCCCAGGTGGAGATAAAATTGGTCGTCGTCCGTTGGATACGCACTTCACGGGTTTTCAGAAACTCGGTGCAGAATTTATCTATGACCCGAACGATGCCTTCTATACCGTAGATGGCTCGAAGATGAAAGGTGCGTATGTATGGATGGATGAAATTTCGGTAACGGGTACGGCCAATGTATTGATGGCAGCGGCTATGGCCGAAGGCACAACCACCATCTACAATGCAGCCTGTGAGCCATATTTACAGCAGTTGTGCAAGATGCTCAACCGCATGGGGGCAAAAATTAGCGGAGTTGGCTCGAACCTACTCACGATTGAGGGTGTAAGCGAATTGGGTGGTTGCGAGCATACGATGCTTCCTGATATGATTGAAATTGGTAGCTTTATTGGATTGGCGGCCATGACTCAGTCAGAGATTACGATTAAAAATTGTCAGATTCCAGAGCTTGGTATTATTCCTGATGTATTCAAAAAATTGGGTATCAAAATGGAGTTCCGTGGTGATGATATTCATATTCCAGCTCAGACGCACTACGAAATCAGTTCCTTGATTGATGGCTCGATTTTGACGATTTATGATGCTCCGTGGCCAGGATTTACACCTGATTTGATTTCGATTATTTTAGTAACGGCCATTCAAGCCAAAGGTGCGGTATTGATTCACCAAAAAATGTTTGAAAGTCGCTTATTCTTTGTTGATAAATTGATTGAAATGGGAGCCCAAATTATTTTGTGTGACCCACACCGTGCGAACGTGATTGGTTTGAACCGTGAGCATAATTTGCGTGGTATCCGAATGACATCGCCTGATATTCGTGCGGGGGTTTCGTTGTTGATTGCGGCACTTTCGGCTGATGGTACGAGTACGATTGATAATATCGAACAAATTGACCGTGGCTACCAAGACATCGACAAACGTTTGAATGCGATTGGTGCTCAAATTATTAGAATTTAAGTCTACGGACGATAGTCGATAGACCATAACTAAGAGGAATTTTATTGAAAGAGAATAATTTTCTTACTATTGAAAAATGGGTTGTTTCGGCAACCCATTTTTTGTTTAAAAGCTAATTGTTTGACTATCAGTACAAAAGCAATAAATATCAAGTCAGTGATAAAAAAAAGTAAAATTTCTTTGGTTGAGTTTTTGGATTTTAAAAATTAAACTCTACCTTTGCAATCCCAAAGCGATACATGCCCGGATGGCGGAATTGGTAGACGCGTTGGTCTCAAACACCAATGAGGTTACACTCGTGCCGGTTCGACTCCGGCTCCGGGTACTTAGAAGCTCTTAAATCATTGATTTAGGAGCTTTTTTATTGGTATTCTTTCTAAATAGATAATTCTAATCCAACTGACATGTGAAAATTTGTCCTACAAAAACTGACCACTTAGTGGTCAAACTTGAATAGCCCCGAATAAAATTCGGGGAGGAAAAGTAGGGGATACTTCCCGACTCTGGAAGAGTCGGGCTTTTGGGATTTTTATTCTCGCTCAACCGACAAGTTGAAAACTTGTCGTGCAATTAGCCAAAGAGCATTTTCATCAGTAAAAATAAAACCGAAGGACAGAACAGACAGCCCAAACCTGTGTAGAAAGTGGCTGTTAATGCCCCGTAAGGCACTAATTTTGGGTCGGTAGCGGCTAAACCTGCCGATACTCCGCTGGTTGTTCCCATCAATCCACCAAAGACCATGG
>JALQYE010000176.1 GCA_023254245.1 Emticicia sp.
AAAAAGAAAGTTCGTACTTAGAACATTTCGATGCTTCTATAGAAACCGATGAAGCACCGCCATTTCTAAAAACTTGGAAAAATGTATATGCCTTAGTATTTATTTCTTTGGTTGCATCTATTGTACTTTTCTACGCTTTCACTCTATACTTTGCATGACAAACCTCGACTGGATTTTACTTACTACAACACTATTATTTATCATCGTTTATGGTGTTTACAAAAACCATAAAGACAAAGACATTGACGGATATTTACTTGGTAATCAATCGCTTCCATGGTATCACGTTGGCTTGTCGGTAATGGCTACACAGGCCAGTGCTATCACGTTTCTTTCCACTACTGGCCAAGGCTTTGACGACGGAATGCGTTTTGTACAATTCTACTTTGGGCTACCATTGGCCATGATAGTTTTGTGCGTCACGTTTATTCCGATTTTTCATCGACTCAAAGTTTATACAGCCTACGAATACCTCGAAAAACGTTTCGATGGAAAAGTACGAGTTTTCACAGCATTCTTGTTTCTTATTCAACGAGGACTTTCAACGGGAATTTCAATCTACGCCCCTTCGATTATCATTTCAACAATTTTTGGTTGGGATATCTTCTGGACGAATATCCTCATGGGTGGCATGGTACTAACATACACAGTTGTTGGCGGAACAAAAGCCATTTCTTACACGCACCTCCAACAAATGATTGTCATTACGGTAGCCATGGTGCTGGCGGGTGTTATTGTGGTAATGATGCTCCCGCCTGACATTGGGCTTGTTAAAGCTCTAAAAATTGCAGGAAAAGCTAACCATACAAATGTGGTGAGTTTTGATTTCAATCCCAAAGACCGTTATAATCTTTGGTCAGGACTGATTGGTGGTTTCTTTTTGCAACTCTCTTATTTTGGTACTGACCAGTCGCAAGTTGGGCGTTATCTAACAGGCGAGTCTATTACGCAAAGTCGCTTGGGTTTGGTCATGAATGGCTTACTCAAAATACCGATGCAATTTCTGATTCTACTGGTGGGGGTTTTGGTATTTGTTTTTTACCAATATAACTCGTCGCCTGTTTTCTTCAATAAAGTTGAAACAGATAAGCTACTAAATAGCCAATATGCCACCGAATATAAAGCCTTAGAAAGCCAATACCAAAGCGTAACTGAGCAACGTAAACAACTCTTGGTTGGCTCAGAAAACCTTACTGACCAACAGCTGGCCATTTACAAAGCTAACTTGTATAAGTCTGATTCGGCCATTAAGAGCATCAAAGGCGATGTAATTTCTTTAATTAAGAAAAACGACCCATCGGCCAGCACCAACGACCGAGATTTTGTCTTTCTCAGATTCGTACTTGACCACCTCCCGCACGGACTTATCGGGCTGCTGATTGCCGTTATTTTTGCCGCTTCTATGGGCTCAATTGCCTCAGCATATAATTCATTGGCGGCTACATCAGTGGTTGATGTGTACCGAAAATTCTCTAAAAATACCACTTCCGAAAAAGCTGAACTCAACGCCTCAAAAGTTTCGACCGTTTTATGGGGGCTTTTTTGTATCTTTGTCGCACAATATGCCAATCAGCTCGGCAATATGATTGAGGTTGTCAACGTACTTGGTTCGTTGTTTTATGGCATCATCCTTGGCGTATTTTTAGTTGCTTTTTATTTCAAAAATATCGGCGGAACGGCCACTTTTTGGGCAGCAGTTATTAGCCAAGCCATTATTCTTGGCATCGGAATTCCGCAAGTAATTCTGAAAAAAGAATGGATAGCCTATCTTTGGTTCAATCCGATTGGTTGTTTCCTTGTTATCGCTATTGCGTGGGTTTTACAGAAAAGATTTAAGATTTTAGACACGAGACAAGAGATTTTAGATTAAAATCTATCTCTTCTGAAAATCTTCTCATGTCTATTGTCTCATATCTCTTGTCTATTAAGAAAAATATGGAAAAGAAAAAAATACTTATCGTAGAAGACGACCAACGTTTGGCCGAAAACTTAGTGAAAGGTTTATCTGAGAAAGATTTTGAAACCGAAATCGCTTTTGATGGACAAATCGGGCTTCGCTTTGCTCTTAGTGGCAAATACGATTTGATATTGCTTGATGTGAATTTGCCACAAATGAATGGCTACGAAGTATGTGCAAAAATCAGAGAACGTGACCGCCAAACGCCAATAATTATGCTAACGGCTCTGGGCGAAACCGATGATAAAATATTAGGTTTTGAAAAAGGAGCCGATGATTATATCGTAAAGCCTTTTGAATACCGAGAGCTAATTGCCCGTGTCAATGTTTTCTTGAAGCGTGCCTACGCCGAAAACGAAACCAATGCGAATATTTTACGAATTGCTGACCTCGAAATTAATTTTGAGAGTAAAATGGCAACTCGTCAAGGCAAGCACATTGACCTTACACCAAAAGAATTTTCGTTGCTCGAATACCTGATACGCAATAAAGGAAAAGTAGTTTCAAAAGCTGAAATTGCTGAGAAAATCTGGGAAGGAAACAACGCCGAAAACAGCCTAAATGTCATTGAAGTGTATATCAATTTCCTCCGCAAAAAGATTGATAAAGATTTTGAGCCAAAACTCATTCATACCAAAACGGGTATGGGCTATGTTTTGAAAGATGAATAACACAATTCTCTGAATCGTGTCGTTAAATGTGGCACACCTGTTTATTGCGATAAACGAGGTGTGCCACATTTTTTTTCTTTAAAACTTCAATTTATTCTTGCTATTTTTACATTTCAACTCAATCAACCTAAAAACTACTGTTCGATGAAAGTATTGAAGAAAATCCTTCTCGGATTACTCATTTTGCTCGTTGTGGCGGGCATTGGCCTCTATTTCTGGTTACAAAGTACCAAACCAACACTCGATGGAGAACTACAACTCAAAGGTTTAAAAGCTCCCGTCGAAGTGCTTTATGACGATTATGGCGTTCCGCACATTTATGCCCAAAACGAAGACGATTTATTTCAAGCCTTTGGCTACGTACATGCCCAAGACCGTCTTTTTCAGATGGAATTGCTCCGTCGATTAGCTGATGGAAGATTATCCGAACTTTTTGGAGAAAAAGCACTTGCTTCAGATAAATTTTTCCGTACACTCAGTTTTCGTAAGCACGCTCAATGGACGATAGATTCGGTGGTGATGAAAAATCCGAATGCACCCTTCGTAAAAGCGGCACAAGCCTATATCAAAGGAGTAAACGAATACATAGAAAACGGAAAAACACCCGTCGAGTTTTCGATTGTAGGTATCAAAAAAACACCATTTGAAATGGCCGATATGCAAATAATTATGGGCTATATGGGTTTTACTTTTGCCGAAGCCTTCCGTTCAGAAGCCATTTCGACCATGATTCAGAATAAATACGGCCCAGAATATTGGAAGGACATTATGACTGGCTGGCCAACAAATGAGCCCAAAATTCCGACCAATGCCCAAGAAAACATGGCTTCTGCCACGGCGTTGGCTCGTATGGCCAATCAGTTGACGGGTATTGAAACCAATGCTCTTTTTCCGCCTTATCATGGTTCAAATGGCTGGGTAATTGCTGGCTCGAAAACCAAATCAGGCAAGCCTATTCTATCGAACGATACGCACATTGCTTTTTCGCAACCTTCGGTTTGGTACGAGGCTCATCTCGAATGTCCGAACTTTAAGTTTTATGGTAACTTCTTGGCAGGAACTCCCGTTGGAGCATTAGGCCATTCGCAATACGGCGGTTGGGGGCTCACGATGTTTGAAAATGATGATGTTGATTTTTTCCGTGAAAAAGCCAATCCTGCCAATGCCAATCAAGTTTGGTACAAAGACCACTGGGAAGATTTGAAAGTGCGTGAAGAAAGCATCAAAGTAAAAGATAAAGCCGATGTAAAAATTGCGGTAAAAACTTCTCGCCACGGAATCATCATGAACGATAGTTTCGATAAAATGGCCGACCAAAAAGACCCGATTGCCCTTTGGTGGGTTTTCAACCAATTTCCGAGTTATCATTTAGAGTCATTTTACGAAATGGCACATGCCAAAAATGCCACCGAGGCCGCCAAAGCTGCCAGTAAACTTACTTCACCTGGCCTAAATATTATGTGGGGCGATACCGAAGGAAATATTGCTTGGTGGGCAGCAGGGAAACTTCCGAAGCGACCAGCACACGTGAATCCGATGCTGATTTTAGATGGTTCAACGGGCAACGATGACCCGCAAGGTTGGTACGATTTTTCGCTGAACCCACAAATTTTGAATCCTAAGCGTGGCGTTCTTTACACGGCTAATAATCAACCTGCCGATATGGGCAATGGCTTAGTAGCAGGATATTACGTACCAGGAAATCGTGCGAGTAGAATCGAAGAACTTTTGTTTACTGATAAAAAAGATTGGACGCAGGAGAGCGTAAGAAAAGTTATTAATGATGTTACTTCTTCGTCGTTTGCAGGCCTTTTGAAAGATATTTTACCCGTAATTGATAAAAATAAATTGAGTCCTTCGGCAAAAGTTGGCTTAGAAAAACTCGCAAACTGGAATGGTTCGCATGAGTTAGCAGCTATTGAACCAACGATTTACTACCGTTTTCTCTATCATTTCTTTGTTAATACAATAAAAGATGAATTAGGTAATGAAATTTTCAAGGCATTTGAACATAACTCTAACTTCAAACGAAATATGGCTTCGTTGATGCGAAACGATGCTTCGCCATGGTGGGATAATGTTTCGACAAAAAATAAAGAAACTCGCACCGAAATACTTACAAAGTCGCTGAATGAAGCATTGGAAAGTCTCGAAAAACAACTCGGCAACGACATGACTGCATGGAAATGGGAAAAAGTGCATACACTTACGCATAATCATCCACTTGGAATCTTGCCAGTTGTAGGAAAGTATTTTAGTGTTGGTCCACTTCCTGCACCAGGTGGCCGAGAAACCATCAATAACCTTGATTTTTCGGTCGATTCGAGTGGAACATACAAAGTTACGTATGGGCCTGCTTTGCGTAGAATTGTTGATTTTGCCGATGTAGAACACGGGCGAAGTGTGTTACCAACGGGTCAGTCGGGGCATTTTTTGAGTAAACACTACGACGACCAAGCCGAAATATTTGTGCAAGGTGGCTCACGCCCTGAACTAATGAACCGAGCAGAAATTGAAAAAGTAAAAACTGGGAAGTTAATTTTCAAACCTTAAAATCGCTAAAAATTTCATTTTGGTCGAATTTTTTATCAAAACCATACACTTTTAGCATATTTTCAAGAACATTTTGTGTAATTTTAGTTATAAATTCAGACATTCAATAAACATTTCGATAATGGCAAATTATAACCTTAAAATCAACGGTAAAACCCTCAAAACCGAAGCATCACCCGATACACCTTTATTATGGGTTTTGCGTGATAATCTTGGGCTTGTTGGCACCAAATACGGTTGCGGGATGGCTCAATGCGGAGCTTGCACGGTGCATATCAATGGCGAAGCAACTCGCTCGTGCGTGTTGCCCGTTTCGGCAGTTGCCGATGCAACAATAACGACTATCGAAGGACTTTCTGAAAAAGGCGACCACCCCGTACAACAAGCATGGGATGCGATTGATGTGCCCCAATGTGGCTACTGTCAAGCTGGACAAATCATGACCGCTGCTGCCTTTTTGAAGAAAAATGCCAAACCAAGTTTGGAAGAGATTGAAGCGGCAATGTCAGGCAATATTTGCCGTTGCGGAACTTACCATCGTATTAAGGAAGCAGTACAATTAGCAGCATCGAAAAAATAGAAACGCGTTGAGCAGTGGGCAATACGCTTTATGCTAAAATTTAATTTCTGTAATAATACGTTAAAATTTGCTTTAAAAAGCCTAAAGCACATCGCTTAAAGCATACAGCATTAAAAACAGATACTATAATGACAAAAAATAATAGCCGACGAGATTTTCTAAAGTCAACCGCCTTGAGTGCGGGGGGCTTGATATTAGGTTTCAATTGGTTTGGACAAGAGGCTTCGGCGGCCAATATTGTAAATAAGATAGCAAGCGAAGCAGGTAATAATACTTTCAATGCTTTTTTATCGATTCAAACCGACGGAATTGTTACGATTTTTTCACCAAATCCAGAAATTGGTCAGGGAATTAAAACCGCTTTCCCAATAATTGTAGCCGAAGAATTAGACGTTGATTGGAATAACGTAAAAGTAGTTCAAGCTCCGCTTGATACCAAAAAATTTGAACGTCAGGTAGCGGGTGGTAGTGGCTCGATTCCACATTCATGGCAACGCCTCCGTAAGGCTGGGGCAACCGCTCGCCAAATGCTGGTAGAAGCTGCCGCTAAACGCTGGAATGTTTCGGCCAGCGAATGCTCGACCGAAAAAGGTTTCGTTATTCATACTACTTCTGGTAAAAAACTCGGTTATGGAGAATTAGCAACTGATGCTGCTAAACTTACCCCTCCCGCTGATGTAAAACTAAAAGATAAAAAAGATTTCAAACTCATTGGTTCAACTGTAAAAGGGGTTGATAATCATGGAGTTTTAACAGGAAAACCACTTTTCGGACTCGATTTTTATCGAGAAGGAATGAAATTTGCCATGATTCAGCGTCCTCCTGCTTTCGGAATGAAACTGAAATCATTCGATGCTTCGGCAGCAAAGGCTTCGGCAAGTGGTATTGAGGTGGTTTCGTTTAAAGATAAAGTTGCCATCGTAGGCAAATCTACATGGGAAGTAAAGAAAGCCCGTGATTTAGTTAAAATCGAATGGGAGAAAGCGGCAAATTTGGAAAGTAGCGATGACCATAATCGTATTTTCAAAGAATTACTCGATGGAAAAGCAGAAGTGCGTAGAAAAGATGGAGACGTTGAAACGGCTTTCAAAGACGCAGCTAAAATCGTAGAAGCCGAATATCAATGCCCGTTTTTACCACATAACCCCATGGAGCCGATGAATTTTTTCGCTCACGTTCGTGAAGACGGCGTAGAGTTAGTTGGCCCAACCCAAACACCACAAAATGCTCAAAACCAAACTGCCAAATTACTCAATATCCCATCCGAAAAGGTAACGGTTGAATTGACCAAAATGGGTGGCGGATTCGGACGTCGTTTGGGTACCGATTATGTTTTGGAAGCTGCCGAGCTTTCGAGCATCATCAAAGCTCCTGTAAAAGTAATGTGGACTCGTGAAGATGATATGAGCGGAGGAAGTTATCGCCCAGCCGTTCGTTATCGTTTCCGTGCGGCTCTTGACAAGCAAGGTAATATGATTGGCTATACGCTTCGTGGAGCAGGTATAAATGCAGGAAACTCTACTCGACAAGATAACTTCCCTGCGGGAGCAGTTCCAAATTTATTGATAGATTCGGCCGAACATAAATCGCCAATTACAACTGGACCTTGGAGAGCTCCAATTACAAACTTCTTGGCCTTTGCCGAACAATCGTTTCTGGATGAAGTAGCTACGGCAGCAGGTAAAGATGCAGTGCAGTTCAGACTTGAATTGTTGGAAAAAGCTAAAACTTCGCCAGCAGGAGAAATCAAATATAACATTGACCGTATGAAAGCTGTGATTGAATTAGCGGCTGAAAAATCGGGTTGGAATAAAAAGCGAAAAGGCGTAAGTCTCGGCTTTAGTGTTTATTTCTCACACGCATCGTATGTAGCTCAGGTAGCAGAAGTGGTGATGAAAAAAGGCAAACCCGTTCTACAAAAAATCTATGCAGCCGTTGATTGTGGTGTAGTTGTCAACCAAAGTGGTGCAAGAAACCAAGTAATGGGTGGCATTGTAGATGGTATTGGTCATGCGATGTATGGAAACCTAACTTTCAAAGATGGTTCACCTGACCAAAAGAATTTCAACGCTTTCAGATTGATAAAGATGAACGAAATTCCCGCGATAGAAGTAAGTTTTGTTGACAACGGCATAGACCCAACAGGTTTGGGTGAACCAGCTCTACCACCAACGGGTGGTTCGGTTGCTAATGCTATTTTCAAAGCAACTGGTAAACGTTTACGCAATCAGCCTTTTATCGAAGAAGACCAAAAGTTGTTTGAAAGTGTTTCTTAATAAATACAAGATTTCTCACCAAAAGCAGATTTCTTACCAAAAGCCGAATCAGTTTAAAACAGATTCGGCTTTTTACTTTCTTACAAAACACTTTTGACTCCGCAAGAAAATTGTAAATAATGCATCTAATTAAAACTCATTAAACTATTAGCTCTTTTGAAGGTTAAAAGCCATAAAACCTGCCGTATGAATCTTAAAAAAATACTCTTTGGTTGTATTCTTTTCTTTTTGTTTGTTGCCTCAAAAACAATCACTACCACCGACTACCTAAATCTACCAGCCACACCTTACGAATATAATGTTTTATTGCCAACTTACTATGCTAATAACGTTGCCAATGTTGATAATACGCCCGTAACAAATCCCATAACTAATCATGGAGCAACCCTCGGGCGAGTACTTTTTTATGATAAAAACCTGAGTATTAATCGAACAGTTTCGTGCAGCTCTTGCCACAAACAAAATGAAGGCTTCAGCGATTCTCACACCCTAAGTATTGGCTTTGCGGGTGGCACAACCGACCGCCACGCCATGACGATGATGAATGCTCGATATTATACTCGAGGACATTTTTTCTGGGATGAAAGAGCCGCCACGCTCGAAGACCAAGTGCTTCAACCTCTACAAAACACCGTAGAAATGGGCTTGTCTGCCGCTCAAATTTCGGAGAGAGTTACCGAACAGCCCTATTATAATCAGCTGTTTATCAATGCGTTTGGCGATAATACGATTACTAACGATAGGATTTCAAAGGCGTTGGCTCAGTTCGTGCGAAGCATTGTAAGTTATCAGAGTAAATATGATATTGGTAGAGCCACAGTTAATGGGCCAAACCAACCATTTTCGAATTTTACAGCACAAGAAAATCAAGGTAAACAATTATTTTTCACGCCAATTCCGCAAGGAGGTGGAGGCTGTGCGGGTTGCCATGGCACAGAGGCATTTATAAGTACCCGACCCGAAAACAACGGCATTGACCTCGCATCAACTACTGACTTGGGCGTTGGTGGAGTTGCTCCTATCAGACCAAATCTGATAGGTAATTTCAAAAATTCAAGTATCCGTAATATCGAACTTACTGCACCCTACATGCACGATGGTCGTTTCTCAACTCTCGAACAAGTAGTTGAGCATTATAATAGCGGTATTCAGGCCCACCCCAACCTTTCGGGAATTCTGAAAGATGCCAACGGTAACCCTGTGAGATTAAACTTCTCGACTGCTCAGAAAAATGCGTT
>JALQYE010000177.1 GCA_023254245.1 Emticicia sp.
TGGCTCAAGCACGGAGGATATTTCCCGAAGTATTTGATGAAAATGTTCCGTACGGGTGTGGGTTTCTCTGACCTCAATGAAAACATGGACCATCGTTTTGTGGCTGAGGGTAAGAATATCGTTTGGGATAAGGGATATTTGAAAGAAGAAAACCTCAAAGAAAACCGAATCAGTTTTTGGATTGAAAAACACAACCGATACAGCGACCAAGTTGCTCGTGAGGAAATTGAGAGAAAGAAACAATTACGTAATCAGACGATTCAACCAAAATTCTTCGGCAACCCCGACCAACGAGTAGCATTTCTGAAAAAAATTTGGTGGGATATGCCACTTTTTGTACGTCCGTTTATCTACTTTTTTCACCGCTATTTTATCCAACTGGGTATTCTTGATGGCAAAGAAGGCATGATTTTCCACTTTCTGCAAGCCCTTTGGTTTAGGTTTGTGGTGGATGTAAAGATTTTTGAATTGGAGAGCGAAGAGAAGCAGAAAAACGAAACAAATAAATGAAATCAATAAGTATTTTGGGTTGTGGCTGGTTAGGTTTACCACTCGGAAAGTATTTTTCGGATAATGGATATACAGTAAAAGGAAGCACTACTAACGAAGAAAAAATACCAATTCTGACCGAAAATGGCATTGAAGCTTTTCGCATTCAACTTAATCCACAAGTTGTTGGCGAAAATGTGGATAACTTCTTAAATTCAGAGACCCTGTTAATAAACATTCCGCCACGAATCAGTCTTCAGAAAGTGGATGCCCACGTAGAGCAAATTTCTAATTTGCTTCCGTTCATCAAAGCATCTTCCATCAAAAACATCATTTATATTAGTTCAACTTCGGTTTACCCCGAATTGAATAGAGAAGTATTTGAAGAAGATGTGATTACACCCGAGCAATCGGCCAGCCCAACAATGGTAAAAGCCGAAAAGTTATTACTTGAATTTTGGAAAGAATCTTTGGTAAATTTGACGATTCTACGCTGCGGCGGACTGATGGGCTATGAACGAATTCCTGCCAAATATTTTTCGGGTTGGAAAGGACTCACAACGGGCGATATTCAAGTAAATTACGTCCACCGAGATGATGTAATTAGGATTATCGAAACCATTATCGAAAATAACATTTGGAACGAAGTTTTCAATATTGTTTCGCCTATTCACCCAACCAGAAAAGAGGTTTACGCTAAAAACTGCGAAGAATTAGGCTTTGAAATGCCCGAATTTATAGCTCCCACCGAGCCTCAGCCATTCAAGATTATTAGTCCTAAAAAGTGGCTTGAACGCTCGAAATACAAATTTATCTACGAAAACCCCTTAGATTATTATTACAAAAGAGCAAATTGAAATTAGTGAGAGTGACTATGACAAGCACGGCGGTGAGAATTCCAATTAATATAATAAGCCACTGCCATCACTAAAGCTCCTGTTACATTGAAGAAAATCTCGTAGGAAACTTTAACCAAGAATAAACCCGCAAAATTGAAGCTAAGAGCAATAACAAGAAGACCAAGTGGTAATGGATTTTGGTGATTACGGTAGTCTTTTATTAACAAGAAGATAGCCAAAAGAGCACTTGCACCAATTAAATACATTTCTGATTTTTCGCTCAAAAAACTTTCACCCAAAAACGGCAAGGCGGTCATCAAGAAAGGCATAGCCAAGCAATGAATCGTACAAAGCACCGAAAGCCACAAGCCAACTTTATTAAGTGTATGGTAATGAGTAAATATTTTCCGCATAAAAAACTTGAAATTTATTACGAGCAGTAGCTTGCCTGCAATAGTGTTGCAAATATAATTACTAATGCAACACTATTGCAAATATTTTAGTTCAAGTATGAGTTATTATTATCAGTATGACTCTTTTTCGTTCGGAAAATCTGCCGATTTTACATCTTTCGTATAATTCATTACGGCTTCGGTCATAATTGTGTGTAGGTCTGCGTAGCGGCGAAGGAAGCGTGGTGAGAAATCTTTATTAATACCCAGCATATCGTGTACGACTAAAATCTGTCCATCACAGCCATTTCCTGCACCAATTCCGATGGTTGGAATCGCCACCGATTCAGTGACTTTTTTGGCAAGATTAGCTGGTATTTTCTCCAAAACCATTCCAAAACAACCCACATCATTGAGCATTTTAGCATTGGCCATAAGCTGCTCGGCTTCTTCTTCTTCCTTGGCACGCACGGCATACGTACCAAATTTATAAATAGATTGTGGTGTAAGTCCTAAGTGTCCCATTACTGGAATCCCAGCACTCAAAATACGCTCAATCGATTCTTTTATTTCGATTCCACCTTCCAATTTCACCGCATGTCCACCCGACTCTTTCATGATTCTGATTGCCGAACGCAAAGCCTCTTCCGAATTACCTTGATACGAACCAAATGGCAAATCGACCACCACTAAAGCTCTTTTTACGCCTTTCACAACAGCTTGTGCGTGATAAATCATGTTATCGAGCGTAATCGGTAGCGTAGTTTCGTGGCCTGCCATTACGTTTGAGGCCGAATCTCCTACTAAAATCAGTTCAACGCCAGCTGCATCAACGATTTTTGCCATCGAATAATCATACGACGTCAAACAGGCAATTTTCTCGCCTTTACGTTTCATTTCTTGTAGCGTATGCGTGGTGATACGCTTGATTTCATTGTGTACTGACATAGAATATTTGTTTTAAAACGTCGGCAAGGTTTTGAACTTTGCCGACGTTAGACTATCTCGGAACAAGCCAGCCTTCAGGGTTTAAATGCTGACTATTATGCCAAATCTGAAAATTTATTTCGGTTGCACCGCCCGATTCTCCTGCGGTTCCGATGGTTTCCTTTGCACCAACCTTCTGCCCTACCGACAAGAAAATTTGTCGTAAATTAGCATAAACCGTAAAGTATTCGCCATGCTGAATCAAGACAACATTTCCCAAACCTGGTATTTCGGTAATGTCCTTTACTTCGCCCGCATAAACTGAGCGAACCGTTGCATTATTGGAAGTTTGAATATCAATTCCGTTATTATTTATCAAAACACCATTCAAAACTGGGTGTTCTTTGATACCAAATCTATCCGAAATAAATCCTCGCTGAACAGGCCATGGCAAACGTGCTTTTGAGGCCGCAAACGACTTTCCGAGAGCGGTTTCTTCGTCGTCTAAATCTTTCGTTACTTTCTTCGTAACGGGCTTCTTAACTTTATTTTTGGCCAACTTTGCCTCTCGGTCTTGTTTGAGTTCTCGTTCACGGTTCTTGCGAGCAATCTCACGTGCCACCACAGCTGCAATCGACGATTCAAGTTTACTCACCGATTTTTTTGTTGCTTCAATCTCTTTTCTTAAATCTTTCTCTTTTTTTGATAACTCTCCCACCATTTCGGTTTGACGGTTTTTGAGTTGTTCAAGATATTGAGCCTCTGTAAGTTTTGCTGATATGATTCGCTTTTTATCTGATTTTTTACCTTCTAAATTGGCTTGTCGCTCACGCAACAAAGCCACCACTTTCATCATCTGAGCCACTTGCGACTTTCGATTATCGGTGTATTGTTGGAGATATTTATACCTCATGATGAGGTCATTGAATGATGATGATGAAAATAAAAAACTCAGTTGATTGATTTTTCCGCTAATTTTTGATGCTCCGTAAAGCATGGCGGCATATTCTCGTTGAAGGGTATCAAGTTTTTGTTCGAGTCCACGTTTAGCATCAATGATATCTTGCATTTCCATGTCAATCAGCTCCATGTCTTGCTCCATGAGGCCAATTTGCTCTTCTTGCGACGAAATCTGTTCTTTAATTGCCTTGATTTTCCCGACAGTTACTTCTTTTTTCTCTTTGGTGTTTTCTAAGGCACGTTTTGTTTCCGCTATTTTTTCGAGGTTTCGGCGTTTTTCACTTTCGAGTTGAGCCCTGCTTTTTTTTCGGCGTTGAGCAAATGCTTCAGTACTCGAAAGTGTACTTATCACAAAAATGCCAATAAAAAAGTATATAAAGGTTCTAAGAGCCATTTCAAGTAAGGAAGATATTTATTTCGTCAGACCTTCGGTGCAGACGAGGCGTTTATTTCGGCACGTAAGATTTTGGAATACTAAACGCAAAACCAGGGCTTTGGTCGAGTGCTTCAATCTTATTATGTTGCAAATTTATGGAAGTTTGAAGAACCTTGCCATCTTTTTTGGCGTCAATCTTGGCTCTAATGTCTTGCGGGAATATCAAATCGGTGATAGTCAAGAAATTAGAATAATCAATTTCCATTTTGCTATCGCCAGTTTCGTCGCTGGCATTTACTTTTTGAAGTTTCAAATTAGCTTCGGCAATACTATTTTCAATTTTCACAAAACCTTCTTTTTGTTTTATCACAAAATTACCTTCTTGTTTCTCTACTACATCGGTTTCACGCTTTTTGATTGGCATATTTCCAATCAAAATCGACTGAACAAGGTCATAATTAAGGTTAAAATTGAATTGTTTACTCAAACTCGCAAAATCGTATTTGTAATACGTACGGTGCAGACGGTCTAAGAAAATAACAGAATCTTTGGTGATGATTCCTCGGCCACCTTCAAGCCCCACCACAATCGACAGCCAAATAATGCTATCTTTTTTGATGTGAATATTTACAGGAAAACTCTGCTCTTCGCCACCTGCCGAGAAGTTTACTTTTGATTTGATATTGAGATACTTAAAGTCTATTTCGGCGGGTTTTACATCAATTTTAGCAACAACAGGAGCTTCCACTTTAGGCGTTTCACCTTTAGCTTTTTCATCAGTAACTAAAATCGGTTTTTCGGCCTTCATCAGTTGAGAATCCAGTGTATCAACAGCAACAATATCTTTCTTGTGCATCTTGTGTCGCTTGCACGACGAAGCTGAAAGAATGACAAAAAAACTAAGTATTAAAAAAGAATATTTCGACATTTTATGGTTAGTTTATTTCTCCACTCAAAACCTGTGGACTATCGACGGTAGACAATTGACTTACTCAATCAACGCCCCCGATTGAATCTTTTTATCAATATTTGTACTATTTTCGCCCATTGAGCGAGCTTTTTTCCATTGTTCGATGGCTTTATCTTTTTCGCCGAGTTGAAACAAAACATCGCCATAATGCTCAACGATTGTGCCACTGACGCCTTTCTCTTGCTTCAAGGCTCGCTCCAAAAACTCACGTGCTTTTTGGTATTCTTTCATTGTATAAAGAACCCATGCGTGCGTATCGAGGTAGGTAGCGTTATCGCCAAATTTATCGGTTAAGCGAGTAGATAACTGCACCGCTCGGCTAAGTTTATCTTTACGCATTGATAAATAATAACTGTAATTATTAAGTACGTGTTCGTAATCGGGGTCGGTTTTCAAAACTGCTTCGTATGCTTCGTCCGACTTGGCGTATTTCTTCAACTCATTATAAGTATCGCCCAAAAGTGCGTTTACGTGCTTGCCAAGTTCAGCATTATCAACCGATAAGTTTCGTGCTTCTTCGAGCGAAGAAACGGCTTTTTGGTAGTCTTTCTTGGCAAAATTGGCAAAGCCATTATGATACCAAAAGAATGATTGATTCGGGAAATATTCGATAGCTTCTTCCGAGTGTTTGGCCAAGCTATCTACATGATTTAGTTTGGCATCTAACTCAACAATGGCTAACCAAACCTCAAAAACCGATTTATCAAACTGTGTTGATTTTACATAATTGTCACGAGCAGCAGCCATCTCGCCTTTTTTCATCAATAAATCGCCCAAAACCACGTAGCCTTTGGCTTCGTTAGGCGACTGTTTGATTAATTCCTGCGTGAGCGTCAGAAGATTATCAAGTGTTTTATCGCTGTTGTCTTCTTTCATCATGAGCATATAGCTGCTCAGAATCTTGAATTTAACTTCAACAGGAAGATTTTTGTTGGCAAAAGCAGATTGAAGTTCTTCATTGCATTTTTCAAGTTCATTTTGTTTGCGATAAATCTCGGCCAATAAAACGTGGGCTTCGGCAAAATCTGGATTTTTCTTCAACGAGTTTTTCAACATCGTGATGGCTTGGTCGTAGCGTTCGTTTGAGATGAGAATCTGAGCTTGTTGCACCACATATTCGGGAGCAGTTGGCTCAGACGCAATGAGGCGGTCGCCTTCTTCGATGGCTTTTTCGAGCTTATTTTGTTTCAGATAAATCAACTGCTTTTGGCGAGTGATTTCTTCACTTACGCCAATCGTACGCTCAATTTTGTTGTAAATATCAACGGCATCTGAAAATTTTTCTTGCAAAATATAGACATTCGATAAATCAAGGTAATTATCAACATCTTGCGGAAATTTATCGGCCAACTTCTCATACATTTCGGCCGCATCTTTGTATCGCTTTTGCTTGGTGTAGATTTCGCCCAGAAACTTTCTGTAAAACTTATTGGTATCATCAAGTTTGAGAGCTTTTTCGCTGTAAACGGTTGCATTCGCAAGGTCGTTATTGGCGTAGTATGCTTTCGCAACCATATAGTTTACGCCCGCACTCGTGGGGTTTCCTTCGGCCGCTTTTTTGAACAACGGAATGGCTTTATCGTAGGTTTCGGCAATGTAATATTTCATGCCTTCTACGAAATACGCTTCTGATTTTAGGTCTTTCTCCGAAATGCCTTCGCTCTCAGTTTTTTTATTTTTCTGAGCTTCCGAAAGCATCGGCAAAGCAACCAAAGCTAAATATATGATTTGTTTGAATCTCATTGTTAAATTTTGTAGTAGCTTTTCAACGCTAAAAAACACTAAATATTGCAAGTGTCAATGACGCAAGATTCTTGCCAAAGAACAGTCAAAGTTCTTAATTTTTCTTGATAAAACAGCTATATTCGCCCCATTCTTTTGACATTCAGAGCGAAAAACAGTTTGTTTTGGCAAGATAATTGAAATATTTTTGTGTAACCTTATAGAACCCATTGAAATGGCAAAGCAAAAACCACAAGCAAAAACCATTGCTAAGAAAGAAAGTACGCAGTCAGTGGCCGTCGAGCAATCGGTCAATAATCAACCAATCAGTACATCACTCGAACAAAACCTTGGTCGCTGGACTCCAGCCATATTTGCAACACTTATTTTTGTGAGTTACCTTCCAGTATGGCAAAACACCTTTGTCTGGGACGATAAACCGTATATCATTCTTAACGAATATGTAAAAAACTTCGACCTTAAAGGGCTTTTAACCGAATATCATGTGGGTAACTACCACCCACTCACAATGCTCTCGCTTGCTATTGAGTACGCACTCGTGAAAGAGCAAACGTGGCTTTATCACCTCGATAATCTTATCTTACATACGCTCAATAGTTGGTTGGTTTTCAGACTTATTCAGAAACTCAACGGTAGCTTTTGGGTCGCGTTTTTTACAGGTGCTTTGTTTGCCATTCACCCGCTACACGTGGAGTCTGTAGCGTGGGCAGCCGAGCGTAAAGACGTACTTTATACAATATTTTTATTGCTTTCTCTTTGGTACTATCTCAAGTTTGATGAAACCCAAGATAAAAAATGGTACGCAGTTTCTATCCTACTATTTTTGGCCTCGTGTTTGTCGAAAGGTATGGCGGTAGTTTTGCCAGCTTTACTGATTATTACTGATTATTGTTTCTTGAAAAAGCCAATCAATGCGAAGCTTTTCATCAATAAAGTACCTTATTTTGTTCTGACGTTCTTTTTTGCCTACATGGCCACTCATGCCCAAAAAGATGCGGGTGCCGATGCTACTTCGGTTATTTCGAGTGCTTATACGTTGGGCGAGCGTATCTTGATGTCGTGCTATGCGTTTTGTTTTTATTGGGTAAAAACCCTCGTTCCTTTCAAACTTTATGCTTTTTATCCTTATCCAGGAAAACCAAACGGAAGCCTTCCAGCTATCTATTCGGGGGCTTTTCTTGGTGTAATTCTGTTGGTGGGAGCTATCTTATGGTTTGGGCGTAAAGACAGACGTATCTGGTGGGCAGGTGCGTTTTTCTTGATTGCCGTTTCTACGGTTTTGCAGTTTCCATTTCCTGTAGGTAGTGCTATTGTGGCCGACCGTTATTATTACCTTTCATCCATCGGGCCATTGTTTTTGTTGGGGCTTGCCTTCAATCGTTTCTACCAAAAAAGCAAGGCAGCTTTACCAGTTTTCGCAATCGTTGCTTTAGGTTTGTGTGCCTTGAGCTTCAAACAAACGGGTACTTGGAAAAACGGCTTGACACTCTTTACACCAGCCGATAAGGAATTTCCGAACGATGCCATGATTTTGAGTAATTTGGGCTGGTATTATTTAGAAAACAAAGAGTTTCCGACCTCGAAAGGCTATCTGATGCGTGCCGATGATGGTGGCTTTAAGAATGGCGATGTTTGTCGCACGATTGGTTCAATGTTTTTGGATGAAGGAGATAGCAAAACTGCCCTTAAATATTTTGAAAGAGCAACGCAGTATCTACCAAAAACTAACCGCACAAACTGGTTATTGGGAACAGCACATTATCGTTTAGGAAATATGACCGAAGCCGAAAAATACTATCGTGAAGCAGTGGCTAACGAACCAAAAAATGCTGAATATCTGAATGTTTGGGGCTTATCGCTTACAGGTTTGAACAGATTTGAGGAATCTCGTAAAGTTTTTGATGATGCCATTAAGCTAAATCCGCAGCTTTGGGATGCTTACTTAAATCATTCTTACACATACAGACTCGAAAAGAAATTTGACCAAGAAATAAAGGAATTAGACGCTTTATTAGCTAAAAACCCCGATTATTTGACGGCTTACCGCAATATTGGTGTTACGTACGTTGACCTAAAGCAAGATGATAAGGCCATTAGTTACTGGAAAAAAGGAGCAGAACGAGATAATACTGGCGAATACGAATATAATATTGGTATCAACTACGTTTCTCGTGGAGATATAAAAACCGCTACCGAATGGTACATAAAATCGGCCAAAGAAGGCAACGCTAATGCAAAAGGAATTTTAGAGAAGAATGGAGTGAAATATTAGTTCTGAATTATGAGTTCTGAGTTATGAGTTACAAAGAGTGATAAAACACTCAGAACTCTAAACTCAGAACTCTAAACCGCACGGGAGGCCCCGTCTATTAAATGTACTGATTGATAATCATTTCAAATAATTCTTGCTTGCCGCTGATTTGTTGAGGCTCACCAGTTGCCAACGCAATGCGGTGCAAGTCAGCTAAGCC
>JALQYE010000178.1 GCA_023254245.1 Emticicia sp.
CATGAGTGTCCGCCTGGCCCGCGGAAAGTGATTCGATAACGATACGAACCAAGGCCCATGGTATTTACTCGGCTTATATCTCCGCCATCTACGGCAATCCAAGAGTCTATTTTGCGGCCTTCGCCATTAAACAAATATTTTACGCCACGTAAATCGCCCAAACCTTCTTCGCCCACGGTTCCGATAAATAGAACATCGGCTTGGGTTTCAATTTTTGCGGCCTCCATGGCTCGTAAAATTGAAGGGAGTAAAATCAATCCACGAGTATTATCGCCGATGCCTGGGGCGTAGAGGGTATCGCCTTTGAATTTTACTTTTACATCGGTTTCCATGGGAAAAACGGTATCGAGGTGGGCATCAAAACCTACACAACGGCTGGAATTTTTGCCTTTGCGTAGGGCTATCACATTGCCTACTTTATCAATCCAAACCGAATCGGCTCCTGCTTCTTTGAGCATGGCCGCAAAACGAGCCGCTCTTTTTTCTTCTTTAAAGGGCGGAGCAGGAATTTCGTTGAGCATGATTAGCTCTTCTCGGTTTCGTTTGTTTTCTGATAAGATGACTTGAAAAGCAGCTTGAATTTGCTTATTTTGAGCTAATTGAGCAATTTCTTTCTGATACTCAGGAGCAATTTTGCCTGTTTTGCCATTCTCATCTTCTTGCGAAAATGCGTTTTGGAACGAGCCTAAAAAACAGCACATAGCAACGCTTACACGTAAGGATATTCTCATAGTAGTTTAGTTTATTGAAATAAAATGCCAATTTAGTGAATTTTCAACAGGCAACTAAACTGATTCGTGACAATTCTTTATTGGCAAGCCTTTACTGGGTATGAGTTGCCGCTATTTTCGGTCTAAATCGGTTATTAGAAAATTATTTGTACCTTTTAGTTGATTGATTATTTTTTCGGTTTCGGTAGTTACAGGATTGGCTTTAAGCTGCTCGTATTCGTTGGTGGTTAGGCCAACCATTTGTAAGAAAGTAACTTCTCCGTGCGGGGTTTCAATTTTGCCGAGTTCGGGGTCAACCACAAATGCTAATGCCGTGATGTCGGTGTCGGATTCGAGTTTGATTGGGCCATTTGTTGGAATAAAATGAAATTCTTCAAACCATTTGCCTGTTTCAAACACATAGCGTGCTAAGTTTTGCATCAGGTTCATGGCCCAAATAAGGTTTTCGTTACCTTCTTTTTTGAGTCGGAATGTAAGCTCAAAGCCATATTTACTAAATTCACCGCCCGCACTTTCTTCGCTGTAATAAAGTTCAGAAAGGCCATAGCTTATGATATGATAATGGGCTTCTTGCGTGTTGCTTTCATAGATGCTCATGCCATCGAGTGGGTCTTCGCCGCCGAGCATGTATTTGCGTATGGTGCCGAAATGTTGGGGAGTTTGATTCGGATAAAGTTTGTCAAGTTGGGCATCCATACAATTCCAACCAACAGCTTCATCTTCGTTAAATTGCTTTTTGTATTCTTCCACGTTCATGGCCGATTTGATAGTTTGTTTGGGTATTTTCTTGAATATCAAATATATGAAAAATTTATCTGGGTTTATTTTGAGTGGATAGTATTTTCAAAAAGAGC
This sequence comes from Emticicia sp., assembly GCA_023254245.1. Classification (GTDB taxonomy): domain Bacteria; phylum Bacteroidota; class Bacteroidia; order Cytophagales; family Spirosomataceae; genus Emticicia. The sequence goes on from JALQYE010000178.1 coordinate 1,586, forward strand.
CATCGGCTCGCAAAATACTGTAGCCCTCAAATGCTGCGACGATTGGCTTCATTGGGGGGAATAAAATGGATATAAAAAGTGCCGTAGGTACAGCATATATAAATGTTTTGTACCTACGGCACTTGGATTATTTGGCTATTGATATACCACCGATTAAAGCGAAACGTCGCACCGTTCGGTGGCTACAAGATTTTTCAAGCCTACGGCTTTAGATGGATTTGATTTTATATTCAGTCTGATGGGAGATTGAATTTGTATAACTAAAACTTATTGGTTAATTGCTATTTTTCATTTTTAAGGTAATATCACCAATGTTATAGCTGTAAATAGAGGCTGGTAAAAATGAAAATGAAAGATTTTCTAATTTCTTAACTCCTGTTTGGTCAATTGAAGTTACTAAAGCATTTTGAAAATTGTTAGTTTGACAAAATTGAATCAAACTTTTAAGTTCATTTGGTTTTTCAAAATAGCGGTTACTCCATTTTATTTCTACTCCCCATACAGGTTTAAATTTCTTGTCATCCACCAAAACCAAATCCACCTCACCCTCGCTTCTTCCTTCTCTCCAACGGGCATAAGTTAAATCTAATTTTTCACGATGCATCCATTGTGATAGTACTGCTGTTTCTACCATATTTCCCATCTCACTATCGGTTTCGGAAATGGGGGAAAATAAAGCTGTGCGTAATGATGGATTAGTTAAATATACTTTAAAGCTCGTAACTCTTTTTAGACGTTTAGCATTTACATCTACTTTATTTAATACCTTTATCAAAAATGCAGCTTCTAAGTATTCTAAGTATTTCTTTAGTGTATCTTTTTGTATTCCACTTTCTCTACTCATTGTTTCATACGAAAATTCGTTACCTGTGTTATAAGCAATGTAAGTAAAGAAACGGTTTAACTCTTGTACATCTTTTATACCGTATAAATTTGGTAAATCTCTCAAAAGCACTTTGTCCACGATGTCATTTTTGACATATCTGCCCATATCGCTTTGTATTTTTTCAGATAGTACAACTTCAGGGTAACCTCCAAAGTTTAAATAATGAATAAATTCTTTATTGAGTGCTTTTACATCGTGCGTAAGACAGTATGGCATTTGTTTTTCTCCATATATAATGTTTCCATCATAAATAAGATGATTCATATTTTTAAGATGAATATACTCTTGAAAAGTAAGAGGTGGCAACATGAAATCGGTAAATCTACCCGCACCACTTTCGGTGCTATGCCATTTTAAAGCAGCAGCAGCCGAGCCAGATACAATAAATTTGGTATCAGGGTAAGAATCTACTAAAACTTTGAGATGGCGTTCCCAATCTTTAAGGTATTGTATTTCATCAAAAAAAATGTAGCAACCATCTAAGTTGACTTGATTAAGTGATTTTTTGCAGAGGATTAAAATATCTTCTAAACTTAAATGCACATAAATAGGGTTATCTATACCAATAAAGAATATTTTTTGTGGATTTACATTTTCCATTAACAATTGCTTTATACTATGAAATAGCATTACGGTTTTTCCCACACGTCGTGGTCCCATAAGAACCAAAGCCCTACGTACATGATTTTCTTTAACATAAGGGTAAAATAATTTGAAGTATAACCTTTCTGCCATAGAATTATATACCTCTGGTATGTGTTTATTTATCCACCAAGGGTTTTCATATCGTAACCGCTCTATTATTTTTTCTATAGGAATAAGACTTAAATTGCTCATAAAATTATCTATTTTTACAAATATACATAAATAGATAGATTTAAATCCATTTATTGTGTTTTTTTTGTTATTATAAGTTTATTTTTCTATTTATTTTAAACTATTTTGGTTATGTATTTAAATGTATGATGGCATTTGATTGAAATAAAAGATGAATAATTTCATCAAAAACCATTGGACAGTTAGTTTCTTTGAAAACTTGGTAGTTCGTCGATGAAATCTGGCAATTTTTGAACGAATAAGAGTATTAATTCCTTCGATATTCCTCGTAAATTTTTTTCCAATTATATGGTTAAAATAAGGAAAAGTCTCTTTAAAAGCCTCAAATTTATCAGTACAATAAAAACCAATTTCAATATGAAGGTTCTTAATCTGTACCATTAAATTTTTTAGTTGCTTCTTACTTCGTTTACCCATTGTTACAGCCAAAATTTCTTTTGTTTCAGGGGCATAAGCATAGAAAATCCAAACTTTTTTAGCTTTTTTACTTACAAAAGAATACATTTCATCGATTTCAAGACGTTCATAATACTTTTGTTGTGGAAGGATTTTTACCTTTTTCCCTTCCGAAAGTATGAGGTTTATAGTGGTTTGTGGACTTACCCCAAACACTTTATAACAATCTCGAATACCACTACCATGAAGTAAAGAACCGCTTCGGCGGTCCGATCTTAATTCGAAATTTTACCATCGGGTTTGCCCCTTGATAAAAATATTCCCATTGAAATTGTTTACCACAGGATTTGCATAAAAAATTCTGCATTCCTGTCCGTTTTTGGCCATTTTTAACGACTTTTGTAGAATGGCAATGAGGGCAGTTTACCGCTGGGCGGCCCCGTTTGATATTTATTAGACACATTTACCAAAGTTACGCTTCATTGCCTTTCTTCACAAAATCATCATACATTTTATTACACTACCAGAAATTTATAAGTACGAATTTACAACAAAAAACCACTAATTCAACAAAATTCCTTGTTAAATTAGTGGTTATGTAGAACAATTCTCCCGAATCATCGGAAAGGTTTAGTCGTCTCTTCTACCTAAGAAAATACTTAAATAATAAAGTAAGTTTGCCACCGCACCTGCTGCTGCAACTACGTAAGTCAAAGCCGCCCATTTAAGAGCATCTTTGGCCATATCGTGTTCACCAGTGGTTACGATAGCTTTTGCTTCCATCCATTTCAAAGCACGGTTACTTGCATCGTATTCTACGGGTAATGTAATGAGCGAGAATATGGCCAACGCAGCATTCGCTACGATTAAAACCATCAATAAGAGATTACCAAACGAACTACCACGAGAAATCATATATACGCCACCAAACATCAAAAACATATTCGCAAAGTTCATGACATTTGTGGCAACATTAACGGCTGGTACTAAGGCCGAACGCATCTTTAGTGGAGCATACGCCATGGCATGTTGTACGGCGTGACCGCACTCGTGAGCCGCTACCGCTGCCGACGCAGCACTTGCACCCGTATAAACATCATAGCTGAGGTTTACGGTTTTATCGAGTGGGTTGTAGTGGTCAGTTAATTGGCCTTCTACTTGCGTGATTCTTACATCATAAATTCCGTTGTCATGTAGCATTCGTTGAGCTATTTCTGCTCCTGTCATGCCATTACGTAAACGTATTTGAGAGTATTGAGCAAATTTACTTTTCAAACGTCCTGATACTATCATACCCAGTACCATAAAGACGATACCAATAATTATTATCATAATTTTTGTGTTTTTGTTAAAACCTTTTTGTCTATCGACTAATAATTTTCTTTTATTTTCTGAATAATTGAGCTGGTTGAATAACCTTTCACCAATGAAATGGTTTTTACCTCGCCTCCATTGGCTATCACAAAATCTGAACCAACGATGTTTTCGACCGTATAATCGTCTCCTTTGACCAAAATATTCGGACAAAGTGTCTCGATTAACTCTTTTGGTGTTGGTTCATCGAACAAAATGACAGCATCAATAAAACTCATTGCCGCCATCATACGTGAACGTGCGTATTCGTTTATCACAGGGCGACTTTCTCCTTTTAATCTTTTTACGGAAGCATCTGTATTTAAGCCAAGTACGAGTTTATCACCTAAATGCCTGGCTTTTTCGAGGTAATCAATGTGTCCGAGATGCACAATGTCGAAGCATCCATTAGTAAAAACGATTTTTTTACCCTCAGATTGCCATTGTTCGATTTGTTGTTTGGCTTCTGTTAGACTTAATATTTTTGATTCGGTCATTTTTTTAGGAATTAGGTGACAGGTTGTAGGAATTAGGTTTTGTATTTCAAGATATAAGTTTCAGAAATTAGTTTTTTTATCCAAGTCCTAAAACCTAATTCCTAACTTCTTTCTTCGGCAAAATCAATGTTAATATAAAGGCAATAATGCCAAATAGGGCCACAAATACCATTCCCTGCATAGCGTGTAGGAATGTAGCAAGCGTAATACCATCTTGTTGCGAAAGCCCATAAAGAACTACGATGCTCCCTACCAGAAAATGATAGCTTCCAATTCCTCCTTGCGTAGGAGCAGCCATGCCAATTGTTCCCATAACAAAAATGGTCAGGGCAGCGATTGGCGAAAGATTGGCAGTTTCGGGCAAGGCAAAGAACAATACATAAGTCATGATAAAATACATAACCCAAATAAGTGCAGTATGAAATAAAAATGCAGCTGGATTTTTTAAGTTCCGAACGCTCAAAAATCCACTGGCAAAGCCTCCGATAATCTTAGCTATTTTTTGATAGAAAGCATTTTGCTCGATTTTTGCTTGATTTTTCTTGAATAAAAAATATGCAGCTACCAATAAACTAACACCCACTAAAGCATAACTTCCGAGCAATAACGGATTCTTGAATTTTTCGCCAAAGAAATTGAGGAAAACTTCTTTGAGTCGGTCGAATTCGAGAATGAGGTTTAAGAAAATGAGAATCAAAAGTACTAAAACATCAATTAAACGCTCGGCAATTACTGCCCCAAATGATTTTTCAAACGGAATATCTTCTAATTTATTCAACGTTCCACAACGAGCGACTTCACCCGCCCGTGGGAAGATTAGGTTTGCTCCGTAGCCTACCAATACTGCCAAAGTTGTACGAAATACCGATGGTCTATAGCCCATTGGTTCGAGCATCAGCACCCAACGATACGCTCTGCTCCAATGTGCCACCAAAGCCAATACGGCCGAAAGTGCCACCCAGCGATAATCAGCTTGTTTTATCTTTTCCCAAAGCGTATTTAGGTCGATGTCTTTAAATGTAAACCATACTAAAACAGCGGCAACTGTTAGCGATATAAGGTACTGGAGTGCTTTTTTCATTTATTAATGTAGGACAGCTTTGTAAGCTGTCGCCTTGACTGAGCATTATTACAATATATTAAGCTACACAATTCAGGAGAATTGTGTTACAATCATTTCACTACCAAGTTGTTTTCGTCAGGAAAAACAATCATTGGTTTGTGGGTTTTAGCTTCTTCTTGGGTCATCCAAGCGTACGAAATAATAATCACAATATCGCCCACTTCGGCTTTGCGAGCAGCTGCACCATTGAGGCAAATAATACCCGAGCCACGCTTGCCTTTGATAGCGTAAGTTTCTAAACGCTCACCGTTATTATTATTTACTACTTGTACACGTTCGTTTTCCATGATACCAGCGGCATCAAGTAAATCTTCGTCGATGGTTATGCTTCCTACGTAGTTGAGTTCTGCTTGAGTGACTTTCACTCGGTGGATTTTTGATTTGAAAATATTAACTAACATCTGTCTTGATTTACGATTTTTGATTTACGACTGGGTCGCCCGAGCAATAATTTAGACTTTAAATCTTCAAACGGACTGCAAAATTATAAAATTGCTTGTGAAAGAAACATTTGGCACAACAATAAAATTCAGATTAAAATTTTTAATTAGTTTTGTAGTGAAAAAGCATATTTCAAATGACAAGAAAACTACTCCTCTTTTTTTTAGTAGCCACCAACTCTATAGCCTTTGCTCAAGATGCCAATATTTTTGAGCCAGATTCGATTAAGAAAAAAATTGAAGCTTTACCGATTGGTACTTCACTACGCATTGATGGAGTAATGAATGATGCCGAATGGCGAAAAGTAAAACCAACTTCGGGTTTTATTCAGATAGAGCCATTTCAAGGCAAAAGACCTACCCAAGACACCGAAGTAAAGGTGCTTTACAATAAACAATACTTGTATTTTGGTATTTTTGCGAAAGACTCTCTGGGCAAAAAAGCCATTCGTGCCACTGACTTTAAGCGAGATTTTAGCTTTCGTCAGCATGATATGGTGGCCTTATCGTTTGATGGTTTTAATGATAAACGCAATGCCATGGTTTTGGTAACAAATCCGTATGGCGTGCAGCGAGATTTACTTTCGTTTGATGACCTCTACTACGATGTTGATTGGGATGGCCTTTGGCGTGTTCGCACTTCTCGAACCGATTCAGGTTGGGTAGCTGAGATGGCTATTCCGTGGCAAACATTGCGATACCCGAAAACATTGGACAGTCTACATACATGGGGTTTTAATATTTTTCGTAGTCGTCGAATGAGCAATGAGCAAACCGCTTTTTCGCCGTATCCTCGAATTTTTTCAAATTTACGTATGACTTATGCGGGTGAATTGAAAAATCTTCAACCACCACCTCCATCAACCAATATCAGAATCCAACCTTATTTTTTGACATCATTTGACCATTACAGTGGTCAGAAAGTACCAAAACCAACCGAAACGAATTTTAAATTAGGGGGTGAATTGAAATGGGCAATCAACTCTAATGCTGTTTTAGACCTGACTACAAATACTGATTTTGCCCAAGCCGATGCCGACCGACAAGTAAATAACGTAACTCGTTTTTCGGTGTTTTTTCCTGAAAGGCGTCAGTTTTTTCTTGAAAATGCCTCACTTTTTGGTGTAGGCGTTGGCCCAAATGATGATTTTTCGGGTGGAACGATGCGTGTACAACCTTTTTTTAGTAGAAGAATTGGCTTAGATGATAATAACCGACCGATTCCGATTGATGCAGGTGGGCGTTTTGTGTATCGTTCGTTGAAACGAAATTTTGGTGTAATTGCTATGCGTCAGCGTGGTGTAGGCGATACGCCAGCTACGAACTTTTTTGTAGGACGTTTCTCTGAGAATTTCGGCGAACAAAGCCGTATTGGTGGCCTTTTAACAGTTAAAAATCGCCCCGATGGTTCGAATATCGTGGGTACAGTTGATGGATTCTTTCGTTTGAATCAATCACATTCAGTCAATGCCATGGCTACTTATTCAAAAACCACCAATACTGGTCAGCAGGGTTTTTCGGGTTTTGCTCAGTATTTCTTTACCAATAATCAATTTAAGGTTTGGTGGACTCAGTCGGTCGTGACAAAAAATTATAATCCCGAAATGGGTTTTGTTTCTCGTACTGATGTGATTGGCACAACACCTGGTATTTTTATATATAATCGTGGAAAATGGTTGCCTAAAAAGTATATTCGTGCATTTGAGCCAGGAATTATGACCGAGTTTTATCACCAAGCCTCAACGGGGCAATTGATAGAACGCCAAATCAATATTAACCCTATATGGTTTAACTTCCAGAATGGTGGTTTTTTCGGGTATTTGGTTAATCCAACTTTCCAACGCTTGACCGAACCCTTCCAACCCTTAGGAGTAACAATCAACGTGGGTGATTTTAATTATGTTCGCCATCAAATTTTTGCGAGTTCTGACCCCTCAAAAATCCTTAATTTAGTTGTTGACCACAGTTGGGGTACATACTTTGATGGAAAACTAAACTCTACTGATATTAGGCTGCAATTTGCACCGATTCCACATAT
>JALQYE010000179.1 GCA_023254245.1 Emticicia sp.
AACTTGGTCGCCACGTTTTGGTCGTCGTAAACCTTACTTCTTTGTGGGAGCTTTGATGTGTAGTTTGGCACTCTTTCTTTACCCATTTAGTAGCTCACTCTGGATGGCCGCTGGCCTTCTCTGGATTTTGGATGTAGGCAACAACACTGCCATGGAGCCTTACCGAGCATTTATTGCCGATAAACTCGATGCTTCGCAGCAACCTACGGGCTTTCAGGCACAAAGCTTTTTTACGGGTTTGGGGCAAACTTTAGTAAATCTTTCGATTTTTATATTTCCGCTGATATTTTTAGGTACTACTGGCTCTTTACCTACGTGGGTATATGCTTCGTTCTTTTTGGGGGCTGTTTGCTCAATTGGCTCAGTTTGGTGGAGTATGCGAACCACCGCCGAAATTCCACCAAGCGAAGAAGAATTAGCTGAAATGAGAGCAACACCCATGAGTATTCTCACGCCATTTGTTGATATTCCAAATGCTATTCGAGAAATGCCAAAAGTAATGTGGCAGCTGGCTTTAGTTTACCTGTTTCAATGGTACGCTTTGTTTTGTTATTGGCAGAATTCTTCCAAAAGTATTGCTCAATCGGTTTGGAAAACAACGACTTATCAAGATAATCCAGTTTATAATGAGGCAGTTAGTTGGACTGGTTTGGTAAATGGCTGGTATAACATTGTCATGTTTTTGGTGGCATTTAGTTTGGTTTATTTTGCAAAAAAATACTCACCAAAACTCGTACACGCTTTCTGTTTGATTTTAGCAGGAATTGGCTTTTTGGCCTTTCCAATGATTGAAAATAAATATTTACTCTTCCCTGCCATTACGGGCTTTGGCATTGGCTGGGCAAGTATGATGGGAATTCCGTACTTGATTGTTGTGGGCGAGATTCCGAAAGAACGCTACGGTGTTTACATGGGAATTATTAATATGATGATTGTGATTCCGATGTTGATTCAGACACTTTCCTTTGGCTATATCCTGAAGAACTTCTTAGATAATGACCCTGGTAAGGCAATTTCATTTGCAGGAATACTTTTATTAATTGCGGCAGGAGCAACACTACTCATCAAGGCTAAAAAGGTAGAAGGTGAGGTAAATGTGCCAATGGGCGGAGGGCATTAAATGATGCTTAATGCTGAATGATAAATGTTTGATAAATGAAAAGCCTTCAAAATTTGTAGTTTTGAAGGCTTTTTTATGAAACAAGTTGGAAACTTGTGCTACAAATTATGGCAAATATTGACGAATGTAGTTTCTACTTTGCAAAATTGCTTTTGTAACATCATCAAGGCTGCCTTCATAGGCTTTGTCTTCTACTTCAATCACAACTGGCCCACGATAACGCACGTCGGTGAGTGCAGCAAAGAATTTCCCCCAACGAACATCTCCCAAACCTGGAAGTTTTGGCGAATGATATTCAAGCGGATTTGCTAAAATCCCTACCCTATCCAATTTATCGTGGTACACTTTCACATCTTTCAAATGTATATGATGCAAGCGGTCTTTGTACTGATAAATTGGCTTGATTTCGTCCATCATCTGGAAAATCATGTGCGATGGGTCGTAGTTGAGTCCGAAAAGCGGCGTTTTAAAAGTTTCAAACATTCTATCCCAAACTGCTGGGCTAATTGCTAAGTTTTTCCCGCCTGGCCACTCATCATTCGTAAAGAACATCGGGCAATTTTCAATACCAATCTTGATACCTTCCTGCTCGGCAGTTTCGATAATTGGCTTCCACAACTTCTTGAAAATCTTCAAATTATCTTCGATATTCTTCTTAGGGTCACGCCCAATAAAAGTATTCATTACAGGAACACCAAGCGTATTACAGGCCCTAATTACTTTCTTGATATGCTCAATATAAAATTCTGACTTTGCCTTATCGGCATCTAAGGGGTTAGGATAATAACCTAAACCCGAAATACTAATGTTTTTTTCGTGAAGATATGATTTGATATACTTCACCTGATGTGGGTCGTGTAGTTTATCGACATTGATGTGAGTTACGCCTGCATAACGACGTGTCTCGCCACCCTCAGTTGGCCAACACATCATCTCTAAGCACGAAAATTCGTGTTTAGATGCAAAATCTACTACGTGTTCAAAGCCAAAATCGGCCAGAATTGCACTTACAAATCCGAGTTTTAACATAATACTTGTTGAATAGAAGTTTATACAATCAAATTTATAAAAAAAACAGCTTTAGAAAAATCTAAATCAATAGTTTATGCGTATATCTTTATTTAAGCACAACAAATATTGTTTATCATTTTGTATTTTATATTAAACAATAATAATTATCTCAAAATTTAACACACATAAAAAAAGAAGGTTTTTTGGTACAAAATATCACATAATCAATTATTTTTAGTGATTAATTTCACTTTGTTTAATTTTTATAAAAAATATTTACACAAAGTCTTGTTTTCATAATTATTATTTGTTTAACTTTACATCAACAAACATAAACAAACTATGACTGCCCTCGAATTCAACTACGCCATATCAAAAACATCAAAGTCATTAAAGCCTTTTGCTATGAGGCTAACCAAAGACCACGAAGATGCCAATGATTTATTACAGGATACGCTAATGAAAGCGTTTTTGAATCGTGATAAATATTCAGATGGCACAAACTTAAAGGCTTGGCTTTATACCATTATGAAAAATACGTTCATTACGAACTATCAGAGAATGGTAAGAAAGAATACATTTATTGATACAACGGATAATCTTCATTATATCAATAGCACTGAAAGTTTGGTTGATAATGATGCTTATTCGTCGTTTGCGATGGAAGACATCAATAATGCAGTAGAAACACTTGATGAAGCGTATCGTCAGCCGTTTATGATGCACTTCAAGGGTTTTAAGTATCACGAAATTGCTCAAAAATTGAGTATTCCGATTGGTACCGTAAAAAATAGAATACACATTGCAAGAAAAGAATTAAAGGATAAGCTTTACATGTACGCTTATTCTTTCTAATAATATTATTGAGTGGCAAAGCCGTTCATTTATAAGTTTTTGGTTAAAAAAGAGGAAGGTTCAAAAAGGTTGTATGCTTTGCTGACAACCTTTTTTCATTTCTAACAGTATTATCAAGATTACTTTTAAAACAATATTAAAACCTTTCGGTTTTTATTTCACGCATAACCAAATGTAGAACCCATTTAAACATACCGAGGCAAGCAAATTAAGCCACATTGTATTTTTGAAATTTGCCTGAGTTTTATCCTTTAGTGTTTTCAGAAACCACCAAGCAAAAAAAGCGAGCGTTGGTAGATTAAATATGGATAAAACTATAAAATTATTGATTGTGAAATAATAGAAGAATCCAGCAAAGGCAAGCATAAAGACAATCGCCGTAAAAACGAACGTTCCATTGATGCCTAATAATATACTCATGGTGGAGTCTCCTCGCTTGGCATCTTCTTCGTGCTGATAAATCTGAGACATCGGATAAACTGCCCAAAGCATTAGCGTGCTGATAATGGCAGGTAAAATTTGAGGTTTTAAGATTTCAAATTTTTTTTCAAAAGCCATAATGATTGTGAAATAAGTAAAAGCCCCTTGAAAAAAGCCCACAACTAACCAACTCAAAATCGGGTATTTTTTTAATCTAATGCTATCGTTGCTATAAGCTTTTGAGACTAAACCATAAATAAAAATCATCAGAGCAAAAGCCCAATCAACTACCCAAAAACCTATAATTACCGCCAAAATATCCATCGCCCACGAAACCCAAAAAAGTTTTTTATCAACGGCAGGCGGTTTTTCGAGTCCACCAATACTTCCTTCGTCTTTATCGAAATAACTATTATAGGCATTACTGGCAGGATAAACCAATATGTGTAAAATAATAAATATCCAAAAAGCTTTAGATTTATCAAGATTGGGAGCCTGACTAATCGCAAACCAATAGACTGGCATCAAAAAAAACGAAAACGGGATTCGTAGGTGCAGTAAAATATCTTTAGCATTCATGGGTTCTTAGCTCAATTTTTCATTCTAATCAAAAGTAAATATATACCACACAAAAACAAAATATCTTTCGGATTGAGGTTTTATAACTGTACATTTAGCACGAAATCTAAATCATGAAAGAATCTTTATTTTGGTATTATTCTGAATTTAGAAGGATGGATTTTAAATTTGTGCCTAAATTGCCGTGTTCATCATCACACCACTACCCTATGCTAAGAGCCGTTATACCCATAAAATTAATTTCCCTGCTATTAACCCTGACCTTTTTAGTCGCTATTCGGGTCAATGGGCAAGAGTATGGCCTTGAATTCTTGGGACACGAAGTAGTTACCGACCAACGCACCGCCTTAATAATAGGAAAAGAACAACCTATCTGCATAAAAAATGATTTTGAACTAAGTTTTGAGCTAAAATTTAAGCCCAAGGTTCAATCATATTTTGGGTATGTATTCAGAATCATTACCAACGAAGGCCAAAATCTCGATTTATTGTTTCAGTCTGATTCACGTGGCAAACAACAAGCTTTTAGAGTTATTTCTGGCGATAAAGACATCAAGTTAAAAGCACTCAACACTAATTTACTCTACACCAAGTGGAGTAAGTTTAGAATTACGATTCAAGATAAAAAAATTGAAGTCTTTAATGATTATCAAGTATTAGGCTCAGGCGAAATATCGTCTAAGATAAAAGGTTGTTTCAAAATTTACTTTGGTGAATGCTCCGACCCTAAGTTTCTGACGAGCGATGCCCTACCGATGTATTTACGAAACATCACACTCAAATCTGACCAACAAATCCTACATCATTGGCCGCTGAGAGAAATTTCGGGTACAACGACTGCCGATATTTTTAATACTCAACAGAAAGCTTTTACTAAAAACGCCCATTGGCTACTGAAAGAACACTACGAATGGAAACAACTCGGTAGAGTAAAAGTAAAAGGCAATTCGAGTTTTGCATTTGATGCTAATCAACGCCAAATTATTATTAATACCGACCTAAGAACCTATTTTTTCAATACGCAAAATGATTCTTTGAGCAGTAAACCTCTGGAACAAAGTCATAAAAAATTTACATTTGGCGATATGGCCCTCGTGCTACCTTCTCAAAAAAAATTGATAAATCTACGCCTAAACGAAAAAAGAGTCTTTAATTATGATGCCTCGCAAAACAGTTGGGATATATCACCCAACGAAAACTATAACCTAACCGAGTATTGGCATCATAACCGATACCTATACCCAACCGATTCGGCTATGGTGCTCATTGGTGGCTACGGGCAATATAAATACAAAAACAGTTTTCAGAAATATTCTTTCAAAAACAATACTTGGTCTGATTTGCACCTAAAAGGCGATACCATTACACCTCGGTATATGTTTGGTCTCGGCACAAAAAACAGCACAAAATCATATTTATTTGGTGGTTTTGGCTCCAAAACTGGCGACCAAGGCTTAAATCCACAGAATTATTATGATATGTTTGAAATCGACTGGCAAACAAACACTATCAAAAAAATCTATGATTTAAAAGTACCCGAAACACCTTTTGTGGTAGCATCATCTTTAATTTTACATGATAAAAACGATACTTTCTACGGACTAATCTATAACCAGTTAAAGTTTAATTCGAGTCTCCAGTTGGTTGAAGGGTCACTTTCAAAACCTGAAATAAAACCTATTTCTAAAGAAATACCTTATCAATTTTTAGACGTAAGTAGCAACGCCGATATTTATTTCGATAAAAACAACTCAAAGCTATTTTGTGTAACGAGCTTTCATAATCGAATGCCAGTCGATTCGACCGAAATAATTATCTATTCACTTGACTTCCCACCATCAAACCTACCCGCAGAAATAAAGGCCAATAAGGTATCCTTTACTGAATATTTCAGCAAAAATATTTACATTATTCTTCCACTTTTATTGGTGGGCGGGCTCGGTTATTATTTTTTGCGTAGAAAAAAACCGACAACCGAAAACCCAGTAATTGCTAAAAATGATGTACAACTCGAAGCAATTACATTGAAAGAAACAGTGGTTGAAGAACAACCGATGCTTCAACCTAACAGCGAAACTATCAGCAAGGGGAAAGTGCTTTTATTTGGCGGTTTTCAATTCATTACCGATAAAGGCACTGACCTAACTAATATGTTTACGCCTCTATTGAAGGAAATGTTTCTGTATATTCTCTTACATTCGGTCAGATGGAATAAGGGTATTAATTCACAACAACTCAACGAATTACTGTGGTTCGATAAAACCGCCGACAGTGCCAGAAATAATCGCTCAGTAAATATTACAAAACTAAAGACCATTTTTGAGCAATTACCTTCGATAGCTATTGGTAAGGATACTGGAAACTGGATGATTACACTCGAACCAGAAAAAGTGTATTTAGATTACTTTGAGTTTTTGAAACTGACTAACTCGAAGAAAACAATCAATGGTCAACAAATTGGTCAACTAACCGAAATCATTAATCGGGGCGGATTTCTGACAACCTTAGAATACGAATGGCTCGATGATTTTAAAGGCGAAATCTCCAATAAAGTTATTGATACATACTTGGCTTATTCTAAGCAACTTGATATCAGTAAAAATGCTGAGGAGATTATCGAAATAGCAGATAATATTTTCAAATTCGACTCCGTTGACGAAACCGCAATGTCGATGAAATGTAGGGCTTTAGTTCAACTCGGAAAACACTCATTGGCCAAAACTTCTTACGAAAAATTTGCAAAAGACTACAAACGTTTATATTCCGAAGATTATAGTGTCTCATACAAGGAAGTCTTGGGAACTTAAACCCCAAAGACAATATTAAGATATTATCAAATATTTGTTTATTTATTAAAAAATTTAAAAAAGCCCTTTAAGCGATGTTTAAAGGGCTTTTTTAGTGCATATAAGCCTATTTATACTTATCTCAGGTACTTGAAAGTGCCTACAAGTGGGTTTTCTGTTAATTTAAAATTAAGAAAAAATTATGCGTGTGTTAATATTTTAGATGTCAATAAAAGTTTCATAATTCTTTTCATTAACCTAATATTTAAATTCAAGTATGAAGAAAACATTACGACAGTTTTTCAATGCCTTCATACTTTCTCTTTTCGTGTTTTCGGCCTATGCTCAAAACATGAAAATCACAGGGAAAGTAACCGACGATGGAGGGTCTCCCCTCTATGGTGTCAATGTGGCAATTAAAGGTTCTACCAAAGGTACCATTTCTGATGATAAAGGAATGTACTCAATTGAGGCTGCTAAAGGAAGCGAACTAACATTTAGTTACATTGGCTTTTCTGCTACTAACGTAACGGTTGGTAGTTCAAATGTTATCAATGTAAGTTTAAAACCAGAAGCTGGTGTACTCAACGAAGTAGTTGTAACGGCCTTAGGTATCTCTAAAGAAGCCCGCAAAGTTGGTTACGCAGTTACAACGGTAAATGGCGACCAAATGACCAAAGCTCGTGAAACTAACGTGGCTTACTCAATGGCGGGTCGTGTGGCAGGTTTGAATATCTCAGGTACCAATGGTGGTTCGGGTTCTTCGGCCAGAATTTTGTTGAGAGGTATGGCCAGCTTTACGGCAAGCTCTCCGCTAATCGTATTAAACGGTGTGCCGATTGACAATACGCAAAGAGGTAGTGCTGGTGAGTGGGGTGGTGCAGATAACGGCGACGGTATCTCGAACTTGAACCCTGACGATATCGAAAGTATGTCGGTATTGAAAGGTGCTTCAGCATCGGCCCTTTATGGTGCAAGAGCAGCCAATGGCGTAATCTTGATTACGACCAAATCTGGTAAAAAAGGTAAAATGTCGGTTGATTATAACCTTAATACAGTAGCCGAACAAGCCATTAACTTTACCGATTATCAGTATGTGTATGGTCAAGGCTTAAACGGCAAAAGACCAGCCAATACTGTTAGTGCTTTAAACAGCGGTATGTTGAGCTGGGGTGAAAAATTAGATGGTGCTTCTACTATTCAATTTGATGGTAAAAGCTACCCATACTCAGCAGTTAAAGATAATATCAAAAACTTCTACCGTACGGGTTCTTCAATCACTAACTCATTAGCCATTGCCAACGGTAACGAAAATGGAAGTTTCCGTCTTTCACTTGCTAATTTGGATAATAATTCAATCCTAAGAAACAGTGGCCTTGACCGCAAAACTGCCAACTTCACTGGTTCTCAAAAATTCGGTCAAAAACTCAAAGTTGATTTGATGGTAAATTATGTTGATGAAAAAAATACCAACAAACCACAACTCAGCGATGGCCCAATGAATGCCAACAACATTAACTTCTTGGCAACCAACGTGGCTCAATCAGTATTAATGCCTGGCTACGACGCAAGCACTGATAACGGCAATGAGATTCAGTATAACGATGATATTTACGTAACCAACCCATGGTTTGTTGTAAATCGTTATAGAAATGATGTAAAACGCAAGCGTATGCTTTCGGCATTGACAGCAAAATACGACATCACTAAAAAAATCTACTCACAAATACGTTTTGGATACGATTTATTGAATGATGGTACTTTCAAAGTAACTCCAACTGGAACAGCCTACTCAAATGGACAAAAAGGTGGTTTAGATGACTTATCAAAATCTACTACTTCTGAATTAAATGCGGAAGCCATTTTAGGTGGTAGCTTTGATTTAGTAAAGGATATTTCATTAGATGCCATTGTTGGTGCGGCGGCTCGTAAAAACAAATACGATATGCTTCGTGTTGGTGGCGGCCCATTTGTTATCCCGTTCTTCTATAGTCCATACAATGTTCTTTCTTTCAACCGTGATTATGGTTATAGCGAGAAACAAACCAATTCGGCTTTCTACTCATTAGATTTCAACTACAAAAATCAGTTGATTTTATCTACTACGGGCCGTTATGATGCGTTCTCGACTTTACCAAAAGACAATTACGGTATCTTTACACCATCGGTTTCTTTGAGCTACGATTTCACTGATTTAGTAAACTCATCGAAATTAAGCTATGGTAAATTCAGAGCATCGTATGCAGTGGTAAGTGGTGAGCCTGCAAGCCCTTACAGCACATCGCAGTATTATAGCGTTGGTGGAGCTATCCAAGGTATCACAACTGGTTCATTTAGCAGTACATTACCAAACTTATTCTTGAAGCCTTATACGCTTTCAG